>NZ_LXYF01000001.1:0-330167 GCF_002894065.1 Sphingobium sp. SA916
AGGCGGGAGGGGGTTAGGGGGTGGGCTGGCGCGGCATCTGCGCTGTTTTGCAACGGCTAAGTCAGAAGCTCGCTACGCTCGCGCCCACCCCTAACCCCTCCCGTTTACGGGAGGGGAATGTCCTGAATCGGCTATCATCAGCCTCCACCCGCTTACCAATCAGCGGCCTTTCCAAACCCCCGGACGCTTGGCGACGAAGGCTTCCATGCCTTCCTTCTTGTCCTCGGTCGCGGTCAGGATCTGGAACAGGCGGCGTTCGGTCAGGATGCCCTGAGCCAGCCCGGTCTCGAAAGCCAGATTGACCATTTCCTTGTTCACCATCGCGGCCATGGGCGGCATCCCCGCTATGGTCGCGGCCGTCTTGAGCGCGTCCTCCAGCAGATCAGCCGCCGGAACGATCCGCGCGACCAGACCGGCGCTTTCCGCTTCTTCGGCGCCCATCATGCGGCCGGTCAGGCACATTTCCATCGCCTTCGCCTTGCCGACGGCGCGGGTCAGGCGTTGCGATCCGCCCATGCCCGGCGCGACGCCCAGCTTTATTTCGGGCTGGCCGAATTTCGCGGTGTCGGCGGCCAGGATGAAATCCGCCATCATCGCCAGCTCGCATCCGCCGCCCAGCGCGAAGCCGGCGACCGCCGCAATCCACGGCTTGCGGGTGGCGACGACCTTGCTCTGCCAGCCGGAGAAGAAATCCTCCAGGAAAAAGTCCGCCGAATCCTTCTCCACCATTTCCTTGATGTCGGCGCCGGCGGCAAAGGCCTTCTCGCTGCCGGTCAGGACCAGGCAACGCTGCGACGGATCGGCATCATAGGCAGCAAAGACCTCGCCCAGATCCTTCAGCACCTGGCTGTTCAGCGCATTCAACGCCTGCGGGCGGTTGAGCGTGACCAGCGTCACCGCATCGCGCTGTTCCACCAGGATCGTTTCATATGCCATTGCCGTCTCCCTTCATTGACCCATTGCGATCCGCTCTATGCAGCGCGACGGCCCTTGGCCAGCCCCGGCAAGCCGCATCTTCGCAGCCGCTATCGGCACAGATGCATGAAGTCCCGGTCATAGCTGCGCAGATGCGCGCCGCCATCGATATAGAGCGTCTGACCCGTCACCGCACTGGCGCCCGCCAGATACAGCACGGCTTCGGCAATCTGCTCCGCCTGCGGCAGACGCGCCAGCGGCATCATCGCGGACAGCCTTTCCATCTGGCCTTCGTCATAATCGGGCGTCGCGATGGTGAGTCCGGGGGCGACCGCATTGACCCTGATCTGCGGCGCCAGGGTGGAGGCGGACAGCCGCGTCAGCCCCGCCAGCGCCATCTTCGACAAGGTATAGGCCAATTGGTCGCCATGCGGATGGTCGATCCGCTGATCCAGTATATTGACGATGCACCGGTCGCCTGTGCCGGCCGGAATGGTGGCAAAGGACTTGGTGAGCAAGGTGGGCGCGGCGCAATTGACCGCATAATGGCGCATCAGGTCGTCGGCATTGACGCTGTCGAGCCGATCCTGGCCGAAGATCGCCGCGCTGTTGACCAGGACATCGGGCGGACGGCCGAAACGCTCCGCGACCAGCGCCACCAGTTCCTCCGCCCCTTCCGGATCGCTGAAATCGACGGTGAAGCCGTCCCATTCGGTCCCATTCTCCTCCAGCGTCAGCGCCAGATGGGAATCGAGCCGGGTATCGTGGCTGCCATGGATCGCCAGCGAATAACCTGCCCGCGCGAAGGCGGCGGCGATGATGCCGCCCAGCCGTCGATGGCCGCCCGTCACCAGCGCCAGCCGCTTTTGCGCCAGCGGCCGTGCGCCCGCCTGTTCGGCGCGCTTCCCTGTTCCCCCGAGGGGCCGATAGGCGGGAGTTTCCTCTTCGCTCACGATCCGATCAGCTTCAGCACTTCTTCACGGCTCTTCTCATCGTCGCGGAAGACGCCGAGCATGCGGCTGGTCTTCATGACGACATTGGGCGTGCGCACGCCACGGCCGGTCATGCAGCCATGGGTCGCCTCGACCACGACCGCGACGCCCTGGGGCTTCAGATGTTCCCAGATGCAGTTGGCGACTTCCGAAGTCAGCCGTTCCTGCACCTGAAGCCGGTGGGCGAAGGCGTGCAGCACGCGCGCCAGCTTCGATATGCCGACGACATATTGGCCGGGCAGATAGGCGATGTGCGCGACGCCCACGATGGGCGCCATATGGTGCTCGCAGTGCGACTGGAACGGTATGTCCTTCAACAGCACGATGTCGTCATAGCCGCCGACTTCATGGAAGATGCGCGAAAGATGATAGGCCGGATCGTCGTCATAGCCGCGGCAATATTCCTTCCACGCCCGCGCCACGCGCTGGGGCGTTTCCACCAGCCCTTCCCGTTCCGGATCGTCGCCCGACCAGCGGATCAGCGTACGGATCGCGTCGGCCACGTCCGCCGGAACCGGAATCTTGATCGACTCGCCCGCAGTTTCGGCATCGGGATCATATTCCATGGACGGCACCACTCCTTTGTTGCTTCCGGGCATATGGCGACTGATTTACAGGAACGCCAGCCCCTTCGCCCTGCTGGACAGGACATGCTGGCGGTGGCACATGCAGGGGAAACCGGGTCAACCGGGGTCGCCTCAAATCATCACAGCGGAACCATGCGGACCGAACAGATCGCCGCCGTCCTCCTTGCAGCGGGCACATCCTCACGATTCGGGGAAGAAGACAAGCTGATGGCCGATTGGCGGGGCAAGCCCGTCGCGGTGCATGCGCTGGAAACCATCGCCTCCATGATCTTTGCGGAACTGGTTGCTGTGGTGCGTCCTGTCGACCAGGCGCCGGTCCTGCATCGCCGGCTGGAGCGGCGCGGCTATTCGATCCTGGTCAACGATCGTCCGGAAGACGGCATATCGGGCAGCATCATCCGCGCCGTGGAGCATGTCATGCCGATGCGGAAATGCCGCGGCATATTGATCTGCCTGGCCGACATGCCCGACGTGCCGCAGACGCATTACAACCGCATCTGCCTGGCGGCGGAGGACATCCGCTCCGTCGTCGCCAGCACCGACGGATTTTCCTCTTCGCCGCCCGCCTTCATCGGGCGGAAGCATTTCCCCGAACTGCTGGCGCTGCGGGGAGACCAGGGGGCGCGGGCGCTGCTCAGCCATGGCGTGCAGATCGAAACCATGGGCGCCAGCCTGCGCGACATCGACACGCCAGAGGATCTGGCCGAACGGCGGCCCGAATAGCGCATCAGCTCGACCGGGTGGGATCGGTCATGGGATCGCCCATCTCGCGCGGGTCGGCCGAGCGGCCCAGCGGCAGAGAACCCGTCTGCCGCTCCAGCATGCGATGCACGACCGGCGGATTGGGGCCGCTGTGCAGCGCGTGGATGGCTTCGCTGTTCGCCATGTCGGCAACGGTCCGGCGGCTGTTATGGCGGACATAGTCCAGCCAGGTCGACACATGATAGCGTTCCACCCACAATTCCGGATCGCCCAGATCGCGCAGCAGCGACCAGCCATGGGCGCCGTCGCGGCGACGGATGCGGCGGCGTTCGCTCATCGCCGCCAGGAATGGGACGACAGATCCGGCGGCTATGCGATATTCTATGGTGACGACCACCGGACCGCTGCGGGGCTCGATCGGAACGGCGGTCTGCGGCTCGCGCCACAGGTTCTGGAGGTCGAGATTCTCCTCGCCCGTCTGCGCCAGCGGACGCGCATAGCCGATCAGGGCCGAGGCGAACTGGACGGCTGCCGCGCCATAGAGGGCGATGACGACGCCATGATCCTCCGCCATGGTGCCGAACAGCCATGCACCCCCGGCCATGCCGCCGAAGGCGACCATCTGATACAGGGCAACGGCCCGCGCCACGACCCAGCGAGGCGCCGACATCTGGACCGAAACGTTGAAGGTCGAGAGGGCGATCACCCAGCCCGCGCCCGCCATCAGCAGCCCCAGCAACGCAACGACCAGCCAGTCGCTGACCGCCATCAGCACCGTCCCGGCCGCAAGCGCCATGGCGGCTGAGCGCACGATGGTCTCGACCGAAAAGCGGCGGCGCAATTGCCCCGTCGACAGCGCCCCCAGCACCGCGCCGATGCCGAAGGCGCCGCTGAGCGCGCCGAATGTCAGCGCGCCGCCGCCCAGCAGGTCGCGCGCCACCAGCGGCATCATCGCTGAAACGGCGCTTGCCCCGATGCCGAATGCCGCGCTTCGGAGCAGCACGACCTGGATGTTGGGCGACATGGCGACGTAACGAACCCCAGCGCGCATCGCGAGGCCGATGCGTTCGCGCGGGAGGAGTTGAGGCGGCCGTTCGGGACGCCAGCGGGCAAGCACGGCGACCAGCCCCACATAGCTGATGGCGTTGACCAGAAAGGCCGTCGCCGCACCGGCGGCCGCGACGATGACGCCGCCCAGCGCCGGGCCGATGCTGCGCGCCATGTTGAAGCCCATGGAATTGAGCGAGACGGCATGGGGCAAGGCGGCGCGCGGCACCATGTCCCCGACCGACGCCTGCCAGGCCGGTCCGTTGATCGCGGTGGCGCAGCCGACCAGGAAGGTGAAGCCCAGCAGGGCCCAGGGCGTCACCCAACCCATCCAGGCGAACAGCGCCAGCAGGGCGGAGACGATGAGCATGAAAAGCTGGCAGATCAGCATGACAACCCGCCTGTCGCTATTGTCCGCCACCGCGCCTGCCCAGAGCGACAGCAGCATGATCGGCAGGGTCGTCGCCGCCGGAACCAGCGCGATCATCTGGGGCGAGGCGGAGAGCGAGGTCATCATCCACTGCGCGCCGACGGACTGGATCAGCCCGCCGAAGTTGGAGGCGAGGCTGGCCCACCAGATCGCGCGGAAGATCGGGATCGACAAGGGCGACGGCGCTTGGGAGGGGTCCGACTCTGACACGCTTTCCATGAAGCGGAATAAGGCGGGCGGGTCAAATCCGCGAATCATTAAAAGAATTGAAAAGGGTTGAAACGTCCGCCGGAGGACGAGGCGGGGGCCCTTTGGCGGGATGACGTTACGGTCGGGCGGGCTGACGATTGAGGCTTGCACTTTACGTAAACGTAAATACATTTGCAGCGAACATCCGGCGCCCAGCGGAGAGGAATGGAAAGCCATGGAAGCCTTTATCTACGATGCCGTCAGGACGCCCCGGGGCCGGGGCAAGGCCGACGGGTCGCTGCACGAAATCACCCCGATCCAGCTGGCGACGCAGATGCTGCAGGCGGTGCGGGACCGGACGGAGATCGACACCGCCGATGTCGATGACGTCATACTGGGCTGCGTCAGCCCGGTGGGCGAACAGGGCGCGGACATCGCCCGCGTGGCGGTGCTGAACGCCGATTACGCCCAGACCGTGCCGGGGGTGCAGATCAACCGTTTCTGCGCCTCCGGGCTGGAGGCCGTGAACATGGCGGCCGCCAAGGTCTATTCCGGCGAAGCGGGCCTTGCCATCGGCGGCGGCGTCGAGTCGATGAGCCGCGTGCCCATGGCTTCGGACGGCGGCGCCTGGGCGATGGACCCGGCGGTCGCCTACAAGACCTATTTCGCGCCGCAGGGCATCGGCGCCGACGTGATCGCGACCAAGTTCGGGATCAGCCGCGACGATGTCGACGCCTATGCCGTCGAAAGCCAGCGGCGCGCCAAGGCCGCCTGGGACGAGAAGCGCTTCGCCAAATCCATCGTGCCGGTGAAGGACGTCATCGGATCGGTCGTCCTGGACCATGACGAGCATATGCGGCCCGATGCGACGATGCAGTCGCTCGCCAGCCTGAAGCCGAGCTTCGCCGCGCTGGGCGAGGAGATGCCGGGCTTCGACACCATTGCCCTGCTCCGCTATCCCGAGCTGGAGAAGGTCAACCATGTCCACCATGCCGGCAACAGCAGCGGCATCGTCGACGGCGCCGCCGCGGTGCTGGTCGGCAACAGGGAAATGGGCGAAAAATATGGGTTGAAGCCCCGCGCCCGGATCAAGGCGATGGCGTCCATCGGGTCGGAGCCGCTGATCATGCTGACGGGGCCTGAGTTCGTGGCGGGCAAGCTGCTCGATCGGGCGGGGATGAGCAAGGCCGACATCGACCTGTGGGAACTGAACGAGGCCTTTGCCAGCGTCGTCCTGCGCTACATGCAGGCGATGGACCTCGACCATGGGCAGATCAACGTCAATGGCGGCGCGATCGCCATGGGCCATCCGCTGGGCGCGACCGGGGCGATGGTGCTGGGCACGGCGCTGGACGAGCTGGAACGGACCGGCAAGGGCACCGCGCTCATCAACCTGTGCGTCGGCGCGGGCATGGGTACGGGCATGATCATCGAGCGCGTTTGAACATTGGAGCCGTTCGTCCTCGGTAGCCATTGAGCCCGTCGAAATGGCGTATCGAAGGATCAATGCTTCGATACGGGTCTTCGACAAGCTCAGCCCCTACTCAGCACGAACGGAGGTAGGAAAGGTTGCCCAAAATGCAGACCATCAATTTCGACATCGACGCCGACGGCATCGCCATCCTCACCATTGATGTTCCCGATCAGTCGATGAACGTCATCGGCCCGGATTTCCTGGCCGATCTGGACGCGGCGATCACGCGCATTTCCTCCGAGGAGGCAATCAAGGGCGCGGTCATCGCGTCGGGCAAGAGCAGCGGCTTCATGGCGGGCATGGACCTCAAATATTTCGGGTCGATGCTGGTCAGCGAGAATGGAAAACGCCCCTCCCCCGCCGCGATCTTCGACAAGGTTTTCGTGCTGAACCAGTTGTTCCGGCGGCTGGAGACCTGCGGCAAGCCGGTCGCCTGCGCCATCGAGGGCACCTGCGTCGGCGGCGGGTTCGAACTGGCGCTGGCCTGTCATCGCCGGATCGTGGGCGACAGCCCGAAGACGCAGTTGGGCCTGCCCGAAATCCTGATCGGCCTGTTCCCCGGCGGCGGCGGTTCGCAGCGCCTGCCGCGCATCATGGGGGTGCAGGCGTCGCTGATGTATATGTTGCAGGGCAAGCTGTTCCGTCCTGCCGACGCGGCGATGATGAAGGTGGTCGATCAGGTCGTGCCGCAGGGCACGGCGGTCGAAGCCGCGCGCGAATGGGTGAAGGCCAATCCCAACGCCTTCGTGCAGCCATGGGACGTCAAGGGCTTCAAATTCCCCGGCGGCGCGGGCGGCTTCAATCCGGCCTTCGTCCAGACCATGGCGGGCGCTCTGCCGATGACGCTCAAGCAGACCCAGCGCAACATGAACGCGCCGATCGCGCTGCTTTCGGCGGTCTATGAGGGGGCTTTCCTGCCCATCGACCGGGCGATCCGGGTCGAGAGCAAATATTTCGCCAAGGTCGCGGCCGACCCGCAGGCGGCGAACATGATCCGCAGCCTGTTCGTCAACAAGCAGGCGGCTGAGCGCGGGGCGCGGCGGCCCAAGGACCAGCCCAAGGCGCCGACGAAGAAGCTGGCCATGCTGGGCGCGGGCATGATGGGCGCTGGGATAGCCACCGTGGCCGCGCAGGCGGGGATCGAGGTCGTGCTGTTCGACCGCGATCAGGCCTATGCCGAAAAGGGCAAGGCGCATGTCGAGGAGGTCCTGAAGAAGCGGCTGGGCCGGGGCATGACGCCGGAGAAGATGGCGGAGACGCTGGCCCGCGTGACGCCGACGACGGATTATGCCGCGCTGGCCGGAGCGGACTTCGTGATCGAGGCGGTGTTCGAGGATGTCGCGATCAAGGCCGAAGTGACCAAGAAGGTCGAGGAGGTGCTGGGCGCGGATACGATCTTCGGGTCGAACACCTCCACTTTGCCGATCACCAAACTCGCCAAGGCGTGGAGCAAGCCGGAGAATTTCATCGGCATCCACTTCTTCTCGCCGGTCGAGAAGATGCCGTTGGTGGAAATCATCCTGGGCAAGGAAACCGGGCCGGCCGCCATCGCCAAGGCGCTGGATTTCGTGGCCCAGATCAGGAAGACGCCGATCGTCGTCAATGACTCGCGCGGCTTCTACACCTCGCGCTGCTTCGGCACCTATGTGCAGGAGGGCGTGGAGATGGTGGCGGAGGGGATCAATCCCGCGCTGATCGAAAATGCCGGGCGGCAACTGGGCATGCCGGTGGGGCCGTTGGCGGTGGGCGACGAGGTTTCCATCGAGCTGGGCCACAAGATCGTGGTCGCCGCGCAGAAGGAGCTGGGCGACGCCTATGTCGCGCAGCCGTCCGACGCGGTGATGGCGCGGATGGTCGAACTGGGGCGGCTGGGGCGGAAAAGCGCCAAGGGCTGGTATGACTATCCGGAGGGCGGCAAGAAGCATCTCTGGCCGGGACTGGAGGAGATGTTCCCGCGCGCCGCCGTGCAGCCCGATGTCGAGGAAGTGAAGGAGCGGCTGCTCTACCGCCAGTTGATCGAATGCGCGCGCTGCTTCGAGGAAGGCGTGCTGGAGACGCCGGAGGATGGCGACATCGGCGCGATCTTCGGCTGGGGCTTCGCGCCCTATACCGGTGGACCTTTCAGCTATATGGACACGGTCGGCATCGGTCATGTCGTCGCGGTGCTGGAGCGGCTGGCGGCGACGCATGGCGATCGCTTCGCGCCCACGGTCCAGTTGCAGGACATGGCGGCGAGCGGCGCGACTTTCTATCGCCCCGTTTCGTCCCGCGCCGCGGCATGAATGGGGTGGGAATCGTCACGAAGCTGATCTAGTCCTGACAGGCAAAGGGCTGTAACCTTCTCATTCGTCATGCTGGACTTGTTTCAGCATCCGTTTCGCCCTCGGCAAGACCTGAGTCCTGAGGCGCGATGGATGCTGAAACAGGTTCAGCATGACGGGGGAGAATGGCGGCGGCCCTGATCTATCGGGAGACCTTCATCTTATGAGCGAAAAGCCGACGGTTCTGGTCACGGGCGGGGCCGGCTATATTGGCAGCCATGCCGTATTGGCGCTGCGCGACGCGGGCTATGGCGTCGTGGTGATCGACAATCTGGTGACGGGGTTCCGTTGGGCGGTGCCGGACGATGTGGCGTTCGTCGAGGGCGATATTTCCGATCAGCCGTTGGTGCAGAAGGCCCTGCGCGATCATGGCGTGAAGGCGGTGATGCACTTTGCCGGATCGGTGGTGGTGCCGGAATCGGTCGAGAACCCGCTCAAATATTATCATAACAACAGCGCCAAGACCCGCGACCTGATCGAGAGCGTCGTGACCGTCGGCGTGCCGCATTTCATCTTCTCCTCGACGGCGGCGACCTATGGCATTCCGGAGGAAAGCCCGGTCAGGGAGACCACGCCGCAGCGGCCGATCAATCCCTATGGCATGTCGAAGCTGATGACCGAATATATGCTGCGCGACGTCAGCGCGGCGCATGCGATGAACTTCTGCGCGCTGCGTTATTTCAACGTGGCGGGCGCCGATCCGGCCGGGCGGACGGGACAGTCGACGGCGGGGGCGACGCATCTGATCAAGGTGGCGGTCGAGGCGGCCCTGGGCAAGCGGAGCCATGTTTCGGTGTTCGGGATCGATTTCGACACGCCGGACGGGACCGGGGTGCGCGACTATATCCATGTCACCGATCTGGCGGCGGCGCATGTGCTGGCGCTGGAGGCACTGATGGCCAGGCCGGAGCAGAATTATCTGCTCAACTGCGGCTATGGCCGGGGCTTTTCCGTGCTGGAGGTGCTGGACGCGGTCGACCGGGTGACGAACCTGAAGATCGACCGGCGGATGGAGGGACGGCGCGCGGGCGATCCGGATGCGCTCATTTCCGACAATCGGGCGATCATGGGGGAATTCCCATGGAAGCCGCAATATGCCGATCTGGATCAGATCGTGACCCATGCCCTGGCGTGGGAGCGCAAGCTGACCGAGATACAGCAAAGGGGGAATGAGGAGGAATGAGCGCGGAGTCGGTCCGGGCCTTCTTCTCCGCCCATGCGCCGGATGTCGCCATCATCGACCAGGGGGTGAGCACCGCCACGGTCAATGAGGCGGCGGAGGCCCTGGGCGTGGTTCCGGCGCGGATCGCCAAGACGCTGTCGTTGCGGGTCGGGGATGAGGTCGCGCTGGTGGTGGCGCGGGGCGATGCGCGGCTGAATAACGGGAAGGCGAAGGCGGCGCTGGGCGCCAGGCCGCGCATGCTGGGGCTGGAGGAGGTGGAGGGACTGACCGGGCATCCGGTGGGGGGCGTATGTCCCTTTGGGCTGACCTCTCCCCTGCCCGTTTATTGCGATATTTCGCTGCGGGATTTCGAGACGGTGTTTCCGGCGGCGGGATCGCGGACGACTTCGGTGGAGTTGACGCCGGAGCGGCTGGCCCAGCTGACCGCCGCGCGATGGATCGACATCTGCACGATCCCTGAAGACAATCTGGCCGAAGAGAATTGAACGACATGCCTACCGAACATCTTTTCGTCGATGGCGCGCTGGCGGCGGCGGACATGGCGCGGCGGATCGCCGCGATCCTGGGGGATGCCATCGCGGCGCGGGGGGTGGCGACGATCGCGCTGTCGGGCGGGCGGTCGCCACGGCCCGTGCTGGAGGCTTTGCCGGGGATGGCGCTCGACTGGGGCAAGGTGATCGTGACGCTGGTCGACGAGCGCTGGGTGGCGCCGGACCATGCGGACAGCAATGAGCGGCTGGTGCGCGAGACTTTGTTGCAGGGGAAGGCCGGGGCGGCGCGGTTCGTGCCGATGAAGAATGAGGCGGCGGACGCCTATGCCGGGCAGGCCGAGTGCGAGGCGGCGTTCGCGGCCCTGCCCTGGCCGCTCGACATCGTGCTGCTGGGGATGGGGGAGGATGGGCATACCGCTTCGCTGTTTCCGGGGGCGAAGGAACTGGCGGAGGGGCTTTCCACCCATGCCCTGACGATCGCGGTCACGCCGCCCGCTGCCCCGCATCAGCGCATGTCGATGAGCGCCCGGGCGATCCTTGCGAGCCGGCATATCTTCCTCCAGATCGGCGGGGCGGCGAAGAAGGCGGTCTATGACCGGGCCTTGGCGGGGGGGCCGGTGGAGGAACTGCCCGTCCGGGTGGCGCTGTGCCAGCATGCGGTTTCGGTGGAGGTTTGGATTTCGGAATAGGTTCAGTCGCGCGGCTTGTGCCTGGAGATGAGATAGCGCCAGACGCCGACGAGATTGATCAGGAGCAGCGCGATATTCTGGAAGCCTATGCCTTCGCTGTCTTCCGACAGAAAACCCCAGCCGATCAGGGCGATGGAGGATGTCACGAAGAGGACGAAAGCCCAGCCCGTGATGCGGCGGCCGAGATTGAGGGAGACGATGAAAGCGGCGATGGTGGCGGCGCCTGCGCCATAATATTGCAGCGCGTCGAGCATGGTTTCGTTCATCCATCGCCAACGCGGCAATTGTGACAAGGTTGCGGCGCGGGTAAGAGGCGACGCATGGTTGCCAATATCGATCCTTTTCACGCCATCGCCATCAGCCGGGAAGCCCACAGGCTGGAGGCCGAGGGGCGATCCATCCTGCATATGGAATTCGGGCAACCGTCCACGGGGGCGCCCTCTGCTGCGATTATGGAAGCGCATGCCGTGCTGGATCGCGACCCCATGGGCTATTGGGAAAGTCCGGCGCTGAAGGAGCGGATCGCGCTCCATTATCGGGAGCGCTATGGCGTGGCCGTGGAAGCGGAGCAGATATTGCTCACCTGCGGCGCTTCGCCGGGGCTGGTGCTGGCGCTGACCAGCCTGTTCGCGCCCGGAGCGCGGGTGGCGACGGCGCGGCCGGGCTATGTCGCCTATCGCAATACGTTGAAGGCGCTCTATCTGGAGCCGCTGGAGGTCGATTGCGGGCCGGCGGAGCGTTACCAGATCGGCGCGGCGGCGCTGAAGGCCCTGGAACCCGCGCCGGATGGGGCGATCATCGCCAGCCCGGCCAATCCCACAGGGACCATCATTCCCGCCGAGGAGATGGCGCGCATCGCGGAGGTTTGCCGGGTGCGGGGCATTCGCATCGTCTCCGACGAGATTTACCACGGGCTCAGCTATGGCGAACCGGCGCGGTCGATGCTGGAATTCGCGCCGGACGCCATCGTCGTGAACAGCTTCTCCAAATATTTTTCCATGGCCGGGTGGCGGCTGGGCTGGGTGGTGTTTCCGCCCGGCCTGATCGACGCGGCGCGGGCGCGGATGGGCAATCTGTTCCTGACGCCGCCTTCCCTGGCGCAGCATGCGGGGTTGAAGGCGTTCGACTGCATCGATGAGCTGGAGGGGCATGTCGCGACCTATCGGCGCAACCGGGAGTTGCTGCTGGCCGCCCTGCCCGCGCTGGGGTTGAAGGAGATCGCGCCGCCGGACGGGGCCTTCTACATCTATGCGGATGTGGGGCATCTGACCAATGACAGCCTGTCCTTCTGCCAGAAATTGCTGCGCGAAACGGGGGTGGCGACGGCGCCGGGGATCGATTTCGATCCGGTCGACGGGCACCGGCATATCCGCTTCAGTTTCGCGGTTTCCACCGATCGGGTGGAGGACGCCATCGCCCGGATGATCCCCTGGTTCAACGCGCAGGGCGGCGGCGCAAGGGATTGATCCATTCCGGCTGGATCGGCAAATTCCTCTGGTATCTTAAATATTTGCGGTTAATCGCTGGGGTGCGACCCGAAGCTTTTACCCTGTAAAAGCTCGCCTGCCCGGCAGCCATGCTGCCGGGCTTTTTAGTGCATGGCCATGTCTGGAAAGAGGGCATCGAACCAGGCAGAGTTCGCAAGGGCGAACCGAACGGCCGCCCGAGCTTATGCGAGGATAGCCAAGGCCGCGGATGCGGCCGCCCGGCGCTTGAGGCAAAATAAGCTTGAGGCAAAATAAGATGGTGCGGGCGGTCGGAATCGAACCGACACTCCTTTCGGAACCGGATTTTGAGTCCGGCGCGTCTACCAGTTTCACCACGCCCGCATGCCCTTCAGTCGCGTTCCGGACGGAGGATGATTCCATCTTCCGTCAAAAACGCCAGGGTGGAGCGCCAATGGCAAAATCGGCGGCCAGCGTCCAGCCAAAAATCGACGCTTTCATCCTCTCGCGGTTGCGGGATGGGTCCCACAGGGATAGCCTGCTTGCGTAACGAGTGCCGCTGGGTATAAGGGCGGCTTCGTGCAGACCTGATAACACTAACGGAAAAGGGACAACCTTTGACCGAACCGTCTGCCACGTTCCTGTTGTTCGGCGCCACCGGCGACCTGGCGCACAGGATGATCTTTCCCTCGCTCTACAATCTGCTGGCCGATGGCCTGCTGCCGGAGGATTTCCTGATCATCGCGTCAGGGCGTTCCGAATTCACCGACGAGCAGTTTCGCGCCGACATCGACAAGGCGCTGCGGAAATTCCTGGCCGCAGACCGTTATGACGCGGATATCGCGGAGCGGCTGCGCGACATCATCGTCTACCAGCCGGTGGAGGCAGGCAACGCCGCCCAGTTCAGGGCGCTGGCGGAACGGCTGGACGGGCGACTCGACAAGGGCGTGTCCGTCTATCTCTCCACGCCCCCTTCCCTCTTCGCGCCGACCGCGCAGGGGCTGGCCGAGGCGGGGCTGATCACGCCGAAGACGCGAATCGCGATGGAAAAGCCGATCGGTAAGGATCTGGCCTCTTCCAAAGAGGTCAATGACGGCATCGGCGCGCTGTTCGCGGAGGACCAGATTTTCCGCGTCGACCATTATCTGGGCAAGGAAACGGTCCAGAACCTGCTCGCCCTGCGCTTCGGCAATGTGATGTTCGAACCGCTGTGGAACGCCACCGCCATCGATCATGTGCAGATCACCGTGGCCGAGACGGTGGGCCTGGAAGGCCGGGTTTCCTATTATGACGGCGTCGGCGCGCTGCGCGACATGGTGCAGAACCACGTCCTCCAGATCCTGTCGATCATCGCCATGGAGCCGCCCGCGCGGATGGACCCGACCGCCGTGCGCGACGAGAAGGTGAAGGCGCTCCGTTCGCTGCGCCCGATGACGGCCGAGACGGTGAAGACGCACAGCGTGCGCGGGCAATATACGCCCGGCGCGGTCGGCGGGCAGATCGTCACCGGCTATGCCGACGAACTGGGCAGGCCGTCCGACACCGAGACCTTCGTGGCGCTGAAGGCCCATATCGACAACTGGCGCTGGCAGGGCGTGCCCTTCTATCTGCGCACCGGCAAGCGCATGCCGACGCGCCAGTCGGAAATCCTGATCCAGTTCAAGCCGGTGCGCCATTCGATCTTCGGGCGCAATGGCGGGTCGGGTCTGGAGCCGAATACGCTCATCATCCGGTTGCAGCCGGAGGAATATATCCGCCTGCTCATCATGAGCAAAAGGCCGGGGCTGGAGCGCGAGGTGCATCTGGAGGAGGTGACGCTGGACGTGTCGCTGACCGCCGCCTTCGCCGGGCAGCGCCGCCGGATCGCCTATGAACGGCTGATCCTGGACCTGCTGGCGGGCGACGCCACGCTGTTCGTGCGCCGGGACGAGGTCGAGGCGCAATGGACCTGGATCGATTCGATCATCGACGGGTGGAAGGAGGCCGGGGTGAAGCCATCCTCCTATTCTTCCGGGAACTGGGGGCCGTCCTCAGCCATTGCCCTTATCGAACGAGACGGAGCGAGCTGGAATGACTGACCTTCATCCGGTGATCGAAAAGGTCACCGAACGCATCGTGAAGCGCAGCGCGGCTTCGCGCCTCAAATATCTGAGCCTGATCGAGCGCGGGCGGGACGCGGGCACCAACCGCGCCCAGCTTTCATGCGGGAACCTGGCCCATGGCTTTGCCGCGAGCGGCGAAGACAAGGCTGTCATCCGCACCGGCGCGGCGATGAATTTCGGCATCGTCACCGCCTATAACGACATGCTGTCGGCGCATCAGCCCTATGGCCGCTATCCCGAGCAGATCAAGCTGGCGGCGCGGGAGGTGGGCTGCACCGCGCAGGTCGCGGGCGGCGTTCCGGCGATGTGCGACGGCGTGACCCAGGGGCAGGCGGGCATGGACCTGTCGCTCTTTTCCCGCGACACCATCGCGCTGGGCACCGCCATCGCCCTGTCCCACGCCATGTTCGAGGGCGCGCTGCTGCTGGGCATCTGCGACAAGATCGTGCCGGGGCTGCTGATCGGGGCGCTGCGTTTCGGGCATCTGCCGACCATATTGATCCCCGCCGGGCCGATGCCGTCCGGCCTCGCCAACAAGGAGAAGGTGCGCATCCGCCAGCTCTATGCCGAAGGCAAGGTCGGCCGGGAGGAACTGCTGGAGTCCGAAAGCGCCAGCTATCACGGCGCAGGGACCTGCACCTTCTATGGCACGGCCAATTCGAACCAGATGATGATGGAGATGATGGGGCTCCACATGCCCGCCGCCTCCTTCGTGCATCCGGGCACGAAGCTTCGGCAGGAACTGACGCGGGCGGCGGTGCATCAATTGTCGCGCATCGGCTGGGACAGGGACGGGCAACCCAATGACGATTATCGGCCGCTGGGGCATTGCGTGGATGAAAAGGCGATCGTCAACGCCATCATCGGCCTGATGGCGACCGGCGGATCGACCAATCATGCGATCCACCTGCCGGCCATCGCCCGGGCGGCGGGGATCGTCGTCGACTGGACCGATTTCGCGGAAATTTCCGATGTCGTGCCGCTGCTGGCGCGGGTCTATCCCAATGGATCGGGGGATGTGAACAATTTCCATGCGGCAGGCGGCATCAGCTATGTGATCCGCGAACTGCTCGGCAACGGGCTGCTGCATGGCGACATCCTCACCGTCGCGCGGCAGGGACTGGCCGATTATGGCAAGGAACCGGTGCTGGAGAATCACGCGCTGGTCTGGAAGGACGTGCCCGAATCGCGGGACCTGTCGATCCTCCGGCCGGTGTCCGACGCCTTCAATCCCGATGGCGGGATGCGATTGCTGGCCGGCAATCTTGGCCGCTGCGTCATGAAGGTGAGCGCGGTCGACCGGGAGCGCTGGACCATCGAAGCGCCCGCGGCGGTCTTCCACGATCAGGACGATGTGCTGCGCGCCTTCAAGGCCGGCGAACTGGAACGCGATGTCGTGGTCGTGGTGCGGTTCCAGGGGCCAAGGGCGAACGGCATGCCCGAACTGCACAAGCTGACCCCGGCGCTGGGCGTGTTGCAGGATCGCGGCTTCCGCGTCGCGCTGGTGACGGACGGGCGCATGTCCGGCGCATCGGGCAAGGTGCCCGCGGCGATCCACCTGTCGCCGGAAGCGTTGGGCGGCGGCCCCATCGCCAAGCTGCGCGACGGCGACATGGTGCGGGTCTGCGCGGAGACGGGCCTGATCGAGGCGCTGGTCGACGCCGCGGAATGGGACGGCCGCGACACGCCCGCGCCGCCCCCCGCCCCCTATGATACGGGTCGCGAGCTGTTCGCACTGTTCCGCCATCATAGCGATCTGGCGGAAAGCGGCGCATCGCCCATTCTGGCGGCCATGGAAACCGAAGTTTAGAACCGAAACATTCCCGTCCGCCCGAGATTTTCGGAGGAGCGCTTTTCCTGAGGAAAAGTGAAGGACTTCGACAGGCTCGGCCCGGACGGGAGGAGAGTAGCATGACCGAGATCATCGCAGCCGACATTGGCGGCACAAACGCCCGCTTCGCCCGCGCCAGACTGAATGCGCGCAATGTGCCCACGCTGGGCAAGGTGCGCAAATATAAGGTGGCCGATTATCCGACCCTCCAGGCCTGCTGGGCAGCCTTCGTCAAGGATGAGGGCGGCCATCTGCCCACATCCGCCTCCATCGCCTTCGCCACCGCGATCGGGCGCGAAGTCATCAAGCTCACCAACAGCGCATGGGTCATCCGGCCCGATACGCTGGACGAGGAACTGGGCCTCAGGCATCTGCGGCTGGTCAATGATTTCGAGGCGGTCGCCCATGCCGTGGCGCGCCTGCCGAAGGAGAATCTGCCGCTGCTGTTCGGGGAGGACAGGCCCTTTCCGCGCGACGGCGGGGTGACGATCCTTGGCCCGGGCACCGGGCTGGGCGTGGCGATGATCGCCTTCGACGACGGCGAGCCGCATGTGATCGCGACGGAGGGGGGGCATCTGGACTTCGCGCCGCTGGACCCGCTGGAAGAGAAGATCCTCGCCTATCTGCGCGACAAATTCCTGCGCGTGTCGACCGAGCGCATCGTGTCGGGACCGGGGCTCAACAACATCTACAAGGCGATGGCGACCATCGGCCATGATCGGGTCGTGCTGATGGAGGATGCCGAGCTTTGGCAGGCCGCCATCGACGGGACCGACGAATTTGCGCGCAGGGCACTGGCGCGGTTCTGCATGTCGTACGGCTCGGTCGCGGGCGACCTGGCGCTGGCGCAGGGACCGCATACGGTGGTGCTGGCGGGCGGCCTGACCCAGCGGATGAAGGACATATTGCCGCAATGCGGTTTCCACCAGCGCTTCACCGCCAAGGGGCGGTTCGAAAGCCTGATGAAGTCGGTGCCGATCCGGCTCGCCCTGCATGACGAAATCGGGCTGTACGGCGCCGCCGCGGCCTTTCGGGAGAAGAAATGATGGCGTTGAGCGTTGAACAGGTGATGGAACTGGCCCCGGTGATCCCGGTGCTGGTGGTGGACCGGGTCGAGGATGCGCTGCCGATCGCGCGGGCGCTGGTGAAGGGCGGGCTTCCTGCATTGGAAGTGACGCTTCGGACGCCGGCGGCGCTGGACGTGATCAGGGAGATGGCGAAGGTCGAGGGCGCCGTCGTCGGAGCGGGCACGGTGCTGAACCCGGCGCAACTGGACGCCGCGATGGAGGCGGGGGCGCGCTTCATCGTCAGCCCCGGCCTGACCGAGCCGCTGGGCAGGGCCGCGATCGCCGCGGGCATTCCCTTCCTGCCGGGCACGGCGACGGCGGGCGACATCATGCGCGGGCTGGACATGGGGCTGTCGCACTTCAAATTCTTCCCGGCGGAGACTTCGGGCGGGCTGCCCGCGCTGAAGGCCCTGGCCGCGCCGCTGCACATGGCGCGCTTCTGCCCGACCGGCGGGATCACTGCGGAAAGCGCGCCCAGATGGCTGGCGGAACCCGTCGTCAAATGCGTCGGCGGAAGCTGGGTCGTGCCCAAGGGGCCGGTCGATCCGGCGAAGATGGAGGCGCTTGCACGGGAAGCCGCCGCGCTGCCACGCTGAACTTGCCTCCCGGCGCGGCTCATCCTAGATGCGAAGCATGAATCCGCGTCGGCTGCTTCCTTCCCTGGCCCTGTTCCTGTCCGGTTGCGCCAGCACCTTTCAGGGCTATCCGTCCCTCGCCAAGCGGGCGATCGAGGACGCCCCCATCGCGGAGGCGGCGCCCGCGCCCTCCCCCGTCGCGCCCGAACCGGAGCTGGTCCAGAATGTCGACCGGCTGACGGCGCAGGCTCAGGCGGGCGGCACGGCATTCGACAAGGCCTGGCCGGCGGCGGACAGGGCGACGCGGGCAGCATCCGGCGCGGCGGTCTCCAGCGAGGCCTGGGTGGCGGCGCAGACGGCGCTCAGCGCATTGGAATCGGCGCGCAACGACAGCGTATCGGCGCTTGCGAGCCTGGACGTGCTCTTTGTCGAGCGCAGCAACGCGGCGGCCGAGGGGAAGGCCAGCGGCGGGATCGAGGCGATCGATGCGGCGCGGGCTTCCGCGCTGGCGATTGTCGATGGGCAGAACGACCGGCTGGACGTGCTCAAGGGGCGTCTGGCGCAGCCCTGATCCGCCTGCAGCCCTGCCGATTTAATCGGGCGAAAGCGCCGCCTTCACCGCGCCCTTGTGCGCCTTTCCATTATGGACATAATGGTCGACGCCCTCCCGCATGTCGATCAGCACTTCGTCCGACAGGTCGCGCATATATTTGGCGGGGCGACCGGCCCAGAGCTGGCGGTGGGGCACCGTCTTCCCCGGAGAAAGCAGGGCCCCGGCCGCGAGCATGGCGTCGCTTTCCACCGTCCCGCCGCTCATGACGATGGCGCCCAGCCCCACGAAGGCGCGGTCCTTCAATATGCAGCCATGGACCATCGCAAGATGTCCGATCAGCACGTCTTCCCCGATGATCGTGGGCCAGCCTTCGGACGGGCGGCCGTCGATATGGTCGCCGGGGCTGTCGCAATGCACGATCGAGCCGTCCTGGATATTGGTGCGGGCGCCGATATGGATGAAGTTCACATCCGCCCGGATCACGCAATTATACCAGATGCTGACGTCCGGGCCGATCTCCACATCCCCGATGATGCGGCATCCCGGCGCGATAAAGGCGCTGGGGTGGATCTTCGGCGTCTTGCCGTTGAAGGGGATGATGGAGACTTCGGGATGATCGGTCATGTTCAGGCTCCCAGCAGCCGCGCCGCATGGAGCGCATGATAGGTGAGGACGCCCGAGCAGCCTGCCCGCTTGAACGCCAGCAGCGTTTCCAGCACCAGCGCGTCGCGGTCCCCCGCCCCCGCGGCGGCGGCCTCCAGCATCGCATATTCGCCCGACACCTGATAGGCGAAGACGGGCACTTCGAACCGGTCCTTCACCCGGGCGATGATGTCCAGATAGGGCAGGCCCGGCTTCACCATCACGCTGTCGGCGCCTTCGGCAATGTCCAGCGCGACTTCGCGCAGCGCTTCCTCGCTGTTGGCGGGGTCCATCTGATAGGTCTTCTTGTTGCCCTTCAGCAGCCCGCTCGATCCGACCGCATCGCGGAACGGGCCGTAGAAGGCGCTCGCATATTTGGCGGCATAGGCCATGATCTGCACATTGGCATGGCCTTCCTGCTCCAGCGCCTCGCGGATGGCGCCGACGCGGCCATCCATCATGTCGCTGGGGGCGATGATGTCCGCGCCCGCCGCCGCCTGGTTCAGGGACTGGCCGATCAGCACGTCGATGGTCGCGTCGTTGACGACATAGCCCGCCTCGTCCAGCAGGCCGTCCTGGCCGTGCGCCGTATAGGGATCGAGCGCCACGTCGGTCAGGATGCCGATGTCGGGCACCGCATCCTTGATGGCGCGGATGGCGCGGCACATCAGGTTATCGGGATTGAGCGCCTCCGCCCCGTCATCGCTGCGGCGGTCGGCCTGCGTATTGGGGAAAAGCGCGAGGCAGGGAATGCCCGCCGCCTGCGCTTCCCTCGCACGCTCCACCATCAGGTCCACCGACCAGCGCGACACGCCGGGAAGGGAGCCGATCGGTTCCTCCACTTGCCTGCCCTCCGTGACGAACAGCGGCCAGATGAAGTCGCTGGGCGTGAGGCGGGTTTCGGCGTGCAACGCCCGGCTCCAGGCCGAGGCGCGGGTGCGGCGCAGACGAAGCGCCGGATAGGAGGCATGGGTCATGGCCGGGGGTTTAGGCCCCTGCCCTCGCCGGATCAAGCAGGAGGGACGCTATTTGGCGAAGCGGCGGAAGAAGCTGTCCTCGTTCCAGGCCGGGCGCTGCGGCGCATTGGCGACGCGCAGCGTGACGGCGGCGACATAGTCGTTGAGCTTCACCGATTCGGCCGGCATCACCGGCTGGTTCGCGTCGTCCCTGGGCGAATGGTAGATGTTGGCGCGCCAGGCCCTTTCGACCGTCGCCTCCGGCGTGCCCGCCTTGAAGCCATATTTGAAGAACAGCGCGGGGATGCCCGCCCGGATGAAGCTGTACTGGTCCGACCGGATGAAGACGTTGCGGTCCGGGAAGGGATCGGGCGTGATCGGCAGGTTCATCGCCGCGCTCACCGCTTCGGCGTCCTTGCCAAGGCTGCTCTGGTCATAGCCGATCGGCGTCACGCTGGTCAGCGGGAAGATCGGCAGGGCCATGTCGAAATTGAGGTCGGCCACCATCGCCCTTTGCGGCACGGTCGGACGGCGCGCGAAATAGCTGGACCCGAGCAGCCCCTTCTCCTCCGCCGTGACGATGGCGAAGAGGATCGACCGCCGGGGCTTCACCTTCCCATTGCGAAGGGTCCGGGCGATTTCCAGCAGGCTCGCCACGCCCGATGCATTATCGAGCGCCCCATTGTAGATCGCGTCCCCGTCGATCGGCGTGCCCGCCCCATAGCCGTCGAGATGCGCGGACAGGACGACATATTCCCTGCTGAGCTGCGGGTCCGTCCCGGGCATGAGCGCGATGATGTTGGGCGAGGTCAAATCGGCGCGCCTCGCCGCCACCTTCGCGTCCAGCCGCTGGGCGAGCGGGAAGGACGGCACCGGGCCGGAACTGTCGGCGGCGGCGGCGATCTGCGCGAAATCATGGCCCGATCCGGCAAAGAGCAGCGCGGATTTGGCCGGGTCGAACTGGGCGTTGAGGAAGGGGGTCGCCGTATCCCGCAGGGCGGGGTCGCGGAAGAACAGGGCCGGCTGGCTGGCCAGCGCCATGCGCCGGTCCCACGGAATTTCAACCTGTTTCGGCGTCACGAGCTGGATCAGTCCAAGCGCGCCCTGTTTCGCCAGCCACGCCGCCCGCTCCGATCGGGCATGGGACTTCAGCGCGCCGGAGAGGGTCGCCGGTCCGCCCGAGACGACCACCACGATCCTGCCCTTGAGATCCAGTCCGGCGAAATCGTCATGCCCCGCCTCCGGCAGGTGCAGGCCGTAACCGGCGAAGACCAGCGGGGCGCCGACGGTTTCCGGAGCGGGGCCGCCGCCCCCTGAGAAGATGATGTCGGCGGGCGCCGCCAGCGCGCTATGGCCGCCCGGCCCCGTCAGCGAAGCGCTGCTCTGCTGCGACAGGATCACCTGCTCGACGAAGGCGACGGGCTGTTTATAGCCGTCGGTCCCGGCCGGCTTCAGCCCAAGCGCCCGAAGCTGTCCGATCACATAATCAGCCGCCCTGTCATAGCCCGGCTTGCCCGTTCCCCGCCCTTCATAGCCATCGTCGGCAAGGGTGCGGACATGCTTCCACCAGGCTTCGCCCCGGTCGTCGGGCGCAGCCGGGGCCGCGATGCTGATCGAAGCCAGGAGGAGTCCGGAAATCCATTTGCGCATCAGCCACATGCCCCTTTTGAAAACCTGACGATCTTGCCTGATCCGGTGCGACGAACAAGGGGGCTTGGAACCGCTACGGCCCATCCCTATCAGGATCGGCAAAAGACTGGGAGATCGTCATGCCGCTGCCCCGTTCGTTCGCCCTGCCGGTCGTCATCATGTTATGGGCCGCCCCGGCGGCGGCGGCGACGCGCGGGTTTACCATCACCAGTTTCGACGCCATTCGCGTGGATGCGCCGGTGGAGGTGACGATCACCACCGGCGCGGGCGCTTCGGCGCGGGCGGATGGCGATCAGGCGGTGCTGGACCGGCTGAAGGTGGACGTATCCGGCCGCCTGCTTGCGGTGACGGTGGAGCGGGCGCGGCCCGGCGAGAAATCGGGCGGGCGGGCGGTGCTGCGGCTGTCGACCGGCGACCTCAGCCGCGTGGTGCTGACCGGCGGCGGATCGGTGTCGGTCAGCCGGATGAAGGGTCTGCGCGGTGAGATCGTGCTGGGCGGCAATGGCGATGTCAGCGTGGCGGCGGTGGATCTGGACCAGCTGAGCCTGGGAGTGGCCGGAGCCGGACGGGCGAACCTGTCCGGCCGGGCGGGCGTCGCGACCATCCGCGTCACCGGCCCCGGAGCGGTGATGGCGGAAGGCCTGCGGGTGCGGCAGGCCGCGGTGGCGAATGACGGCCCGGGAAATGTGGCGGTGACGGCAGAGGTTTCGGCACGGGTTTCCGCATCCGGATCGGGCGATGTGACGGTGGCGGGGAAGGCCGCCTGCAGCGTCGACAATCGGGGGACGGGGCGGATCAGTTGCGGTGGGGAAGCCTATTAGGCGATGTGGATGAGTTCGGGATGCCGGGGGGTGGCCAGTGTAAGACCATCCTTCTCCCTTGAGGGAGAAGGATGGGAAGCCCTGGCGGCGGAGGAACCTAAGGCTGATCTGGATGAGGGGGAGCGGGCCCGCGGTCCGCGCGATCCGTTGGATCGCACCCCCTCACCCAGCTACGACTAGGCAGCAAGCTGCCAAGTCTGCGCAGCCCTCTCCCTCAAGGGAGAGGGATGAAGCGAGTGTACGCTTCCCGCCCAAATCAACTGGTCCGGGGAGTCCCGAATTTGTCCGCGCTGCCCAATGCATCGGCTGCGTGGCGGGAAACGATCAGGGTTAGGCAAGTCTTTACTTCGCATGCGTTACGACGGCCCGGATATGGACTGCCGGATTAACTGATGCCTCGCCTCCTTGCCATTCTCCTTCTTTTCCTGTCGGCGGCCCCGCAACCCGCGGCGGCGCAGGTGGCCGTGGCCGACAGCGGCGATACGGCATGGATGATGCTGTGCGGTCTGCTGGTGTTGCTGGCGGCGCTGCCGGGACTCGCGCTGCGTCATGCCGGTCTGGTCCATGTGCGCAACGCCCTGTCGATCGGCGTGCAGGGGCTGGTGGTGGCAGCCGGGGTTTCGCTGCTCTGGGCCCTTGTCGGCTACAGCCTGGCCTATGCGCCGGGGAGCGGGTGGCTGGGCGGCCGGGCGCATCTGTTGCTGGCCGATCTGGGGGCGCTGCGTGACGGGCTGACCGTGCCGGAATCCACCTTCGTGCTGTTCCAGATGGCCCTTGCGATCCTTGCCGCCGGCCTGCTGCCGGGCGCTGTGGCGGAAAGGGTGCGCCTGGGGTGGATGGCGCTGTTTGCGCTGCTCTGGCTGCTGCTGGTCTATGCGCCGGTCGTCCATTGGGTCTGGGGCGGCGGATGGCTCGCCAATCTGGGCGTCATGGATTTCGCGGGCGCGCTGGTCGTTCATTTGAGCGCGGGATTTTCCGCGCTCGCGCTGGTGCTGGTCGTGGGCAGGCGGCGCAGCGTTTCTGCCGGACATGCGCCGGTGCTGGGCGTATCAGGCGGGCTGCTGCTGTGGATCGGCTGGGCCGGCATAGTGGGCGGATGGTCCTTCGGCGCGACGGACAATGCCGCGACCGCCATTCTGAACGGCCATTTCGCCGCTTGCGCAGGCCTCTTCGGATGGATGCTGGTGGAACGGATCGACAAGGGGCATGTCACCGCCAATGGGCTGGTTTCCGGCGCATTGGCCGGGCTGGTGGCGATCTCCGCCTCCGGCGCTCTGGTAGGGCCGGGCGGCGCGATGGCCATCGGGCTGATCGCCGCCGTCATCTGCCGACTGGCAAAGGGATTATTGGGCGACTGCATCGACGACGCGGCAGATATTTTCGTGATCCACGGACTGGGCGGGCTGACGGGCGCGCTGTTGCTGCTTCCCTTCGTGCTGCCCGCGCTGGGCGGCGTCGGCTTCGCGGCGGGGATCAGCCTTGCCGGCGCCTTCATGGCGCAGTGCATCGGCATCGCGGCGGTGGCGCTCTGGGCGATGGCGGGAGCGGCGATCATCGCGCTGATGCTGTCGGTCGTGACGCCCGCCCGGATCGGCGTGCGGGAAGAAGCGGAGGGGCTGGACATCGCCCGCCATGGACAGCAGGGCTGGGATTTCCGCTAGGCATGGGCGTCGCGGTCGGCATATTCGCGCATCAGGAGGAACGGCGGATCGGGCGTTGCCTTTCATCGCTGCCGCTGGACCGGGCCGACACCGTCTTCCATGTGCTGGTGAACGGATCGACCGATGCCACGGCAGGACGGGCGCGCGAAGCGGCCGCAGGACGGACGAATGTCATCGTCCACGATCTGGCCGCCGGGGGCAAGGCGCGCACCTGGAACCATTTCGTCCACCGCCTGCTGACCGGCGGAGAAGATGCCGTGATCTTCATGGATGGCGATGCGGAGATCCTTGCCGGGTCGATCGATGCGCTGGTATCGGACCTGACGGCGCGGCCGGAGGCGAACGCGGCAGCGGGGATGCCGATGAACGGGCGGTCCGCGGACGCCTATCGCCGGACCCTGCGGGAGGAACGGGGATTGTTCGGCGATCTCTACGCCCTGTCGGGGCGCTTCTTGGCGGCGATCCGCCTCAGGGGCTTGCGGCTGCCAGAGGACCTGATCGGAGACGACGGGTTGGTGGCGGCATGGGCGCATACCGACCTGGGGCGCGATGCCGACTGGCGGCGGGAGCGGGTCCTGGCCTGCGAGTATGCCGGCTTTCGCTGTGAGGCGGTCAGCCTGTTGCGGCCTACGACCCTGCGCATGCAATATCGGCGGATGATCAATTATTCGGTGCGCTTTTTCCAGAACCGGATCATTTCCGACATCATGGGCCGCGATGGCGTCGACGGGCTGCCGGTGCGGATGGATGCGGTCTATGGGGAATGGTTGCCGCGCTTTGCGCCGCGCGCGCTGCCCGTGGGATGGTTCGACCGGAAGGCGTTGGCGCGCATGCGGGATTTTGCGCGGGGGAAGTAGAGCGTCGCTCTGAGCTTGGCTTAACGTGCTCCTGTGGGCACGTCGGGGACAGAAAAGGGCCGGAGAGGACAAACCCCCTCCGGCCCCTTTCCAAAGATGGCGGATGCCCCCTTAACGGTCGCGGGCCGCCAGTTCCTTGTTGATGTAGAGCGCCACCATCGTCGCCACCGCGCCCGACAGCAGGTAGATGCCCGAGGCGGCCAGGCCGAATTTCACGGACAGCAACAGGGCCACCAGCGGCGCGAAGCCGGCGCCGACCAGCCAGGCCAGGTCCGACGTCAGGGCCGACCCGGTATAGCGCGCCTCCGTCGCGAAATTCGACGCGACGACGCCGGACGACTGGCCGAAAGCCAGCCCCAGCAGCATGAAGCCCAGGATCATGAAGGCGACCTCTCCCAGATCGCCGCCGTTCAGCAGCAGCGGCGCCATGATGCTGAAGATCGCGATGCCGAGCGCCGACCATGCCAGCAGGGAGCGGCGGCCGATCTGGTCCGCGATGAAGCCGGAAACGACGATGGCCAGCAGGCCCACGGACGCGCCGATCATCTCGATGATCAGGAAGCGTTCCAGCGGCTGGTTGGTGAACAGCGCGACCCAGCTCAGCGGGAACACGGTGACCATGTGGAACAGCGCGAAGCTCGCCAGCGGAGCGAAGGCGCCGATGATGATGTTGCGCCCTTCCGCCTTGACCGTCGGCAGGATTTCGGACGGCTGAAGGTCCTTCTGCTCGAACAGGCGTTCGAATTCATGCGTCACCACGATGCGCAGCCGGGCGAACAGCGCGACGACGTTGATCGCGAAGGCCACGAAGAAGGGATAGCGCCAGCCCCAGTCGAGGAAGTCCGCACGCGACAGCGTCAGCAGGAAGAAGGCGAACAGCCCGCTCGCCACCAGCAGGGCCAGCGGCGCGCCGAGTTGCGGCACCATGGCGTACCAGCCGCGCTGATGCTGCGGCGCGTTGAGCGACAGCAGCGACGCCAGCCCGTCCCATGTGCCGCCCAGCGCGATGCCCTGCGCCGCGCGCAAGATGATCAGGACTAACGCAGCATAATGGCCAATCGTCGCATAACCGGGCATGAAGGCGATTGACGCGGTCGAGCCGCCGAGCAGGAACAGCGCGACGGTCAGCTTCGTTCCGCGCCCGTAGCGGCGATCGATGGCCATGAAGATCAGCGAACCGATGGGCCGCGTGATGAAGGCGACGGCGAAGATCGCGAAGGAATAGAGCGTGCCGGTCAGGGCATCCACATAGGGGAACACAAGGCTCGGGAACACGATGACCGAGGCGATGGCGTAAACGAAGAAATCGAAAAATTCGGAGGTGCGACCAATGATCACACCAATGGAAATATCACCCGGCGCGATCTTGTGGTCCCGCGCATTGATCAGGCGCGCATCATCCTCCAGCGATCGGGAGGTGAAGGTCATGGCCTGTGAACTCATAGGCATCCGCTCCTTGGCTAAGCCACCGGAACCCTCTTCTGTTCTGCCGGCGGCCACGGATAGGCAACATAGCAGAAAACCCGCAGAGTCTAAGCAGTATCCCACCGCTGAAGCATTTTTTGCATCTGCGCACAATGGGACAAATTGCCCACTGTTCGACTCCCTGCGGAAGCGGTAGGCGGCCCCCATGCCACACCCCATCCCCCTCGACCGGACCCGGATTTTCCGCTGGTCCGCTCCGATTCTGGCGCTGCCGCTGACGGCCTGCGACTGGGTCGTGATGAACCCGTCGGGCGATATTGCGGTGCAGCAGCGCGACCTGATCCTGATCTCGACCGCGCTGATGCTCCTCATCGTCGTTCCCGTCATGGCGCTCGTCGTCTTCTTCGCCTGGCGCTACCGCGCGGCGAACAAGGCCGCGGACAAGGATTATGACCCGGACTGGGACCATTCCACCAAGCTGGAACTGCTGATCTGGTCCGCGCCGCTGCTGATCATCATCTGCCTTGGCGCGCTGACCTGGGTCAGCACGCACAAGCTCGATCCCTATCGGCCGCTCGACCGCATCGACGCCAGGACGGCGATCGATCCCAGGGTGAAGCCGCTGACGGTCGAGGTCGTGGCGCTCGACTGGAAATGGCTGTTCATCTATCCCGAACTGGGCATCGCGACGGTCAACGAGCTGGCGCTGCCGGTCAATGTGCCGGTGCGGTTCGACATCACCGCCTCCACCGTGATGAACAGCTTCTACGTGCCTGAACTCGCCGGTCAGATCTATGCCATGCCCGGCATGAAGACCCAGTTGCACGCCGTCGCCAACCGGCCGGTGGCGGGCACCGGCATTTCCGCCAACTATTCGGGCGCGGGCTTCACCCACATGCGCTTCGCCTACCGGGCGCTGGACAGGGCCGGGTTCGATGCCTGGGCAGCCGGGGTGAAGGCCAGCCGCGCCCATCTCGATCGCGACGTCTATCTGACCCTGGCCAAGCCCAGCGAAAAGGCGCCGGTCGCCTATTTCTCCGCCGTCGACCCCCAGCTGTTCGATGCCGTGGTCAATCTGTGCCCCCGGCCCGGCCAGCGCTGCATGGGCGAGCTGATGCACGTCAACATGATGGGCGGCGCGGGCAAGGAATCGGCGCGCGACACCAAAGGTCTGCGCTACGACTTCCCCGACAGCCATGTGATCGAACAGTCGGACCGGAACAGGGGGCAGGAGACTGCTCCCGACGCACCGGCCGCGGACGGCGCGAAGGGCGCCGCGCAGGCACCGGGCGATCACTCTTCCCACAGCGGCGCTGACGCGCACGCGCAGCATCGGTAAGGCCCATGACTGGCACAATGACAACCGCACAGATGATCTTCGGTCGTCTGACATGGGACAGCTTCCCATGGCATGAGCCCATCGTCGTCGCGACCTTCGTCGCGGTGGTGCTGGGCGGCGCCGCCCTTGTCGCGGCGCTCACCTGGTTCCGGCTCTGGGGCTATCTCTGGAAGGAATGGTTCACCAGCGTCGATCACAAGAAGATCGGCATCATGTACATGGTGCTGGGCCTCATCATGTTCCTGCGCGGATTTGCCGACGCGATCATGATGCGCATCCAGCAGGCCTGGGCCTTCAACGGTTCGGAAGGCTATCTGAACGCCCATCATTATGACCAGGTGTTCACCGCGCACGGGGTCATCATGATCTTCTTCGTGGCGATGCCGTTCATCACCGGCCTGATGAACTACATCGTGCCGCTCCAGATCGGGGCGCGCGACGTCAGCTTTCCCTTCCTCAACAATTTCTCCTTCTGGATGACGACGGGCGGCGCCGTGCTGGTCATGATGTCGCTGTTCCTGGGCGAGTTCGCGCAGACCGGCTGGCTTGCCTATCCGCCGCTGTCGGGCCTTGCCTACAGCCCGGCTACGGGCGTCGACTACTATATCTGGGCGTTGCAGGTGGCGGGCGTCGGCACGACATTATCCGGCATCAACCTGATCGCGACCATCGTGAAGATGCGCGCGCCGGGCATGTCGCTCATGAAGATGCCGGTGTTCACCTGGACCTCGCTCTGCGCGAACGTCCTGATCGTCGCCTCCTTCCCGATCCTGACCGCCACGCTCGTCCTGCTGTCGCTCGACCGCTATGCCGGCACCGCCTTCTTCACCAATGATTTCGGCGGCAATCCGATGATGTACGTCAACCTCATCTGGATCTGGGGCCATCCGGAGGTCTATATCCTCATCCTGCCGCTGTTCGGCGTCTTCTCCGAAGTGGTCTCCACCTTCTGCGGCAAGCGCCTGTTCGGCTACACCTCCATGGTCTATGCGACCTGCACCATCATGGTGCTGTCCTATCTGGTGTGGCTGCACCACTTCTTCACCATGGGTTCGGGCGCCAGCGTCAACAGCTTCTTCGGCATCACGACGATGATCATCTCGATCCCGACGGGCGCCAAGCTGTTCAACTGGCTGTTCACCATGTATCGCGGCAAGATCCGTTTCGAGCTGCCGATGATGTGGGCCGTCGCCTTCATGCTGACCTTCACGGTCGGCGGCATGACCGGCGTGCTGCTGGCGGTTCCGCCCGCGGACTTCGTGCTGCACAACTCGCTGTTCCTGATCGCCCATTTCCATAATGTGATCATCGGCGGCGTGCTGTTCGGCCTGTTCGCGGCGATCAACTACTGGTGGCCCAAGGCCTTCGGCTTCAGGCTGAACGTCTTCTGGGGCAAGGTCAGCTTCTGGTGCTGGAACATCGGCTTCTGGCTGGCTTTCGGTCCGCTCTACGTGCTCGGCCTGATGGGCGTCACGCGCCGCCTGCGGGTGCTGGACGATCCGTCGCTGCAACCCTGGTTCGTCATCGCGGCGATCGGCGCCGCCATCATCGCCATCGGCATCGGCGCCATGCTGATCCAGTTCGCGGTGTCCATCTGGAAGCGCGACGAGCTTCGCGATCCGACCGGCGACCCCTGGGACGGCCGTACCCTGGAATGGGCGACCAGCTCGCCCCCGCCAGAGTATAATTTCGCCTTCACCCCCGTGGTGTACGATGGCGACACCTGGGCGGACATGAAGAAGAACGGCTATCAGCGTCCGCTGAGCGGCTACAGGCCGATCCACATGCCGAGCAGCACGGGCGCGGGCGTGATCCTGGCCGGGCTGGCGACGCTGTGCGGCTTTGCGCTCATCTGGTACATCTGGTGGCTTGCGGGGCTGAGCTTCATCGGCATCGTCGCCGTCGCCATCGGCCACACCTTCAACTACAAGCGCGACTTCCACATCCCTGCGGAGGATGTGACGCGCACCGAGGAAGAGCGCACGCAAATCCTCGCGGCGGGAGTCTGACACGCATGAGCAGCGCAACTGCACATAGGGAACCCTGGGCCTATCACCTGCCCGAGGAGCCGCACCTCCACGAAGGCCACAGCACCATGCTGGGCTTCTGGATGTATCTGATGAGCGACTGTCTCATCTTCGCCATCCTCTTCGCCACCTATGCGGTGCTGGGCGGCAGCTATGCCGGCGGGCCGGGGCCAAAGGACCTGTTCGACCTGCCCCTCGTCGCGCTCAACACCGCGATGCTGCTCTTCTCCTCGATCACCTATGGCTTCGCCATGCTGGCGATGGAGAAGAACAGGGTCAGCGCCACGCAGGGCTGGCTGGTCGTCACGCTGCTGTTCGGCGGGGCGTTCCTGTTCATCGAACTCTACGAATTCGCGCACCTCATCCATGAAGGTGCGGGTCCGTGGCGTTCGGCGTTCCTGTCCTCCTTCTTCACGCTGGTCGGAACGCACGGGCTGCACGTCACCTTCGGTTCGATCTGGCTGGTCACGCTGATGGTGCAGGTCGCGAAGAAGGGCCTGATCCCCGCCAACAAGCGGCGGCTGATGTGCCTGTCGATGTTCTGGCACTTCCTGGACGTCATCTGGATCGGCGTCTTCACCTTTGTCTATCTGATGGGAGTGCTCCGGTGAGCGATGCCGTCCATCCGCACGGTGGCCACGACCACCATCATGACGATCATCATGACGCCCATTCGCACGGCAGCTTCGGCAGCTACATGATCGGTTTCGGCCTGTCGGTGATCCTGACGGCCATTCCCTTCTGGCTGGTGATGAGCGGCGCGCTGAACGACCCGCAACTGACGGGCATCGTCATCATGGGCTTCGCCGCGGTCCAGGTCGTCGTCCACATGATCTACTTCCTGCACATGAACACCCGCGTCGAAGGCGGCTGGTCGTTCATGGCGATGATGTTGACGGTGGTGCTGGTCGTCATCGTCCTGTCCGGTTCCCTGTGGGTCATGTATCATCTGAATGCGAACATGATGCCGCACGCGCAGATGGAGATGGACATGGGTCCGACCCAGGAAATGCGCGTCATGCACAATATGAGCGAGATGCCGTGACAACGGCCCAAGACGGGGAGCGCTCCCGGCGCTCCCCGGCCTTTCCGATCGGCCTGACGCTGATCGCCCTCTTCTTTTTTGCCGGATTTTGCGCACTGGGCGCCTGGCAGGTCCAGCGCCTCGCCTGGAAGCGCGACCTGATCGACCGCGTCGACGCGCGAATCCATGCCGCCCCCGTCCCCGCTCCCCGCATGGCCGCAAAGGCCGACGAATATCGGCGCGTCAGGATTTCGGGCCGTTTCCTCCATGACAAGGCCGCGCTGGTGCAGGCCGTCACGGTGCGCGGCGCCGGTTTCTGGGTGCTGACGCCGCTCGTCACCGATCGGGGCTTCACGGTCCTGGTCAATCGCGGCTTCGTGCCGCCCGACAGGCGACGGGACTATATGCGTCCTCCGGGCGAAGCGCGGATTTCGGGACTGCTGCGGCTCAGCGAACCGGGCGGCGGTTTCCTGCGCTCCAACGATCCGGCAAGCGACCGCTGGTTCTCCCGCGATGTGGCCGCCATCGCAGCAGCGCGCGGGATCGGGCGGCCGGTGGCCGATTATTTCATCGACGCCGATGCGGCGGCCGATCCCGGCGCCTTGCCTGTCGGCGGCCTCACCGTCGTCGCCTTTACGAACAATCATCTGCAATATGCGATCACATGGTTCGCGCTGGCGGCAATGGTCGCGGGCGCGTACATATTCGTGATGCGCCAGGAGCGGAAAGACCGCCGGGGATGAACCGGAACCTGCCGATCAGCACCCTCTGGCAACCCAGCCAGTGGCCTGCCGACGCTGCGGGCCGCAAGAATCTGGCGCTGCTGGTGCAGTTGCGCTGGCTGGCGATCGCGGGGCAGCTCATCACCATCCTCGCCGTGCATTTCATCATGGGCATCCGCCTGCCCATCGCCCCGATGCTGCTGATCGCGGGCATGGCGATATTGATGAACGGCCTCAGCTTCGGCGCGCTGCGCAAGCGGACCGACGTGTCCCATGCCGAACTGTTCCTGTCGCTGCTGTTCGACGTGCTGCTGCTGACGGCGCAGCTCTATCTTTCAGGGGGGGCGACCAATCCCTTCATCTCGCTCTATCTGGTGCAGGTGGCGCTGGGGGCGGTGCTGCTCGACCGGTGGAGCATCTGGGGCATCGTCTTCGTCTCCGCGCTCTGTGCGGGGCTGCTGGCGCTGCATTACCGGCCGCTGGACCTGAACGGCGCGCTGGAAGGCCATTTGTTCGACCTGCATATCGTCGGCACATGGATATGCCTTACCATGATCGCCGTGCTGCTGGTGCTGTTCGTGCTGCCGGTGACGCGCAACCTCCAGGCGCGGGACGCCTATCTCGCCCGGTTGCGTCAGCAGGCGGCGGAGGAGGAGCATATCGTCCGCATGGGCCTGTTGGCGTCGGGCGCGGCGCATGAACTGGGCACCCCCCTCTCCCAGCTTGCGGTGGTGCTGGGCGACTGGCGGCACATGCCGGAGATCACGGCCCACCCCCCGCTGGTCGAGGAAGTGGCGGAGATGCAGGCGGCGGTCCAGCGCTGCAAGGAGATCGTCACCGGCATCCTCCTGTCCTCCGGCGAGGCGCGGGGCGAGGCGCCGGAAGTGACCAATGTGCGCGATTTCATAGAGGGCATCGCCATGGAGTGGCGCAGGGCGAATCCCGGCATGCCGCTGCGCTGCGATTTCGGGCCGCATGACTATCCCCGCATCGTGGCCGATCCGGTGATCCGGCAGGCGATCGGCAATCTGCTCGACAATGCGCGGGAGGCGGGCGCGACCTATATCGACCTGCTGGCGGGGCGCGACAGCAGTTCGCTCAACATCGCGGTGCGCGACAATGGCAGCGGCTTTTCGGAGGCGATGCTGGAGGATTTCGGCAAGCCCTATCGATCGAGCAAGGGCAAGGAAGGCCATGGCCTGGGCCTGTTCCTTGTGGTCAATGTGGTGCGCAAGCTGGGCGGCAGCGTCAGCGCGAGCAACGGCGCGGACGGCGGGGCGCTGATCCTGCTGCGGCTGCCGCTGGGCACGGTGGCGCTGGAAGAGGAGACGGCCCCATGACTGAGCGCCTGCTGGTGATTGTCGAAGATGACGAGGCGTTCACCAGAACGCTCAAGCGCTCCTTCGAACGGCGCGGCTATACGGTGCTGGCGGCCGACAGCCATGCGGCGCTGGAAACGGTGCTGGCGGGCAGCAGGCCCGGCTTCGCCGTGGTCGACCTGAAGCTGGGCGCGGAATCCGGCCTCGTCTGCGTGCAGACATTGCATGCCCATGATCCGGCGATGGTGATCGTCGTCCTGACCGGCTTCGCCAGCATCGCGACGGCGGTGGAGGCGATCAAGCTCGGCGCGTCCAACTATCTCGCCAAGCCGTCCAACACCGACGACATAGAGGCGGCCTTCGCGCGTTCCGCCGGCGACCCTTCCACCCCCCTCGCGCCCCGCCCGACGTCGATCAAGACGCTGGAATGGGAACATATCCATGAAGTGCTGAAGGACAGCGACTTCAATATCTCCGAAGCGGCACGGCGATTGGGCATGCACCGGCGCACGCTGGCAAGGAAGCTGGCGAAGCGGCAGGTGGGTTGAAGAGGATATGGGGTGGATGGCGGTCGGCGCGGCCGTTGGCGACAGGAGTTGATGCCCGCCATGACCGGTTCTCGATTCGCCGGTCGCTACTGACCGGCTCGCGAGTGGCCCATCAGGAACGCGCCCGGGGCGAATTCGACATAGCCGTCACGATGTCAGGAAATCTGGAGCGGGTGAAGGGAATCGAACCCTCGTCGTAAGCTTGGGAAGCTTCTGCTCTGCCATTGAGCTACACCCGCCGGGGTGAAACGCGGCTTAGCCTTTGATCCCAATGCCGTCAACGAGGTCGCAGCGGAGAATTTCAGAGGTCGGCATAGGGCGCATCGCCATCGCGGGCCGGTATCGCGCCCCGGCGGCCGATATTCCAGCCGGCCAGGCGATGGCCCGCAAGCGCCGCCTCGCGCGCGGAACGACCGGCGAGGCGGGCATGGAGATAGCCGCCGTTGAACGCATCGCCAGCGCCGCTCGAATCGACGACGGAGAGCCTGGCGGGCGGCGCGACGATCTGCCCATCCACCAGACAGCCGTCGGCGCCCAGTTTCACCACGATCTCGCGGCCTTCGCCAGCGCCCCAGCGGCGGGCCGCATCCTCGGCATCGTCCGCCTCGCCCATTTCGACCTCATCGGCCAAAGTGGGCAGACCGATGTCGCTGAGCGCGATGGCACGGTCGCGCCAGTGGCGCGCGGTCGCGGCATCGGGCCAGAGCCGGGCGCGGTAATTGCCGTCGAACGCCACCTTGCCCCCCTTTGCGCGAACCGCCGCGCACAGGGCGAACAGCTTTTCGCGCGCCTCCCCGGACAATATCGCAAGCGTGATCAGGGAAAAATAGAGCAGTTCCGATCCAGCCGCTTCTTCCACCATGGCGGCGCTTTCCGGCAGGTCGAACATGCGCCTGGCGGCGGCCTCCCCCCGCCAATAATGGAAGCTGCGTTCGCCCTGCGCATCGGTCTCTATCGCGTAAAGGCCCGGCAGCTTTCCCTCGGCGGAGAGCAGCAGCGACGTGTCGACGCCCTCTGCTTCCCAGGCCGCGCGCAGTTCAGCGCTCATCGGATCGGCGCCGATCGCGCTCGCAAAGCGCACATGGTCGCCACAACGGGCGAGATGGATCGCCGTGTTGATGACGTCGCCGCCATAGCGCAGGTTCCAGCCCCCGCCCGATCCAACCTGGCCCGAACCAACCTGGCCCGAACCGACCCCGTCCGACGCGCGGCTCAGTTCCAGCATCGCTTCGCCCACGACGGTGATCCCTGCGGTCTTGCCCATATGCGTTCCGTCTTCCTGGCCATCCTTGCCGAAGGCGCCTCCTTGGCGCGGAGGGCACGGCGAAGTCAATGCCGCGCCCGGCCCGGCACGCCTGACAATCGCTTTCGCAAGCGGAACGTCCGGAACGCATGCGCGTTGTGGACGACGAACATGTCAATTCGACGGGAACCCCTCATGAGCACGGCGGCACCGGAAGGATCTGGAAACCGCTTCGAGCTGCTGGTCCAGAACGTCACCGACTATGCCATCTACATGCTCTCCGCCAACGGCATCGTCGTCAGTTGGAATGCCGGCGCGCGGCGCTTCAAGGGCTATGAGGCCGATGAGATCATCGGTGAGCATTTCTCCCGCTTCTACACGCCGGAGGATCAGGCGGCCGGCCTGCCCGCACTTGCGCTGGACACCGCCGAAAATGCCGGCCGGTTCGAGGCGGAGGGATGGCGCGTGCGCAAGGACGGCTCCCGCTTCTGGGCGCATGTGGTCATCGATCCCATCCGCGAACCCGGCGGCCAGCTTATCGGATTCGCCAAGGTCACCCGCGACCTGACCGAACGCCGCGCGGCGGAGGAGGAATTGCGCCGCAGCGAGGAACGGTTCCGCCTGCTGGTGCAGGGCGTGACCGACTATGCCATCTACATGCTCGACCCCATGGGGACGATCACGAGCTGGAATCCGGGGGCCGAACGCTTCAAGGGCTATACGACCGAAGAGATATTGGGCCAGAATTTCGCGCGCTTCTATTCGGAAGAAGACCGCATGGCCGGCCTGCCATCCCGGGCGCTGGACACGGCGGCGCGCGAAGGCCGGTTCGAGGCGGAGGGATGGCGCATCCGTAAGGACGGCTCCCGCTTCTGGGCGCATGTCATCATCGATACGATCCGCAGCGCAGCCGGCGAACTGATCGGCTTCGCCAAGATAACGCGCGACCTCACCGAACGGCGGGAGACGCAACTGGCGCTCGAAGAAGCGCGGGAGGCGGTGTTCCAGGCGCAGAAGATGGAGGCCATCGGCAAGCTGACGGGCGGTGTCGCCCATGATTTCAACAATCTGCTGGCCGTGATCGTCGGCAGTCTGGACCTGGCGCGGCAGCGGCTGGCGACCGGGGCGGACGTGTCCCGCTATATCGACAATGCGATGACGGCGGCGGAACGCGGGGCGACGCTGACGCAGCGCATGCTGGCCTTTGCGCGCAAGCAGGAACTGAAGTTGCGGAGCGTCGATTGCGTGGCGCTGGTGCGGGACATGGCCGACCTCCTGAAGACGACGCTGGGCAGCGGGATCGCCATCGAAACCCGCTTTCCCCTGCATCTGAGCGCCGCCCATGCCGATCCGGCCCAGCTTGAACTGGCGCTGCTCAATCTGGCGGTGAACGCCAGGGACGCCATGTCCGGCGACGGACGGATCATCATAGAAGGGGTGGAGGCCACTCTGCCCAAGGCGCAACGCCCCGGATTGGAGGGCGGCTCCTATGTGCGCCTGTCCGTCATCGATGAGGGCGAGGGCATGGACGCAGCGACGCTGGAGCGGGCGCGCGAACCCTTCTTCACGACAAAGGGCGTCGGCAAGGGCACGGGCCTTGGCCTGTCGATGGTGCACGGCTTTGCCGAACAATGCGGCGGTTCCCTGACCATCGTCAGCGAACCCGGCCAGGGAACCACGGTGTCGCTGTGGCTGCCGATGGCGCCCGCCGAACCGGCGGAGGTGGCCGTGGCCGACATTCCCGATGCCCTTGCCCTGGCGCTGACGGAGCCGCTGGTGATCCTGGCCGTCGACGATGACGATCTGGTGCTGACCAACACCGCGGGCATGCTGGAGGAACTGGGGCACACGGTATTCCAGGCGACGTCGGGACCGGATGCGCTGCGCATATTGGAACAGGGCAGCGTCGACCTGGTGATCAGCGACTATGCGATGCCGGGCATGACCGGCACGCAGCTGGCCGACGAGATCGAGCAAAGGCTGCCCGGCCTGCCGGTGGTCATCATCACGGGTTTTGCCGAACTGCCGCCGAACATGACGCAACGGCCCCGACTGGACAAGCCGTTCAAGCAGGCGGAACTGGCGCGCATCGTGACCGCGGTGGCGCAGGACCACCAGAAGCTCGTCAGGCTGGCCGCCCACTCGGACGATCTGTAGAGCGGCGATCTTTACCAAAGCTTGACCAAACAGGCGTAAAACAGGGATTTTCCTGTTCTCGCCCCTTGCATGCGCCGGGGAGTTCGCCAAAGAGACATGAACCTTGTCCCTCCCCTGTCCACCCGCTCGCAGGATCGCATGAACACGCAAGCCGCGCCGACTTCCCATTTCTACACGTCGCTACGGATGCGCCTGCACTATCTGGACTGGGGCAACAGCGCCGCGCCGACGCTGGTTCTGGTGCATGGCGGCTTCGACCATTCGCGGAGCTGGGACTGGACGGCACGTGCGCTGGCGAAGGATTATCACGTCGTCGCGCCCGACCTGCGCGGCCATGGCGACAGCGCCTGGTCGGCCGAGGGTTCCTACATGATGGCGAACTATGTCTACGACCTGGCGCAGTTGATCGAGCAACTGGGCCGGGAGCCGGTGATATTGGTCGGCCATTCGCTGGGCGGATCGATCACGCTGCGCTATGCCGGGCTGTTTCCGGAAAAGGTCGCCAGGATCGTCGCCATAGAGGGACTGGGCCTGTCGCCGGGCCGGATCGAGGAACAGGCGCAAAAGGCCGAGCCCGACCTATGGCTGCAATGGATCGAGAAGCGGCGGAACCGGGCGCGTCAGGCACGGCGGCATTATCCGACCCTGGAGGCAGCCGTGGCGCGCATGCGGGAACGCAACGACCATCTGTCGGTCGAACAGGCGATGCACCTCACCATCCACGGCGTCAATCGCAACGAGGATGGCAGCTATCGCTGGAAATTCGACCCCTATCTGCACGATGCGGCGCCCCAGGCCTGGTCGGACATGGACCTGCCGCAATTCTGGAAGCGGATCACATGTCCGACGCTGCTGTGCCTTGGGCTGGATAGCTGGGCGTCCAATCCGGTGAAGGATGGGCGCGCCGCGCATTTCCGGGATGCCCGGCTGGTCGAATTCGCGGATGCCGGTCATTGGCTGCACCATGACCAGTTCGACCGCTTCATCGCGGAACTGCGCGCCTTCCTGTGACCCGGCCATTCCGAATTTCAACCCTCACCCCGGCAAAGCCGGGATGAGGGTATGAAGGGCGCCGCCTGGAGCCAATCGACATTCAGATGATGACGAGCCGAGCCGAAGGCCACCGAAGGTAAAATGGTGGTTTTCCGTGACCCGGAGCGCAGCCTGGTCAAAATAGGTGAGCACCGGAAGCACGGAAAAGCGTCATTTGCAGGCCGTCAGGGCTGAATGTCGATGGGCTCTAGAGCAGATTCCGATCCGATTGCATCGGCTCGACTGCTCTAAGTTTTTGTTTTGTCGCGTTTTCCGATTCAGCAGATGATTCCATCTGCTTGGAAAACGCTCTAGGCTCCGAAGGCGGCGACGGCTGCCTGATATTCCGATTTCAGTTGCGCGATGAAGGTCGTGGCGGACTGAACCTTGCGGATCGCGCCGATCCCCTGACCCGCGCCCCAGACATCGCGCCACGCCTTCTTGTCGCCGCCCGCGTCGCTGGAGAAATCCATTTCCGACGCCTTGGGCAGCTTGTCGGCGTCCAGACCTGCCGCGGCGATGCTGGGGCGCAGATAATTGCCGAGCACGCCGGTGAAATAATCCGAATAGACGATGTCCGCCGCGCCGCTGTCGACGATCATCTGCTTATAGGCCGGTTCGGCATTGGCCTCCTCCGTCGCGATGAAGGGGGAACCCATATAGGCGAAGTCAGCCCCCATCATCCGCGCGGCCGCGATCGACCGGCCCGTGGCGATCGCGCCCGACAAGGCCAGCGGCCCGTCGAACCAGGCCCGGATTTCCTCCACCAGCGCGAAGGGCGACAGGGTGCCGGCATGCCCGCCCGCCCCCGCCGCGACGGCGATCAGGCCATCCGCGCCTTTCTCGATCGCCTTGCGCGCGAAGACATTGTTGATGACGTCGTGCAGCACGATGCCCCCATAGCTGTGCACCGCCCGGTTCACATCCTCCCGCGCGCCCAGCGACGTGATCACGATGGGCACGCGATATTTGACGCAGAGGGCGAGATCCTCCTCCAGCCGGCTGTTGGTCCTGTGCACGATCAGGTTGACCGCGAAGGGGGCGTCCCTGTCCGTCAGCGCCTCGTTCAATTGCTGGAGCCATTGTTCGAATACCCCGGACGGACGGGCATTGAGCGAGGGAAAGGAACCCACGATCCCGGCACGGCACTGGGCGATCACCAGCGCAGGCTGGGAGATGATGAACATCGGCGAACCGATCAACGGCAGGGACAAACGGCCTTCCAAAAATGCCGGCAAGCTCATGGGCGAAGCCTCTCCTTCATGATTTCCAGGACGGCGCTATCATTTACACGGGCGGCTAAAAAGGCGGAATCTTGGCGCTGTTGCCGGGAGAGCGGCATCTTCCGCAATGCCGTAGGGTCAAGAATGATCGCTCTTCTGATGATTATGGTCCTGCCGAACCGGAAGTCGCAGGTCTTCGCGGGAAGGGGTCAATAAGGGACGTCAGGCACATGATGCTCCCGCGAAGGCAGGAGCCATGGCGGGACCGCCAACGTCCGCTCCCTACCCGCCCATGCCCTGGCGGGGCGCGGGGGCGTCAATCCCCCACGATCTTGAGCAGCCGCCGTTCCACCGGCGCGAGTATCCCCTGCAGTTCCGCGCCACGCTTCAACACGTGCCCGGCCTCTCCGATCAGCGCCCACATGCCCTGGCGGTTGCGCAGGGAGGGGCGTTTTTCGATGCGGAATTCCGGCCGCTCGGCGGAGCGGCGGAAGGCGGAGAAGATCGCGGCTTCGCGGCCCAGGTCGATGGCATAGTCGCGCCAATGGCCCGCCGCGACCATGCGGCCGTAAAGATCCATGATCCGCTGGAGTTCGAGACGATCGAAACCGGTCTGACTGGCCGCCCCCCTTGCACCCTGGGCCGCTTGCGACGGGAACGGCGTCACGTTGCTCATCAGGCGCGGCCACGCTCCTTGACCAGGCGAACGTCATCCACGGGCGCACCGCCCCGTTCAGCAAGCAGTTCGGCCACGCGCTTCTGCAACTGGTCGATTTCAAGCTGGAGCAGTTCCAGCTTCTGCTTTTCCGGATCGACGCAGTCGGAGCATGGCGTGCCATAGGGCAGGAACTCGCGCTGATAGGCCGTCACGTCGACCAGCATGGGCCGCGCGGGAATGCCGACCATGGTCGCGCCTTCCTTCACATCCTTGGTCACCACGGCATTGGCGCCGATGCGGGCGCGGGCGCCGACGCGGACGGGGCCTAGAACCTGAGCGCCGGAACCGACGATCACGCCGTCTTCCAGCGTCGGGTGGCGCTTGCCCGCGATGCCGTTGGCGGGATCGGTCCCGCCCAGCGTCACGTTCTGATAGAGGGTGACGTCGTTCCCGATCTCCGCCGTCTCCCCGATCACGGTGAAGCCATGGTCGATGAAGAAGCGCTTGCCGATGCGGGCGCCGGGATGAATGTCGTTGCCGGTCAGGAATCGCGAAAAATGATTCACCGCACGGGCCAGGAAATAGAGCCGCGCGCGGTAGAGGCGGTGCGCCACGCGGTGGAAAGCCAGCGACCAGACGCCCGGATAGAGCAGGATTTCAGCGCGCGAGCGCGGGGCAGGGTCGCGTGATTTGACCGAGTCCAGATAAGCAATAAGATTGCGCAGCATGAAGCGCCCCTGATGAAACCGACCAGACGGTACATAAGCGCAAAAGGATGAATTTTCCAGATGGCGGGCTATTTCGGCTTCGCTCGATAAAACAGAAAGTTTCTTGGCGGCCCGTGATATACCAATCAAGGCGGTAGACAATCATAACAGGGACCAATGAATGATCGACATCTTTATCGCCCATTTCGGCGAAATCCTGCCTTTCATTCTCATCGGTTTCGGCGCCCAGATGATCGACGGCGCTTTGGGCATGGCCTATGGCGTCATTTCCAGCACGCTGCTTCTGGCGCTCGGCGTGCCGCCCAGCAGGGCATCGGCCAGCGTCCATGCGGCGGAAACCTTCACCACCGGGGTGTCGGCCATCAGCCACATCATCCATCGCAATGTCGACTGGCGCCTGTTCGCGCGCCTCATCATTCCGGGCGTGATCGGCGGGGTGGCGGGCGCCTATCTCCTGTCCAATGTGGACGGGGCGATGATCAAGCCGTTCGTCCAGGCCTATCTGACGGCCATCGGCATCTATCTGGTGTGGCGGGGCTTTCATTATCCGCCCCAGGCGCGCAATCCCAAATGGGTGGGGCCCCTGGGCCTGGTCGGCGGCTTCATGGACGCCACCGGCGGCGGCGGCTGGGGCCCCGTGGTGACGTCGAACCTGCTAATCCAGGGGTCCAGCCCCCGGCACACCATCGGCACGGTCAACAGCGTCGAATTCATCCTGACCACCTCCATCAGCATCACATTCCTGCTGCATCTGGGGTGGGAAACCTTCACCACCTACACGGTCGGCCTGTTGATCGGCGGCGTGATCGCGGCCCCGTTCGGCGCGATGCTGGCCCGGCACGTCTCGCCCCGGACGCTGTTCATCGCCGTGGGATCGATCCTGACCCTCACATCCTTGTTCGGCGTGGCCAAATGGCTTGGATATATCGGCTAAGACAATTATATTGGGCTTTCCAATCGAGGAAGGCGATCAATGTCGAGTTACATGCCGACGCTCAAGCAGCTGCAATATCTGGTGGCGCTAAAGGAGCATGGCCATTTCGGCAAGGCGGCGGATAGCTGCTTCGTCACCCAGTCGACGCTGTCGGCCGGCATTCGCGAGCTGGAATCGCTGATCGGCATCACGCTGGTCGAGCGGACGCGCCGCGTGGTGCGGTTCACCGCCCTGGGCGACCGCATCGTGGAAAAGGCGCACCGGGTGCTGCGCGAAGCCGAAGAACTGGCCGCCATTGCCGAAGCGTCGGGAAAGCCGCTGACCGGCGAACTGCGGATGAGCGTCATTCCCACCATCGCGCCCTTCCTGCTCCCTCGCCTGCTGCCCAGGTTGCGGGGCGAACGGCCGGAACTGAAGCTGTACCTGCGCGAGGAAACGACGCAGGCCGCCATCGAATCGCTGCGGCACGGCAATGTGGATTGCGTGCTGCTCGCCCTGCCCTTTCCCACCGGCGAGCTGGACAGCGAATTTCTGTTCCAGGACCGGCTTTATGTCGCCTTTCCCCGGGACGATCCGCGCGATCCGCCCGAATGGATCGCGCCGGAAATGATCGATGAAACCAAGCTGCTGCTGCTGGAGGACGGGCACTGCCTGAAGGATCACGCGCTGGCCGCGTGCAACCGGCCGGAAATCCGGGCGAGCGCCATGATGATGGGCACGTCGTTGCATACGCTGGTGCAGATGGTGGACAATGGCCTGGGCATGACGATCATGCCGGAAATGGCGATTGCGAGCGGCCTGCTCGACCATACGCAGATCACTGCCCGGCCGCTCCGGTCGGAACGGGCCCATCGCGACATCGCCCTGGTGTGGCGCAAGAACAGCCCGCGCGACAAGGAATTCCGGCTGCTGGCGGAATTGCTGCGCGACGCGGCGGACTTGCCGGAGGTCAGCGCGGCGGCTTAGGCTCAGGACCCATTGGCGGGCGATGGCTGGAGAGAAACATGCTGTTCCCGCGAAATCAGGAACAGGGCAGATTTTTGCTCAACGCTTCCAGCTCTCGGCCTTCGCATCATCCTCGACGCGGGCTTCGACCCATTCCGTCCGGTCCGCGAAATGTTCCTTCTTCCAGAAGGGCGCCCGGGATTTCAGCCAGTCGATGAGGAAGGCGCAAGCCTCCAGCGCGGCGGTGCGGTGGCGCGACGCCGTGCCGACGAACACGATGCGCTCGCCCGGTTCCAGCCGACCGAAGCGATGGATCACCCGAACCCCCAGCAGGGGCCAGCGGTCGCTCGCCTCCGCGACGATGCGTTCGACCTGCGCCATCGTCATCGCCGGATAATGTTCCAGTTCGAGCGCGACCAACCCGCCTTCCCCCCGAACGATGCCGGTGAAGCTGGCTACGCCGCCGCCGCCGCTGGCCTCCAACGCGGCCAGTTCCACCGCCGGATCGAAATCCTCGGCCTGGATGGAGACGCGGTTCATCCGCCCGTGACCGGCGGGAAGATCGCCAGTTCCTTCGCGTCCCCGATCGGGCTGTCCATCGGCACGAAATGCTGGTCCAGCGCCGCGCGCAGCCTGTCCGGCCGGGCGAACGCCTCGGCATAACCGCCGCCCCGCGCGGCCAGCGCGGCGATCAACGTGGCGACGGTGGCATCGGCGGCAGGCCGCTCCACCCGCTCCTCATCCCGGCCGATGGCCTCCCGGACCCAGGCGAAATAGACGAGCGTGAGGTCGGCCATGGTTCAATCCATATGCTTGATGCCGACGCGCAGATAGTCCCAGCCCGTGACCAGCGTCAGTATCGCCGCCGCCCAGAGCGTGGCGATGCCGACCAGTTGCACGAACGGAAATTGCGGTACGGCGCCGGCGAGAATCAGCGCGCCCAGCGCGATGAGCTGGAAGGTCGTCTTCCATTTGGCGAGGCGCGACACCGGCACGGAAACCTGGAGCCCGGCCAGGAATTCGCGCAGGCCCGAAACCGCGATCTCGCGCAGCAGGATGATCATCGCGGCGGCGATATGGATGCCCGAAATGTCGCGCGTGGCCGACAGCATCAGGATCACCGCCCCCACCATGATCTTGTCCGCTATGGGATCGAGGAAGATGCCCAGTTTCGATACGGCGCCCTGAGCGCGGGCGAGGTAGCCGTCGAAATAATCGGTGATCCCCATCAGGCAATATAGCGCGAAGGCCAGCATATAGCCGGTCGTCCAGCGCGCGCCGATCTCCGCCGGCCACAACAGGGCGACCAGCAGCGGCACGGTCAGGATGCGCGAAAGCGTCAGCAGATTGGGCAGCGTCAGCATGGCGGCGGACTGCCACAGTCGGGGCCGGCGCACAAGCGGATGCGCAACATGGGAGAGGACGGACGGCAAGGTTTCGCGCAGAGGGGTTGTGCTGACCCGTCTTCTATCGCTAGACCCCGCCACGCTCATCCACAGCGAAGAAGACCCCCTCGCCCATGCAAGCCTCTCTAAGGCTCCTCAACAAGCGACGTTTTCTGCCGCTTTTCATCACTCAGCTCCTTGGCGCCTTCAACGACAATCTGTTCAAGAACGCGATGGTGCTGTTCGTCGTCTATACCGTCTATAATGACGAGAAGTCGGAAACCTGGTTCAGCGCGCTGGCGACCGGCGTCTTCATCCTGCCCTTCTTCCTGATGTCCGCCCTGTCGGGCCAGCTGGCCGACCAGCGGGACAAGGCGGCGATCATCCGCATCGTCAAGGCCGCCGAAATCGTCATCATGGCGGTCGGCGCGGCCGGGCTGGCGCTGATCTGGAGCGGGATCGCGGTCCATCTGCTCGCCATTCCACTGCTGCTGGTCGCGCTGTTCGCCATGGGGGTGCATTCGACCTTCTTCGGGCCGATCAAATATGCGATCCTTCCCCAGCACCTGCATGACGAGGAAGTGCTGGGCGGAACCGGCCTGGTCGAGGCCGGAACCTATATCGCCATCCTTGCCGGGACCATATTGGCCGGGATCATCCCCGTGCAGGCGGCGGCGGTCTGCATCATCCTGACGGCGGTGATAGGCTGGCTGGCGGGGCGCAACGTGCCCACCGCGCCGTCGCTGCTGGAGCGGCAACCGATCGATTTCCACATCATCCGATCCTCGATCGCGCTGGTGCGGGGAACGATGCACATCCGGCGGCTCTACCTCGCCATCATGGCGATCAGCTTTTTCTGGGCGGTCGGCACGGTGCTGTTCATCCAGTTCCCGCCGCTGGTCAAGAATGTGCTGAGCGCCGACAAATCCGTCGCCAGCCTGTTCCTGGGCATTTTTTCCATCGGCATCGCCATCGGGTCGGTGGCGATCAACCGGTTGCTGAGCGGCCATGTGTCGGCCCGATATGCGCCCGCCTCCGTCATCGGCATGGGGATCAGCATCGTCGCCTTCCACATCGTTTGCGACCTCTGGATGGCGGGATCGGATGGAAAGATGCTCTCGCTGGCGGGATTCCTCTATCACCCGCTGGCGATCCCGCTGTCGCTCTGCCTGCTCTGCGTGGCGACCTTCGGCGGGATGTTCGTGGTGCCGCTCTACGCCTTCCTCACCACGACGGTCGAGAAGTGCGAGGCGGCACGCACCGTCGCGGCGAACAATATCGTCAATTCAGGGGCGATGGTGCTGGGATCGCTGCTGACCATCAGCCTCAGCATCGCGGGCCTTTCCGTGGTGAACCAGTTGCTGCTGGTGGCGGCGCTGTGCCTGCCCTGCGCGTGGATCGCCTGGACGCTGCACAAGGCATGCGATTGACGGTGCGTGGCTGATAAGAAGCGATTAAAAGATAAAGCTGTAGAAGGCCGTGAAGAAGGCACCGAAGCTCAGCACAAACAGTTTCCAGTCATTGTCGTCGGAAACCGGCGGGCGTTCGCGCGCGGCGGGGGCCGGTTCGACGACGCGCAGGACATGGCGCGGCAACCGCTGGCGAAACGGATGGCGCGCCGACTCGCTCGTCAGGACTAGAGGTCTGCTTCTCATGACGCACAGGTTAAGAGATTCTTTACCTTTTGGAATATCGCGATTTAAAGTTAACCCCCGATTGTCCCGGGACGGGACACGCTTGACCGGTGTCAGGCAAATAACACAGCATGACCGAAGCGATGAAAGATCCCCTGCCCCTTTCCGACCCTGACGCCCTGCCCCGCGCCTTCGGCGCCGGACCGCCCAGCGCCTTCGCGCCGCCGCGGCCATGGAAGCGCCGGGTGCAGATAGCCGGATGGGTGGTCGCGGCGCTGCTGGCGCTGTTGATGATCCTCATCGCCTGGCTCGCGGTGACGGCGCCCATGTCCCGATCCCTGAAGCCCATCGCGCCCCCCAGCATCAGCCTGATGTCGGCGGACGGCCATCTGATCGCGCGGCGCGGCGCGATCATCGACAAGCCCGTCACCGTCGCGGCCCTGCCCAAGCATGTGCCGCAGGCCTTCATGGCGTTCGAGGACCGGCGATTCTATGACCATTGGGGCGTCGATCCACGAGGCATAGCGCGGGCGGCCTGGCATAATCTCTGGTCCAGCGGCTCCTCCCAGGGCGGCAGCACGATCACGCAGCAGCTTGCCAAGGGCGTGTTCCTCTCCAGCGACCGGACCTTCGGGCGCAAGGCGCGGGAGGCGCTGATCGCCTTCTGGCTGGAGGCATGGCTGACCAAGGACCAGATATTGGAGCGCTATCTGTCCAACGTCTATTTCGGGGACAATGTCTATGGCCTGCGGGCCGCGTCCCTGCACTATTTCAACCGCCAGCCGGAACGGTTGACCATCCCCCAGGCGGCGATGCTGGCGGGGTTGCTGAAGGCGCCATCCCGCCTAGCGCCGACCGCCAATTTGAAGGGCGCGCGCGACCGCGCCGCCCTGGTGACGCAGGCGATGGTCGAGGCAGGCTACATCACCAAGGCGGAACGCGACGCCCTGCCCCCGGCGCGGCTCAACGTGCATGAAGCGCCCGATCCGACCAGCGGCACCTATTTTGCGGACTGGGTGCTGCCGCAAGCGCGGGACAGGGCCGGCGCGGTCTATGGCGCGCAGAATGTGGCCACCACGCTCGACTGGCGCATCCAGCGGCTGGCGGAGGCTGCGATCCGCCGCGCCCCGCTGGGCAAGGCGCAGGCCGCCCTGGTCGCGATGAAGCCCGATGGCAGCGTGGTCGCGATGGTCGGCGGCAGGAATTACGGCGAGAGCGCCTTCAACCGCGCCGTCCAGGCGAAGCGGCAACCGGGTTCCACCTTCAAGCTGTTCGTCTATCTTGCCGCCTTCCGGGCCGGCATGACGCCCGACGACTTCATCGAGGACACGCCGATCACCACGGGCAGCTATCGCCCGGCCAATCATGGCGGCAAATATCGCGGGCGGATCACATTGCGGCAGGCCTTCGCCGCGTCCAGCAATGTTGCCGCGGTACGGCTGACGCAGAAGGTGGGCGTCGACAATGTCATCAAGGTGGCGCGCGATCTGGGCGTGACGGCCCCCTTGACGGAGGATTTGAGCCTGGCGCTCGGCACGTCGGAAATACCGCTCGTCGAACTGACGGAGGCCTATGCGGCGGTGGCGGCGGGCGCCTATCCGGTGCTGGCGCACGGCCTGCCGCCGGAGGAGCAGGGCTGGTTCGACCGGCTGATGAGCCGCCAGAAGCATTTCAGCGACGACCAGTTGGAGATGATCCGCGACCTCCTGTCCTCCGCCGCCAATCGCGGCACCGGCAGCGCGGCCGCGCTTCGCACCAGCACCTTCGGCAAGACGGGGACGACGCAGGACAGCCGCGACGCGATCTTCGTCGGCTATGCGGGCGGGCTGGTGACGGCGGTGTGGATCGGCAATGACGATAATACGCCCCTGCCCGGCGGCGCGGCGGGCGGCGGCGTGCCCGCCCGCATCTGGCGGACCTTCATGGCGGGCGCGATCAACGAGCCGGTCGAGGATGCGCCGGAGGAAAGCAGGGACAGCGATTTGGTCAACGCCATAGCCAATGTCGCGACGGAGGCCGGGCTCGGCAATATGAGCGTGGGCCTGGATACGGAGGGGGTGACGGTGAATATCGGCGGCGGCCAGCTTCGCCTGCCCATCGACCAGCCGCAGGGGCCGCCGCCCGGCGTGCCCGGACCGCAGCCGGGCGCGCCGCCGCCGCGCGTGATCGTTCCGGCCAGTCCCGGGACCACCGATCAACAGCCCTGACGGCGGCGGAATGGATGCGCGCCTGCCTGCGCCGCCACATGCAATATTTTCCCGCCGGCGCCATGCAAGACCCCTTCCGCCCTTTCTCCTGAACGCATCCTGCCCTACATGGATCGGAATGAGCGCCCCCCTCTACAACAAGGACATTTTGCGGCTGGCCGCGAACATACCCCATCACAAGCGGCTGCCCGACGCGCAGGCCAGCGTCGAGAAGCGCTCGCCCACTTGCGGGTCGCGCGTGACCGCCGACGTCAGGATGGAAGATGGCCGGCTGGCCGATATGGGGCTGGACGTGAAGGCCTGCGCGCTGGGGCAGGCCTCCGCGGCGCTGATGGCCGCGCAGGCGATCGGCCTCACCGCCGGCGAACTGGCGGAGGCGCGGGACCGGCTGACCGCCTATCTGGCGGGGGAAAGCGATGAGCTGGATTTCTGGCCGGGGCTGGCCGTACTCGCGCCCGCCCGCGATTATCCGGCCCGCCACGCCTCCATCCGGCTGGGCTTCGAAGCCATTGCCGAAGCCGCGCGCATGGCCGACGCCTGATGCAGGGGCAGACTGGGCCAACTGCTGCGGTACCTGTTTCCGCCACCGATATATTGTTGTCGGAGGGCGTGATCCTGCTGGGCGCGGCAGTGCTGTTCGTCATGCTGTTCCGTCGCCTTGGGCTGGGCGCCGTGCTGGGCTATCTGGTCGCGGGCGCACTTGTGGGTCCGCAGGGCCTGAGGCTTGTCGGCGGAGCGGAATCGAAGCTCGCCATAGCCGAGATCGGCATCGTGCTGCTGCTGTTTCTGGTGGGCCTCGAACTGCATCCGGCCCGGCTCTGGCGGCTGAAGCGCGACATCTTCGCGCTCGGCATGGCGCAGGTGGTGCTGTGCGGATGCGCGCTGACGGCGATCATCTTCTACACGACCGGCTTCACCTGGGGGGCGGCCATTGCGCTGGGGCTGCCGCTGGCGCTTTCCTCCACGGCGCAGGTGCTGCCCGGCCTCAAGAGCAGCGGCCGGATCAATTCGCCCTTCGGTGAAAAGGTGTTCTCGATCCTGCTGTTCCAGGATCTTTCCATCGTCCCGCTGATCACCATCGTCGCCGCGCTGTCCCGCAACCCGGCCGATGCGGCCGGTCCGCCGGGATGGCTGATGGCGGGCTATACGGTGGCCGCCATCGCCGGGCTGGTCCTGACGGGCCGCTTCATCCTGCGCCCCCTGCTCCATCTGGTCGGGCGGCTGGGGGAGCGGGAGCTGTTCGTCGTCGTCGGCCTGTTCACCGTGCTGGCGGCGGCCGCGCTGATGCACGCGCTGCACCTTTCGACCGCCCTCGGCGCCTTCGTGGCGGGCGTGATGCTGGCCGATTCGCCCTATCGCCATGAGATAGAGGCGGATGTCGAACCCTTCCGCTCGATCCTGCTCGGCCTGTTCTTCCTGGCGGTCGGCATGGTGCTGGACCTGCATGCGGTGGCCGCCAATCCGCTGTTCGTCATCGGCATGGCGGCGATACTGGTGCTGACCAAGGCGGCGCTGATCACCGGCCTTGCCCGATTGTTCGGCATGGAATGGAATCAGGCCATCGGCTCCGGCCTGCTGCTGAGCCAGGGGGGCGAATTCGGCTTCGTGCTGTTCGCGCAGGCGCAGAGCGCCCTGCTGATCGCTCCCCAGGCCGCCAGCCTGTTCAGCGCCATCGTCACCTTCTCCATGGCGACAACGCCCTTCCTGATGCTGTTCGCGCGCAAGCTGGAATTCGCCAGGCCCAAGGCGAAGCCGGACCTGCCCACGCCCGAGGAGGCGCCGCGCGGCACGGCGATCATCGTCGGCTATGGCCGTTTCGGGCAGACCGTCGCGCAGATGCTGATGGGCCATGGCTTCGGCGTCGTGCTGATCGACAAGAAGCCGTCGCAGATCGAAGTGTCCAGCCGCTTCGACATGAAGGTCTATTATGGCGACGGCACGCGCATCGACCTGCTGCGCCGTTCTGGCGCGGAAGAGGCGCGGCTGATCGCCTTCTGCATCGACGATCCTTCGCTCGACGGGCGGGTGCTGGAACCGATAGCCGAGGCTTTTCCGCAGGCGGCGCTGGTGGTACGCGCCTTCGACCGGCGGCAGTTGCTGGCGCTCAAGGACATGGATCTGGCCGGCGTCGTGCGCGAAGTGTTCGAATCCGCCATCTGCATGGGCGTTCTGGCGATGCAGGCACTTGGCGTTCCGCCGGAAGAGGTCGAGGAAGTGGAGCGTCAATATCGCCGCAATGACGAACAGCGCATGGCGCTCCAGATGGAGCATGGCAATCTGATGGCGGCGAAGGAGCTGATGTATCGGCCCGGCAGGCAAATGCGCCTGCTGGCGCGCGGCGATGGGGAGGAAGAGGCATGATCGCGGTTCTGGCTGCATTATCGGCGGCCGTGGCGATAGCGGCGGGCGCCTTCGGCGCGCATGGCGCGGCCAGCCCGCAGGCGGCGGAGTGGCTGCGCACCGGCGGGCTCTATCAGCTCGTCCATGCGGTGGGCGCGCTCGCCATCATGGGAGTGGCGCGGGGTCCGGCGGCGCTGCATCTTGGCGGAGCGGCGATCTTCGCCTTCACCCTCTACGCCATGGCCCTGGGCGCTCCCAAATGGCTGGGCGCGGTCACGCCCGTCGGAGGGACGCTGATGATCGCCGGCTGGATATGGGCGGCGTGGATCTACTGGCGCGGCTGACAGACCGCGCCCGCCACTTGCCCCCGCATTAACCCAGGCTTAGATTGAACCCATGGCCGACCATCATCATCACGACCATCACGAACCGTCGAGCGACAGTCTCGCGGATGCCGCCCGCGCCACGCTGGAGGCGAGCCAGGAACAATGGACGCCGATGCGCGCGGCCATTTTCGATGCGCTGGCGGCGGAGGAAACCCCCGCATCCGCCTATGACATAGCCGACAGCGTGTCCAAGGCGCGGGGCAAGCGGGTGGCGCCCAACAGCGTCTATCGCATCCTCGACCTGTTCGTGAACAACAACATCGCGATGCGGGTGGAAAGCGCCAATGCCTATATCGCCAATGTGCATCCGGGCTGCCATCACGACTGCATCTTCCTGGTATGCACCCGCTGCAGGCAGGCGACGCATGTCGACGACGACAAGGTGACCGACAAGGTCCGCGCAGTGGCCCGGGGCGAGGGTTTTCAGCCGGATCGCCCCGTCATCGAGATATTGGGCATCTGCGCCAAATGCGCCGCGTGATGGCGTTGCGCTTTCGCCCGGAACGGCCCAGAGCATTTTCGAAGCGGATGCGATCTGCTGACTCGGAAAATGCGGCAAGCAGGGAACTTCCTGCGTTCGGGAGTCTATGTCTTTCATGAACGATCGTCCTTCCACCCCGCTGCTCGACCAGGTCGTCTGGCCGGCGGACCTGCGCAAGCTGCAACCGGGCCAGCTTCGGCAACTGGCCGACGAGCTGCGGCAGGAGGTGATTTCCGCCGTCGGCGTGACCGGCGGTCATCTGGGTTCCGGCCTGGGCGTGGTGGAACTGACGACCGCCATCCATTATGTGTTCGATACGCCGAACGACAGGCTGGTCTGGGACGTCGGCCATCAATGCTATCCGCACAAGATCCTGACCGGACGGCGCGACCGCATCCGCACGCTGCGTCAGGGCGGCGGCCTCAGCGGCTTCACCAAGCGGGCGGAGAGCGAGTTCGATCCCTTTGGCGCGGCGCATAGCTCGACCTCGATCAGCGCGGCTCTCGGCTTTGCCGTGGCGAACAGGATGAAGGGTCAGCCCGGCAAGGCGATCGCCGTCATTGGCGACGGCTCCATGTCGGCGGGCATGGCCTATGAGGCGATGAACAATGCGCGGGAGGCCGGAAACCGGCTGATCGTGATCCTGAACGACAACGACATGTCGATCGCGCCGCCGGTCGGCGGGCTGTCGGCCTATCTGGCGCGGCTGGTGTCGAGCCGGGAGTTCCTTGGCCTGCGCGACCTTGCCAAGCGGCTGGCGCGGCGGCTGCCCCGCCCCCTTCACAATGCGGCGCGCAAGACCGACGAGTTCGCGCGCGGCATGGCGATGGGCGGCACGCTGTTCGAGGAACTGGGCTTCTATTATGTCGGCCCCATCGATGGGCATAATCTCGACCAGTTGATCCCGGTGCTGGAGAATGTCCGCGACGCGGCGGAGGGGCCATGCCTCGTCCATGTCGTGACGCAGAAGGGCAAGGGCTATGCCCCGGCGGAGGCGGCGGCGGACAAATATCATGGCGTGCAGAAGTTCGACGTCATCACCGGCGCGCAGGCCAAGGCGCCTCCCGGTCCGCCCAGCTATACCGGCGTCTTCGCCCAGGCGCTGATCGCGGAGGCGGAACGCGACCCGGCGGTATGCGCGATCACCGCCGCCATGCCGTCGGGAACGGGGCTGGACAAGTTCGGCGCCGCCTTTCCCGACCGGACGTTCGACGTCGGCATTGCGGAACAGCATGCCGTGACCTTTGCCGCGGGGCTTGCCGCGCAGGGCATGCGCCCCTTCTGCGCCATCTATTCGACCTTCCTGCAACGCGCCTATGATCAGGTCGTCCATGACGTGGCGATCCAGAATCTGCCGGTGCGCTTCGCCATAGACCGGGCTGGCCTCGTCGGTGCCGACGGATCGACCCATGCGGGCAGTTTCGATGTGACCTATCTTGCCAGCCTGCCCAATTTCGTCGTCATGGCGGCAGCGGACGAGGCGGAACTGGTCCATATGGTCCACACCAGCGCCCTGCACGACGATGGGCCGATTGCGGTGCGCTACCCGCGCGGCAACGGCACGGGCGTCGCCCTGCCCGCCACGCCGGAAAGGCTGGAAATCGGCAAGGGCAGGATCGTGCGGGAAGGACGGCAGGTCGCGATCCTGTCTCTCGGAACCCGGCTGGAGGAGGCGCTGAAGGCGGCGGAAACGCTGGAGGCCAAGGGACTGTCCACGACCGTGGCGGACCTGCGCTTCGCCAAGCCGCTGGACGAAGCGCTGATCCGCAGGTTGCTGACCACGCATGAGGTTTCCGTCACCATAGAGGAAGGCTCGGTCGGCGGGCTGGGGGCGCATGTGCTGACATTGGCTAGCGATCAGGGGTTGATCGACAATGGTCTCAAGCTGCGCACCATGCGCCTGCCCGACATCTTCCAGGATCAGGACAAGCCGGAAAAGCAATATGCCGACGCCCGCCTGGACGCGAGCGCCATAGTCGACACGGTGCTGACGGCCCTGCGTCATAACAGCGCCGGGATCGGAACCGAAGTCCGGGCATGATAAGCAACCAAAAGGTTGCATGATGGAGGTTATGAGTGCATATGGGCAATCCGGAGGTTGCCTATATGCCTGATTCCATCACCAAGACCATCGAGATCGCCGCCCCTGTCGAAAGGGTGTGGGACGCGCTGATCGATCATGAGAAGTTCGGAAGCTGGTTCCGGGTCGCTCTCGATCAGCCCTTTGCCGTGGGGGCGGCTTTGACCGGATATATGACCTATCCGGGATATGAGGATTATCGCTGGGAAGCGCGGGTCGTAGCGATCGAGCCGATGACGCGCTTCGCTTATGAATGGCCGGCGACCGGCGGCGACAAGGAATTGATGGAAAGCGGTGTGGCGGTGTCCGAATGGACGCTGGTCGAATTCATGCTGGAGCCGACCGCCCTGGGCACCCGGCTGATGGTCACGGAAAGCGGCTTCGACAAGGTTCCCGAACCCCGGCGAAGCAATGTCATGCGGGATAATGAAGGCGGCTGGGCGGAGCAGGTGAAGAATATTCGCGACTATGCCGAGCATTGACGCTGCCCCAGCCCGACTTTTCGCGGCCTTGGGAGATGCGACGCGGCTGGGCATGATCGGGCGGCTTGCCGATGGCGGAGAGCGTTCGATCGGTCAGTTGGGCCATGGATTGCCGATCAGCCGCCAGGCGGTGGCCAAGCATCTGGATGTGCTGCTTGGCGCCGGACTCGTCACGCGGACCAGGGCCGGGCGCGAGGCGCTGTTCAGCCTGCGGCCCGAGGGTGTCGCAGAGGCCAGGGACTGGCTCGCCAAGGTCGGCAGTCAATGGGATGGGACTTTGGGCCGGCTCAAGGATTTCGTTGAGAGCCAGCCCTGAATTCCGGTTTTTCCGATTATTGCGGAGTGGCCGCGCGGGCGTCCTGACCGTCACCTTCAGGGGCGGCGATGATGTCGCGGGTGGTTGCGCCCTTTTCGACCACTTCGGTCGCCGGATCGCCGGCGGAGGAACGAATGCCCGCGGCGGCATTGGCGCGGCCGGCCGCGTTCAGAGTGGCGCTTTCGCCCGGGCTGCGGGCAGCGGGACCGCCGAACATGGCGTCCATCGCAGCCTTGCTCGAATCGACCGACGCGGCGGCAGGCGTGCCGGGCGCGGGCGGAACCAGCGCGAAATCAGGCGGGATCACGAGCGGAGCCTGGCGCGAAACGGCAAATTCGTCGGGACGCGACCGGTTGAAAAGGCCGCCGCCACCGCCGCAAGCGGACAGCATGGAAATCAGGCCAGCGGCGAGGATCAGTTTACGCATCAGTTCATTGACTCCGTCTTTGCGCCCTTCTCGCGCAGCAGAAGCGCCCGCGCAAGCAGGATCAGCACGCCGAAAGTGATGGCTGCATCGGCCAGGTTGAAAATCAGGAAAGGCCGCCACTCCCCGAAATGCAGGTCGGCATAGTCGACCACATAGCCCAGGCGCATGCGGTCGATGATGTTGCCGATGGCGCCACCCAGGACGAGGCCGAGCGCCGCGACGTCCTGACGCGCCTTTTCGCGCCACATCCACACGGCCACGAAACCCGCGATCAGCATGGTCATGCCGACCAGTATCCAGCGCATCATGTTCGTGTCAGCGTGGAAGAAGCCCATGGAAACGCCGCGATTTTCCAGCCAGCGCAGGCGGAAGATCGGCAGGATTTCAATGCCGTCGTCCATCCGGCTTTTCAGCGCGAGGGGATAGGTGACGGTATATTTGACGAGCTGGTCGAGCACGAGCGTAACGGTCGCGACGATCAGGCCCAGAGGGCGATGGTGGACGGAATTTGGCATCAATTAGTGCTCAACCTGCATAACTTGGTCCCCCCGTGCACTGGCAAGCGCTTCATGCTCACGCCGACAAAACCTCTTCGCAGCGGTTGCAGAGCGCGCCGTCTTCCTCGACCTCCGGCAGCAGGCGCCAGCAGCGGCCGCATTTGTGCCAGTCGCTGGGCTTGACGACGATGCTGTCGCCCTTGCCCATTTCGATGCGGGCGACGATGGCGATTTCAGCGAAGTTCACACCGTCACTGGGGACCAGTTCACCCATGGTGACATCGGCTTCCAGGCTGGAGCGGATGACCTTTTCGCGGCGAAGAGGCTCGATGGCTTCGTTGACCTGATCGCGCTGGTTGCGGATCTCCGCCCATTTGTCGTCCAGGCTCTGGTCGAGCCATGCCGCATCGACGGTCGGCCATTCCAGGAAATGCACGCTTTCTTCGGCATTTGGATAGCGGCTTTGCCACACTTCCTCAGCGGTGAAGGGGATGATCGGCGCGGCGTAGCGGACCAGCGCGTGGAACAGCGTGTCGAGCACGGTGCGGTAGGCGCGGCGCTTCGGGTCCGACTTCGCATCGCAATAGAGGCAGTCCTTGCGGATGTCGAAGAAGAAGGCCGAAAGGTCGCTGTTCGCGAAATCCATCAGTGCGCGGGTGTAGCGGCTGAATTCCAGCCAGTTCTCGCTGCCGGCCGCCTTGTCGACCACGCTGCGGAGATCGGCGTCCAGCCTTGCCAGCAGATGGAGCATGTAGCGCTCCAGTTCCGGCATTTCAGCGACGGGCAGCCTTTCCTCTTCGGAAAAGTCGGAAAGCGCGCCCAGCAAGTAACGGAAAGTGTTGCGGAGTTTGCGATAGGCGTCGGACGAACCGGCCAGCACTTCCTTGCCGATGCGGACGTCGTCGAAATAGTCGGTGCTGGCGACCCAGACGCGCAGGATGTCGGAGCCGCTTTCGGCAATGACCTTCAGCGGATCGACGACATTGCCGAGGCTCTTCGACATTTTGCGGCCCTGCCCGTCCAGCGCGAAGCCGTGGGTGAGGACGGCGTCATAGGGCGCGCGGCCGCGCGTGCCGCTGCTTTCCAGCAGCGAGGACTGGAACCAGCCGCGATGCTGGTCGGAGCCTTCCAGATAGAGATCGGCGCGGACGCCTTCGCCGTATCGGCCCTCCACCACGAAGCTGTGGGTCGAGCCGCTGTCGAACCAGACGTCGAGAATGTCGTTCACCACCTCATAGTCGTTGAGGTCGTAATCGGGGCCGAGCAGCGCCTGGTGATCGGCGCCGAACCACGCATCGGCTCCCGCGCCCCTGAACGCTTCGAGGATGCGGGCATTGACTGATTTATCAACCAGATAGTCGCCGGTCTTGCGATGGACGTAGAGGGCGATCGGGACGCCCCATGCGCGCTGGCGGCTGATCACCCAATCCGGGCGGCCCTCCACCATCGAGCGGATGCGGTTGATCGAGCGTTCCGGCACCCAGCGGGTGTGTTCGATGGAGTTGAGGGCGAGTTCGCGCAGGGTGGCGGCGTTGTCGCCCTCACCCTTCCCACCCGCTTGCGCGAGCGGGGCCCTTCCCTCTCCTTCAAGGGGAGAGGGATTCTGGTCCATGGGGATGAACCATTGCGGGGTGCAGCGGAAGATGATCTTCGCCTTGGAGCGCCAGCTATGGGGATAGCTGTGTTTGAAGTCATCGGAGGCCGCCAGAAGCCCGCCGGCTTCGCGCAGGTCGGTGCAGATGGGTCCGTCCCTGCCGACGAATTTCGGGTTGATGACGCTGCCTTGACCGCCCAGCCAGAGCCAGTCCTCCCGATATTTGCCGTCATTTTCGACGGCGAAGACCGGGTTGATGCCGTTCGCCTTGCAGAGCGCGAAGTCGTCCTCGCCATGGTCGGGGGCCATGTGGACGAGGCCGGTGCCCGCGTCGGTGGTGACGAAATCGCCCGCGAGGAACGGGCGGGGTTTGGCGAAAAAGCCGCCAAGGGCGTGCATCGGGTGGCGGGCGACGGCTCCGGCGAGGTCGGCGCCTTTGCCGCGCCAGAGGATTTCTGCCTCAGGCGTCGCGGTGGAGGCGGCGTCGGGAGATGGGTTCCCGCCTTCGCGGGAATGACGCAGGAGGACGGAGGGGACGAGGGCTTCGGCCAGCAATAATTTGCGGCCGTCGCTTTCCACGAGGACATAATCGACTTCGGGGCCATAGGCCAAAGCCTGATTGACCGGGATCGTCCAGGGCGTGGTCGTCCAGATCACTGCATGCGCGCCGACCAGTTCGGGCGCGTTCGGGGCTTCGACAATCTCGAACGCCACGTCGACCTGGGTCGACACGATGTCCTCATATTCGACCTCCGCCTCGGCCAGCGCGGTCTTTTCGACCGGGGACCACATGACGGGCTTCGCGCCGCGATAGAGCTGGCCGCTTTCCGCGAATTTCAGCAGTTCGCCCACGATGGTGGCTTCGGCGTCGAACTTCATGGTGAGATAGGGATCGTCCCAGTCGCCCATGACGCCAAGGCGCTTGAACTGTTCCTTCTGCACGCCCACCCACCTGTCGGCATAGGCGCGGCATTCGGCGCGGAATTCCTGGGCCGGAACCTCGTCCTTGTTCTGCTTCTTCTTGCGATATTCCTCCTCGATCTTCCATTCGATGGGAAGGCCGTGGCAGTCCCAGCCGGGGATATAGGGCGCGTCATAGCCCAGCAGCGACTGGCTGCGGACGATGATGTCCTTCAGCACCTTGTTCATCGCATGGCCCATATGAATGTCGCCATTGGCATAGGGCGGGCCGTCGTGGAGGATGAAGCGCCTGCGGCCCTTCCGCCGCTCCCGCAGCTTGCCGTAGAGGTCCATTTCTTCCCAGCGGGCCAGGATCGCCGGTTCCTTCTGCGCGAGGCCCGCCTTCATCGGAAAGTCGGTGACGGGCAGGAAGACGGTGCTCTTGTAATCCTGGGTTTCTTGGCGAGGCTGATCGGTCATTTTGGGTCCGGCGGTGAAATAATCCGTTCGTTCCGGCCTGCCGAACGATCGCGCTCTTCCTCAAGGAAAGAAAAGGGCTTCGACAGGCTCAGCCCGAACGGGTGAGAAATATGCCCGGTGCATTAGGCGAGGTGCGGCGTTCCCGCAAGGATTTGCCGCGCATCGTCGCAATCCTTCGCGATGGCGGCCATCAACGCGTCGAGGCCGTCATATTTCGCTTCAGGACGAAGATAGTGGATCAGTTGAACCTCGATCCGCTGGTCGTAGAGATTTTCGGCGAAGTCGAGGAAATGTGGCTCCAGCAATTCCTTGGGCGGATCGAAGCTGGGACGGATGCCAAGATTGGCCGCGCCGTCCAGCACGCGCCCGTCGGCCAGCAGCCCGCGCACGGCGTAGATCCCATAGGCCGGGCGCAGATAATGGCCAAGATCGATATTGGCCGTTGGAAAGCCGATGGTGCGGCCGAGCTTGTCGCCATGCTGGACCACGCCTTCAATGGCGAAGGGGCGGGTCAGCAGGCGGGTGGCGGTTGCGCAGTCGCCGGACTGGAGCGCCTTGCGGATGCGGGTGGAGGAGATGATCTCCCCATCCGCGCCGGTGACCGGGGGTACGGCTTCGGCGGCAAGGCCGAGCGGTGCGCCCAGTTGCGCAAGGCTCCGGGTGGAGCCCGCGCGGTCCTTGCCGAAGGTGAAATCCTCCCCCGTCACGACTCCGGCTACGCCCCAGTCGACCAGCAGGCGAACGAAGGAGAGCGGGTCCAGCGCGGCCAGTTCGCGGGTGAAATCGAACACCAGCATCGCGTCGGCGCCCGCGCGGGCGAAGAGGCGTTCCCGCTGGTCGAGGGTGGTCAGGCGGAACCAGGGGGTTTCCGGGCGAAAGAGCCGCATCGGATGCGGGTCGAATGTGGCGATGACAGCGGGCCTGCCCTGCGCGCGGGCAAGCTCTATGGCCCGGCGGGCCACGGCCTGATGCCCGGCATGAAATCCGTCGAAATTCCCCAGCGCCATGATGCTGCCGCGCAGATGCGCGGGCATCGGGGCGCCGCTGTGCAGCCGCTCCATGAGGGGCGCTATAGGGATGCGTCCGGCCGCTGGCAATGCGCGGCGGCGCGGAGGAAAGTGACGAAGCTGTAGGCGGGGCGGCCATTTTCGGCCGGATGGTCCTGCCGGGCGACTTCCCGCCAGTCGGCGGGATCGGGATAGGCGATGCGGGTGTCGCCTTCCGCATCCACATGGACCTCTGTGAGTTCGATGCGATGGGCGAAAGGCAGGAAGAGGCTGTAGATTTCCGCGCCGCCGATGACGGTGACGGTGGGCGATGCGGCCCTGGCTATGGCGTCCCGCGGGCTGTGGGCGGTTTCGGCGCCCTCCCCCCTCCATGTGCTGTCGCGGGTCAGGACGATATGGCGGCGGCCGGGCAGCAGGCCAGGAAGGCTGTCGAAGGTCTTGCGGCCCATGATCATCGGGTGGCCGAGGGTGAGCGCCTTGAAATGCCGGAGGTCGGCGGGCAGGCGCCAGGGCAGGTCGCCGTCCCGGCCGATCACGCCATTGTCGGCGCGGGCCAGGATGAGGAGGATTTCGGCGGTGGGACTGGTCATGCGGTTCGGGCCAATATTTGATCGATCACGACACCCATCCTGCGTTCGGGCGGAGCCTTTCGAAGCCCCCATCGCCTCCCCCTTTAAAGAGAAGTGAAGCCCTTCGACAAGCTCAGGGCGAAGGAGGAGAGGTTAGAGGGTCAGGCGGGTGACATGGCCCATCTTGCGCCCGGGGCGGGCTTCATGCTTGCCGTAGAGGTGCAGGTGATTGGCCGGATCGGACAGGATCTGCAGCCAGTCATTGGCCTCGACGCCGATCAGGTTGCGCATCTCCACCTTCGTCGCGGCGAGGCCGGTGTCGCCCAGCGGCAGGCCGCAGATCGCGCGGACATGATTTTCGAACTGGCTGGTCACCGCTCCTTCGATGGTCCAGTGGCCGCTATTGTGGACGCGCGGGGCCATTTCGTTGAAGACCGGGCCATCGGCGCTAGCGAAATATTCCAGCGTCAGGACGCCGACATAGTCGAGCGCGTCGGCGACTTTCGACGCCAGGGCGCGGGCTTCGGCAAGCTGGCCTTCGATCCGCGCGCCGGCGGGAACCGTCGAACTGTCGAGAATGCCGTCCCTGTGGACATTGGCGGCGCTGTCCCAGAAGCGGATGTCGCCATAGGCGCCGCGCACGAGGATGACGGAGAATTCCTCCGCAAAGGTGACGAAGCCTTCGAGGATGGCGCTCTGGCGGCCAATGGCGTTCCACGCGCCGACTGCATCGCCGGGATCGGAGAGGCGCGCCTGCCCCTTTCCGTCATAGCCCATGCGGTTGGTCTTGAGGATCGCCCTACTGCCGATCTGGTCCAGCGCCTCTTCGAGGTCGTCCAGGCTTTCGACCGGGGCGAAGGGCGCGGTGAGGCCGCCCAGGTCGCAGACGAAGCGCTTTTCCGCGAGGCGGTCCTGAGCTACGCGCAGGGCCTGGGCGCCGGGGCGGACGAGACCGTGGGTGGCGAGGACTTCGACCGCCGAGGGATCGATATTCTCGAACTCATAGGTGACGACGTCGACGCTGTCGGCGAAGGCCGCCAGCGCGTCGGCATCCTCATAGGCGCCCTGCGTCCAGCGGGGAGAGACGTCGGCGGCGGGGCCGCTCGATTCCGGGGCGTAGATGTGCGTGCGATAGCCAAGCTGCGCGGCGGCGATGGCGATCATCCGGCCCAACTGGCCGCCGCCTAATATGCCGATGGTGGAGCCGGGCGGGATGATGGTCATCTTATTCGGGGGTGTCCGCTACGTCGTTGGTCTGCCTTTCGCGCCAGGCGTCGAGGCGCTGCGCCAGCGCTTCGTCGGTGGTGGCGAGGATCGAGGCGGCGAAGAGCGCGGCGTTGATCGCGCCGGGCTTGCCGATGGCGAGCGTGCCGACCGGAACGCCGCCGGGCATCTGGACGATGGAAAGCAGGCTGTCCATGCCCTTCAGCGCCTTGGATTCCACGGGCACGCCCAGCACTGGCAGGCGCGTCATGGAGGCGGCCATGCCGGGAAGGTGCGCGGCGCCACCGGCTCCGGCGATGATGACTTTCAGGCCCCGGCCGACCGCGCCGGTGGCATAGTCGTAGAGGCGCTGAGGGGTGCGGTGGGCGGAGACGACCTTGCATTCATGGGCGACGCCGAGGGCCTCCAGCGTGTCCGCCGCGTGGCGCATCGTTTCCCAGTCGGATCGGCTGCCCATGATGATGCCGACTTGCACGGCTTCGAGTGCCCCGGTCATTTCGCTTCGCACTTTCCCTGATCATGCGGAAAGCAAAGCCCCTTAGCGGGAGGTTCGCGGAGGGGCAATGCTTCTTTCTTCCCCCTGCGGGAGGGGGACTTTCTAGCGTTCCGACAGGTAGTAGCGGTCCCTGGCGGTCAGGTCGTCGGCGAGTTCATAGACGATGGGCTGACCGGTCGGGATTTCCAGTTCGGTGATCTCATCGTCGGGAATGTTCGAGAGATGCTTCACCAGCGCGCGGAGGGAATTGCCGTGGGCGGAGATGACGACGCGCTTGCCGGCCTTGAGGTCGGGGGCGATCCGCTCTTCCCAATAGGGCAGCACGCGGGCGATCGTGTCCTTTAGCGATTCCGTCGAGGGGATCGGAATGCCGGCATAGCGGCGGTCCTTCGACAGGTCGAACTCGCTGCCCGCCTCCAGCGGCGGCGGCGGCGTATCGAAGCTGCGGCGCCAGATCTTCACCTGCGCGTCGCCATGCCTGGCCGCCGTCTCCGCCTTGTTGAGGCCAGTAAGGCCGCCATAATGGCGTTCGTTGAGGCGCCAGTCCTTTTCGACCGGCAGCCACAGGCGGCCCATTTCCTCCAGCACCAGGTTCAGCGTCTTGATCGCGCGGGTCTGGACGGAGGTGTAGCACTGGTCGAAGTCCAGCCCCTTTTCCCTGAGCAGGCGGCCGGCGGCGCGGGCTTCCTCCGCGCCCTTTTCGGTCACGTCGACGTCCCACCAGCCGGTGAAGCGGTTTTCGAGGTTCCAGGCCGACTGGCCGTGGCGGATGAGGACGAGCGTGGGCATGAAGCGTGTCTCCTGCACGAGAAACCAAGAATTGCGCCCTCCCATAGCGCGGGAAATATCCGACGCAAGCTTGCGCGGCCCCGGCCTGCCCCCACATTGCAGTCGGTCCGTCGATGGGATAGCCCACGCAGAAGCTGAAGGAAGGAACCGGCAACTTGGCATTTGTGAAGGGCGTGTGGCGCATATTGGTGGCCATCAAGGACGGGCTGGTGCTGCTGTTCCTGCTGATGTTCTTCGGGGCGCTCTATGCCGCCCTGTCCTGGTCGCCCAAGCCCGCGCAGAGCGTCGGCAGCGGCGCGCTGCTGCTGAAACTGGACGGGACCATCGTCGAACAGCCGTCGGAAATCGATCCGATGGCGCTGCTGTCGGGCGGGAGCGACCGGGCGAAGGAATATGGGCTGGCCGACATCGTTACCGCACTGGATGCCGCCAGGGACGACAGGAAGGTGAAGGCCGTCGTGCTGAACCTGGACGGTTTCATGGGCGGCGGTCAGGTGGCGCTGGCGCGGGTGGGCAAGGCGCTGGACGCGGTGCGCGCGGCGAAGAAGCCGGTCTTCGCCTATGCGGCCATCTATAGCGACGACAGCTATCAACTGGCCGCGCATGCGAGCGAAAGCTGGGTGGACCCGCTGGGCGGCGTGGCGATCACCGGGCGCGGCGGATCGGGGCTGTATTACAAGGGGCTGATCGACAAGCTGGGGGTCAACACCCATGTCTATCGCGTCGGCACCTACAAGAGCTTCGTCGAGCCCTTCACGCGGACCGGCCAGTCGCCGGAAGCGAAGCAGGCCAATCAGGCGCTCGCCGATGCGCTGTGGGAGGATTGGCGGCAGGAAGTGGCCAAGGCGCGGCCCAGGGCGCGGCTGGCGGCCTATGTCGGCAATCCGGCGGCTCTGGCGGAGGCGGCTGGCGGCAATCTGGCGAAGGCGGCCTTGGGCGCCGGGCTGGTCGACCGGGTGGGCGACGAAGCGGCCTTCGGCGCGCGGGTGGCAGAGGTTGCGGGCGATGCGCCGGACGACAGGGCCGGGAATTTCGCCGCCATCGATCTTAAAAACTATATGAGGGCGCACAAGCCCGCCAATGACGGCGAGATCGGCGTGCTGACCATTGCGGGCGACATCGTCGATGGCGAGGCCGGGCCGGGCACGGCGGCGAGCGACACGATTTCGGCGCTGCTGCGCAAGGCGCTGGCGGACAAGGACCTGAAGGCGCTGGTGGTCCGGGTCGATTCGCCGGGCGGATCGGTGATGGCGTCGGAGAAGATCCGCAGCGCCATCATGGAAGCGAAGTCCGAAGGTCTGCCGGTGGTGGTGTCCATGGGCAATGTGGCGGCCAGCGGCGGCTATTGGGTGTCGACGCCGGCCGATGTGATCTTCGCGGAGCCGGATACGATCACCGGTTCGATCGGCGTGTTCGGCATCATACCCAGCTTCGAGGGCACTCTGGCGAAGATGGGCGTCACCACCGACGGCGTGAAGACGACGCCGCTGTCGGGCCAGCCGGACATTGCCGGGGGCACCACGCCGGAGTTCGACCGGATCATGCAGATGGGGGTCGAGGATATTTACGGCCGCTTCGTCGGGCTGGTCGCGCAATCGCGCCGCAAGACCCCCCAGCAGATCGATGCCATTGCGCAGGGCCGCGTCTGGGACGGCGGCACGGCGCGGCAGATCGGCCTGGTGGATCGCTTCGGCGGGCTGGAAGAGGCGATTGCCGAGGCGGCGAGGCTGGCGAAGATCGATCCGGCCAAGGCCAGGCCCTATCGCATTGCCAAGGAACCGGACAAGTTCGCCGAATTCGTCCAGTCGATCATGGATCGGGAGGATGAGGACGATGCCGGGGCCCCGTCAGCCATGGTCGGGCGCGACCTGCTCGGGCGGCAGGCGATCGTGCAGCGGAACTGGGCTTTGCAGGCTGTCGCCGATGTGCGCGCGCTGGTGAGCGGCGCGGGCGTGCGGGCCGATTGCCTGGAGTGCCGGGGCTATGGCGCGCCGCGGGTGGCGACGGCGGCGGATGAACGGGGGATGGTGGCGCTGCTGCTTGGGCTGTGGCGGTGATGTGCGGTGCTGCTTGATGTGGCATGGGGATTGATGGCCAGTGGCGGACATTCCTTTCTTCCTTGAGGGAGGGGGATGGGAAGCCCTGGCGGCAAAGGAGCGTGGGCGGGGTTGGATGAGGAAGGGGCGGGCCTGAGGCCCGCGCGATCCGTTGGATCGCAACCCCCTCACCCAGCTACGACTAGGCAGCAAGCTGCCAAGTCTGCGCAGCCCTCTCCCTCGAGGGAGAGGGGTAAAGCGGGTGTCCGCTTATTCACCCAGCCCAGACGCCACAAAGGCCCTTCCTGCAGCCGTTATCTTTTCACATCGACCCTTCGCCATGGAACACTGGCGCGGGGGAGCCCCTCTCCCTATAGCTGGTCCATGGCATCCACCGAAAAGAAGAAGAAATCCGACTCCGCCCGGACCAAGGTGCGGCCCGCAGGTTTCCCGACGCGCGAGCAGGTGATGGATTTCATCGCCACGTCCGACCAGCCGGCCGGAAAGCGGGAGATCGCGAAGGCCTTCGGTCTCAAGGGGCAGGAGAAGATCGCGCTCAAGGCGCTGCTCAAGGACATGGCGGACGAAGGGCTGATCGACATCGGCCCGGCGCGGGCCTTCCACAAGATGGGCGGCGTGCCCAAGGTCACGGTGCTGCGGATCGTGGATGTCGACGACACCACCCTGATCGCCACGCCGGAACGCTGGGAGGCGGAGGGACAGCCCGCGCCCCGGCTGCGCGTCATGGAGCGGGGCAAGCGCGGCGCGCTGACGATTGGCGACCGCATATTGGCGCGGACGGAGGAAGCGGGGCGCGGCTGGGTCGCGCATCCGATGAAGAAGCTTGCCAAGGCGAGCGAGGAATTGCTGGGCGTGGTCGAGGAAGCGGATGGCGGCAAGCTGTGGCTGCGCCCGGTCGACAAGCGCATCCGGCGGGATACCCCGATTTCGGACGCCGGCACGGCGAAGAAGGGCGATCTGGTGCTGGCCGAGCCGGTGGGGCGCCCGCCCCGGACCACGGCGCGGGTGACGGACATATTGGGCGATCCCTTCGCGCCGCGCAGTTTCAGCCTAATCGCCATCCACAAGCATGGCATTCCCCACGTCTTTTCCGAGCGGGTCGAGGAGGAGGCGGTGACGGCTTCCAGCCTCGCCTTGCATGAGGAGAAGCGGGAGGATTTGCGGCACCTGCCCATCGTCGCCATCGATCCGGTCGATGCGCGGGACCATGACGATGCGGTCTGGGCCGCGCCGGATGATGATCCGGCCAATGAGGGCGGCTACAAGGCGATCGTCGCGATCGCGGACGTCAGCTATTATGTGCGTCCGGGCAGCGCGCTGGACCGCGAGGCGAGGAAGCGCGGGAACAGCGTCTATTTCCCCGACCTGGTCGTGCCGATGCTGCCCCACCAGCTTTCGTCCGACATGTGTTCGCTGCGGGCGGGCGAGGATCGTGCGGCCATGGCCTGTCACCTCGTGCTGGATGCGGCGGGCAAGGTGAAGAGCTGGCGCTTTTCCCGCGCGGTGATCCGGGTGGCGGCGGTGCTGGCCTATGAGGATGCGCAGGCGGCAATCGACGGCGAAAAGCCCCTTGACCTGTTGGAACCGGCATTAAAGCCCCTCTGGGCCTGCTGGGCGCTGCTGCGCAAGGCGCGGGACAAGCGGGAACCGCTGGCGCTGGACCTGCCGGAGCGGCGGGTGGTGCTGGACGAATATGGCAAGATCGTCAGCGTGGCGGTGCGCGAGCGGCTGGACGCGCATATGCTGATCGAGGATTATATGATCGCCGCCAATGTCGCGGCGGCAAAGGCGCTGGAGGCCAAGAAGGCGCCGGTCATGTACCGTGTCCATGAGCCGCCGAGTAGGGACAAGCTGGTGGCGCTGAAGGATTATCTGGCGACCTTCGACATCGAATTCGCCCTGGGGCAGGTGGTGAAACCCGCCACCTTCAACCGGCTGATCGCGCGGATCGGGGAAGCGGAGGAGAAGCCCCAGATCATGGAGCAGATCCTGCGCAGCCAGACGCAGGCCTATTATGCGCCGTCCAATATGGGGCATTTCGGGCTGGCGCTGGGGTCCTATGCGCATTTCACGTCGCCGATCCGGCGCTATGCGGACCTGCTGGTGCATCGGGCGCTGGTGGGCGCCTATGGGCTGGAGCTGCCCGCGCCCAAGGGGGATATTCCCGACCGGTCTTCGCTGAGCGGCGAGGATATGGAGAATATGGGCCGCGTGGGCGAGATGATCAGCCAGCATGAGCGCCGCGCCATGGAGGCGGAGCGGGAGACCATCGACCGCTATGTCGCGGCGTTCCTGGCGGCGCATGTGGGCGATCTGGTGGAGGCGCGGATCACCGGGGTGCAGAGCTTCGGCTTCTTCGCCACGGTCGAGGGGCTGGGCGGCGACGGGCTGGTGCCGGTGTCGACGCTGGGCGACGAGCGTTTCTTCTTCGACGAAGCCGGGCGGGCGCTGGAAGGCGTGGAGAGCGGGGACCGCTATACGGTCGGGCAGCGGCTGCAATTGCGGCTGGCCGAAGCGGACCCGATCAACGGCTCGTTGCGCTTCGAACTGCCCGACGCCCTGCCCCAGCGGCCGAGCTTCAAGAAGGACCGCGTGCGGCCCGGCAGCGTCAGGCGCGGGCGGCCGACCAATATCCGGCACATCGGATCGAAGCGGGGCAAGCATCGGCGGTGAGAGCCCCTTTGCGATGAAGCTTCCACGGCGCGGGTTGACGCGAGTTCCTGTCCTTGCAGGAGCAGATGGCGCTGCAACCTCCACGGCGTGACCGTGAACGAAAAGGGGCGGCCCCGCAGGACCGCCCCTTTTTCCTCTTCAACCGTCAATGCGGCTTCAGGCTGCCGCGCTCTCCGGCTCGACCGCGAACAGGGTCACGCCCTTATATTTGCTGTCGCCCTGATCATAGAGGCCGTGCATCGCCTCGAACTTTTCATCGACCAGGCTGACGTCGTTCAGTCCCGCCAGCTTGAAGGTGCCGAGCTTCAGCTCCCGCGGCGGGCGGCCGTCGCGCTCTATCGTCACCGCGTCGATGAACATTTCGTCATGGCGCGTGTAGAGGATGTGCGGCGCGAGCTTCACGACCATCTTGTTGTAGGTCGCCATCAGACATTTCTGAAGCGCTATCGCCTCGAAGAACATGGTAGGAGCGTTCATAATGCGTTTTTCATTACCGATTTGACGCGCCGGTTCAATTGCTTTGTGCGTCGCACCATCGCACGGCGACGCAACCCGGCCCATGCCCGCGACAAATGGATTCAGGCGTTTCGCCTGCGCGATAGAAGATGCAGCCGCTCACGCAAGGCCCAGCGCGCCACCAGCAGCAGCGCGACGACGCCCAGCCCGCTCGCGAGTCCCAGCCAGATGCCAAGGCCCTGCAACCCCAGCGGAAAGGCCAGGACGATGCCGATGCCGATGCCGATCACCCAATAGCCGATCAGGGCGAAGATCATCGGCACGCGGGTATCCTGTATGCCCCTCAATACCCCTGCCCCCACCGCCTGCGCGGCGTCCACCAACTGGAACAGCGCCGCGACGCCCAGGAAACCGACCGCCAGCATCGCGGTCCGCGCATTGGCGGGATCGGCAAGGTTCAGGAAAGCGGAGATCAGCATGCGCGGAAAGGCGATGAGCATCGTCGCGGCGATCAGCGCGAATCCGGTCCCGATCGCCAGCGCCAGCCAGCCCGCACGGCCGACCGCCGCCAGATCCCCCTTTCCATAGGCGAGGCCCAAGCGCACGGTCGCCGCCTGACCGATGCCCATCGGCACCATGAAGACGAGCGCGGCGATCTGGATCGCGACGGCGTGCGCCGCCAGCGAGTCGCGGTCGATCAGCCCCATCAGGAAGGCGGAGGCGTTGAACACGGTGGTTTCCAGCCCCAGGGTGATCGCGATCGGCAGGCCCAGCGCCCATACGGCCCGGTGCCGTTCGCGATCACGGGTCCAGAATCGTCCCAGCAGACGATAGCGGCGGAACCGCCGGTCGATCAGGATGACCGACAGCAGCCCGAGGAACAGGAAGGAAGAGGACAGCGTGCTGGCGATGCCCGCGCCGAAAATCCCCAGCGCGGGAAAACCCAGATGCCCGAAGATCAGGGTCCAGCCCGCCAGCAGGTTGAACGGGATGGCGCAGACCATGATGATCAGGCCCCAGACCGGCCGTTCCAGCGCGGAAATGAAGTTGCGCAGCGTGGTGAAGCCCAGAAAGGGCAGCAGCGCCCATTGCAGGCCGCGCATCAGTTCGCCCGCCTGCGCCGCCAGGTCCGCCTCCTGCCCCATCAGCAGCAGGATGGATTCGCTTTCCCAGAGCAGCGCCCAGGCGGGCAGTACGAACAGGGTCGCCGCGCGCAGCGTCTGGTGCACCGTCCGCCTGACGTCGCGCACCGAATGCCGCCGACGCCCCCGTTCCGTGGCGATCAGCGGCGCGGCGGCGGTGACAAGCCCCATGCCGAAGATCAGCAGCGCGTTGAACAGGTTGATCGCCAGCGCCCCCGAAGCCACCGCGCCCGCGCCAAGCCGGCCCAGCAGCAGCAGGTCGGTCGCCGCGATGCCGGCCCAGGCGATATTGCCCGCGATCATCGGCAGCGCGAGCGCGGTCAGCGCCCCGGCCTCCAGACGCCAGGGTGAACGCATCGATCAGTGCTTTTTGAAGAGGTGCAGCACCGCCACGACGATGCCGCCGACGACCAGCCCGACGATAGCCGCGCCCGCCGCGTTCACGACCCATTCCACCGCCGGCGCGATGGCGGGCAGCCCCCGGCCCGCGGCTTCCGCGACATGATGGATGGCGCCGGGGATGAGATCCCAGTGAAATTCGTGCAGCCCGTGGACGATCAGGCCCCCGCCGACCCAGAGCATGGCCGCCGTGCCGACGACGCCCAATATCCGCATCAGCACCGGCATGGCCTTCACCATCGCACGGCCCAGTACCCGCGCGCCGGCCGAACGCCGCTCCGCCAGATGCAGGCCGATATCGTCCATCTTCACGATGAAGCCGACGACGCCATAGACGCCGGCGGTGATCAGGAAGGCGACGACGATCAGGACGATCGCCTGCTCCCAGATCGGTTCCGCCGCCACGGTGCCGAGCGCGATCGCCATGATCTCGCCCGAGAGGATGAAGTCGGTGCGGATCGCACCGGAGACCTTCTGGTCCTCCAGTTCCTTCGAACTGTGCGTTTCCAGCGCCTCCTCCGCCAGATCGTGGCCGCCCTGCACTGCCTCCAGCAGCTTTTCGGCCGCTTCGAAACAGAGAAAGGCGCCGCCCAGCATCAGCAAGGGGGGCAGAAGCCAGGGTGCGAGGGCGCTCAGAACCAGCGCGGCAGGGAGCAGGAACAGCAGCTTGTTGCGCAGCGATCCCTTGGCGATCTTCCAGATGATGGGGAGTTCGCGGTCCGGCGTCAGGCCCATGACATAGCGCGGCGTGACGGCGGTGTCGTCGATCACGACGCCCGCCGCCTTCGAGCCCGCCTTGCCCGCGGCGGCGGCGACATCGTCCAGCGAACTGGCGGTAAGCTTGGCAATCCCCGCCACGTCGTCGAGCAGCGCGATCAGACCCGAAGGCATTGATATTATTCCCCTGTTGGCCCCGGCATGGGACCGGCAGCCGCCTCAATAGAGGCGGGGCGCAAGCGGTGCAATGGATTGGGAAGCGATCGGATCGATAAGGGGGCGAGCCGGCGGCTCAATGCAGCCCGCGATAATTGCCCGGCGGGTCGCTGGCGGGGAAGCTTTCATCGACCTGCTCGTCCACCATGTCCCAGTCGCGCGCGTCGATATGCTGCTCGTCCGGCCCGGCATCGCGCACCGGGCCGGAGGAGAAGCCGGTCCCGCGATAGTCGCCCGCGTCGCGCTGCGCCTGCCACTCCTTCCATCCCCTCCACGCCACGGCGCCCAGTCCGGTGAGGAATGCGAGTTTCAACAACCCCTTCATTTCGGCTTCTCCTGTATTTGGTGCAGATGGACCCATTCGGCCCGGTTGCCGCTGACGGTGTCCGGCGTCAGCGGGATGTCGCCTTCCTCGTCGGTGCCGCCCGGCGGTTCGACGGACGGCGCGGAGGCGACGGCCCAGCGCTGGCGCAGCGCGGCGTCGATCATCGCCTGCCAGACCCGTTCGTCACCCGCCTGCCGCATGGCATCGTCGGGGTCCTTGATGATGGCGAGCAGGCCTGCCGCGGTTTCCACCTGTTCCTGCCAGCGATCCGGACCCAGGTCGGGATTGCCGGCGGCCAGATGCCGCGCCAGCCGTTCGAGAAGAATGCGCTGCTCCATGCGCTGGTGAACGCGGGCCGGACCGCCCTGTTCCCCCCGTCGTTCGGTTCCCGCGTCGTAACGCCTGTGCAGCGATGTGAACGGCCCGCCGGTTCGATCGTTAGCCTGGAATGCAAGGAAAAGGAGACGATCATGCCCCAGGGCGACAAGAGCAGCTACACCGACAAGCAGAAGCGCAAGGCGGAGCATATCGAGCAGGGTTATGAGGATCGCGGCGTGGCCCGCAAGGAAGCGGAACGGCGCGCCTGGGCGACCGTCAACAAGGAATCGGGCGGCGGCAACAAATCCGGCTCCGGCCGGGGCAAGCCGGACAGCCATGCCTCCTCGCGCAAGGGCGGGAAGAAGGGCGGCGCGGCGTCGGCCCGGCGTCCGGCCGCCGATCGGTCCGCCGCCGCCAGAAAGGGTTGGGAAACCCGGCGGAAAAAGGCGCATGGGTGACGGCGGAGGCTATCCGCGAACGCCGGTTCAGTCTTCCGTCTGGTAGTGCGGCAGCCCGAGCCCTTTTCGCATCGCGACGGCCCGCAGCAGGAAACCGAGCAGCGCGGCGATGACGCCCGCGACGGGGACGTCCAGCCCGATCCAGCGCAGGGCGACGAACAGGCCCGACGCGAGCGCCGCCGCCGTCACGTACAGTTCCGGCCGCAACAATATGGACGGCTCCCCCGCCAGCAGGTCGCGCATGATGCCGCCGACGCAGCCGGTGACGACGCCCATCATCGCCGCCACCAGCGGCGGCACGCCATAGCTCATCGCCTTGGCCGCGCCATAGACGGCGAAGGCGGCGAGCCCCACCGCATCCAGCCAGTCGAGAGCGCTGTCGCTCCACAAACGGCGCGGGGTGAACCAGACGAGCAGCGCCGCCATCATGCAGGCGATGGCGGGCACGGCGTCGCGGACCCAGAAGACCGGCGCGCCGATCAGCAGGTCTCGGACAGTCCCGCCCCCTACCCCCGTCACCAGCGCGAAGAAGGCGAAGGTGACGAGCGTCTGGCGCAGGCGCGCGGCCGCCAGCGCCCCGGACGCGGCGAAGACGAAAGTGCCGACGATGCCGAGCGTCTCCAGCACCGGGCCGATTTGCGGCAGCAGCGTCTGGTTCATGGGGCGGCGCTGGGCGCTATTTCGCCAGTTCCGCCTCTATGGCCGCGATCAGCCCGGCATCGTCGGGCGCGGTCGAGGGTGCGAAGCGGGCGGCCACGCTGCCATCCTTCGCGATCAGGAACTTCTCGAAATTCCACAGCACTTCGGGTTCGGGATTGGGCGTGATGCCATAGCCGATCAGCTTTTCGCGGAACTCGGCCCCGTCCCCCTGCGAACTCGGCTGCGCGCCGGTCAGCGCTGCGTAGAGCGGGTGCTTTTCCGGCCCGGTGACGACGATCTTCTCGAACATCGGGAAATCCACGCCGAAATTGGTCGTGCAGAAGGTCGCGATCTCTTCATTGCTGCCCGGTTCCTGCGCACCGAAGTCGTTGGCGGGGAAGCCGGCGACGACCAGCCCCTTGTCCCTATAGTCGCGATAGAGCTTTTCCAGCCCCTCATATTGCGCGGTCAGGCCGCATCGGGAGGCGACGTTGACCACCAGAACCACCTTGCCCGCATAGTCGGCCAGGCTGGCGTCGGCGCCCTTGATGGTCTTGAGCGGGATTTGCTGGATCATGGCATGCTCTCCTTGCGAATGGACGGCTTCCCCCATCATATGGCGGCGCCGAAGAGCTTTCCTACCCCGGAGGTCGCAAGCATCGCGAAAACGCCCCAGAAGACGACGCGAGCCACCGCCCGCGCTACCCCGCCGCCACCCAGGCGGGCGCCGACATAGCCAAGCACCGCAAGGCACAGCAGCGACGTGACGGCGACGGCCGCTATGGCGTGCGACGGATTGGCGACGGCGGCCAGCACAGGGGCGACCGCGCCTGCGGAGAAGGTCGCGGCGGAGGTCAGCGCCGCCTGGACGGGCCGCGCGGTGCTGATGTCGGAAATGCCCAGTTCGTCCCGCGCATGGGCGGCGAGCGCGTCGACATTCATCAACTGCGTCGCCACCTGGCCCGCGAGGTCAGCCGTCAGGCCGCGATCGACGTAGATGTCGCGCAATTCCTCCCATTCCACATGGGGCTGTTGGGCGAGCGCCTTCTTTTCCTTGGCCAGATCGGCGCGCTCCGTATCGGACTGGGCGCTGACGGACACATATTCGCCCGCGGCCATCGACATGGCGCCCGCCACCAGCGCGGCGATGCCCGACAGAAGGATGGTATCCCGCGACGCCCCCGACGCAGCGATGCCGGTGAGCAGGCTGGCGGTGGAGACGATGCCGTCATTGGCGCCCAGAACGGCCGCGCGCAGCCAGCCGACGCGGTTGACATAATGGACCGCATGATGGCCGTCGATCATGTCATTGTCCTGCATCGTCGCGGATTGTTCCATGCGCCTGTCCCCTTTTTCCGCTATCTGGCTACCAGATGAGGAGGATGGCGCAAGGCATTCTAGGCACCCAGCCCTTCCGCCTTTTCCGCCAGTTCCAGCCAGCGTTCCTCCGCGGCTTCCTTTTCGGCGCGAGCCTTTTCGATGGCCTTGCCGAGCAGGTCGAACCTGCCGGGATCGCGGCTGTAGAGATCGGGATCGGCCAGCGCTTCCTCATCGCGGGCAATGGCCGCCTCCATCTCCTCTATCCGCTTGGGCAGCAGGTCGAAATCACGCTGGTCCTTGTAGCTGAGCTTGGTCGACGCGCTTTTCGGCGGCGGCGGCGCCGCAGCCTTCTTCTCTTGCCTGGGCGCGTTCTTCGGCTGGCGCTTGGCGACCCAATCCGCATAGCCGCCGACGATCACGTCGACGGTGCCGGAGCCGTCCAGGCCAAGCGTGACCGTCACCGTGCGGTCGAGGAAGTCGCGGTCGTGGCTGACGATCAGGACGGTGCCCTCATAATCGGCAATGACTTCCTGAAGCAGGTCGAGCGTTTCGAGGTCCAGGTCGTTGGTCGGTTCGTCCAGCACCAGCAGGTTCGATTCGCGGGCGAATTCGCGGGCGAACAGCAGCCGTGAGCGCTCGCCGCCCGACAGGGTGCCGACGCGCGCCTCCGCCAGCGAGGGGTCGAAGAGGAATTCCTTCAGATAGCCATGGACATGCTTGCGCGTGCCGCGCACGTCGATCCAGTCGCCGCCTTCGGCCAGAACGTCGCGCACGCGCCTGTCGGCCTGCATCAGGCTGCGCTGCTGGTCGATGAAGATCATGTCGAGCGATTTGGCCTGACGGACCTGTCCGCTGTCGGGCGCGAGTTCACCGGTCAGCAGTTTGAGGAGCGTGGTCTTGCCCGCGCCATTGCCGCCGACGATGCCGATCCGGTCGCCGCGCTGGATGCGCAGCGAGAAATCCCTGATGACGGTGCGGTCGCCGAAATTCTTCGTGACATGCTCAGCGGTGATGACGCTTTTCGTCTTGTTGTCGTCGCTGGCGACGGCGATTTTCGCGACACCCTGCGGTCCCACCATGGCGGCGCGCTGGGCCCGCATTTCGTGGAGCTTGGCAAGGCGGCCCTGGTTGCGCTTGCGCCGGGCGGTGACGCCGCGTTCCAGCCAGTGCGCCTCGATCTTGAGCCGGGCGTCCAGCTTCTCTGCGGCGCGGGCTTCCTCGGCATAGACCGCTTCCATCCACTGCTCGAAACCGCCGAAGCCGATCTCGTTGCGGCGAATGCCGCCACGGTCCAGCCACAGCGTCTGGCGCGTGAGGCGCGTCAGGAAGGCGCGGTCATGGCTGATGACGATGAACGCGCCATTATAGCGGCCGAGCCAGCCCTCCAGCCAGTCGATGGCGTCGATGTCGAGATGGTTGGTCGGTTCGTCCAGCAGCAGCAGATCGGGTTCGCTGGCGAGGGCGCGGGCGATGGCGGCGCGGCGGCGTTCGCCTCCCGAAGCGGTCGCGGCCTCTCGGTTGAGGTCCGTACCGAGCTGGCTGGCGATGGCGTCCACCTCATGCGCGGGCGGCGCGAACTGGCCCGCCAGCGCGAAGTCGCGCAGCGTGGCGAAGCCGGAAACGTCAGGGTCCTGCTCCAGCATGATGACGCGGGCGCCAGGACGGACGGAGCGCGTGCCCTCGTCCGGTTCGATCTGGCCGGCGATCAGTTTCAGCAGCGTGGTCTTTCCCGCGCCGTTGCGGCCGATCAGCGCCAGCCGGTCCCGATCCCCGACGAAAATGTCGAGATTGCGGAAAAGCCAATGGGTGCCCTGGGACAGGCCAAGATTTTCGAAGGAGAGAATGGGAGCCGCCATGGCCGTGCAGCTAGGGCTTTGGCGCGCCTGGGGCAAGGGGGGGAACCGGAAGCTGTCTGACGGCTTTCAACGCATGTCAGCGTCCATTCATCGCAGCCGTCACAATGTCGCTGCATCGCTTCTTGAGGAGAAAGCCCTGTGAAATCCACGTTCGCCCTGATGGCATCCGCTGTCGTTGCCGCCGCCGCCCTACCCGTCGCGGCCGCTGCGCAGACCAGCGTGACCATCGCAGAAACCGCGCCGGTCGTGACATTGAACGTCACCGAGACCGTGGAGGCGGCGCCCGACATGGCGACGGTGGGTACCGGGGTCCAGACGCGCGCCCAGACCGCCGCGCAGGCGATGCGCGACAATGCGGTGCAGATGGACAGGCTGGTCGCCGCGCTGGTGAAGGCGGGCATTCCGAAGAAGGACCTCCAGACCAGCGGCATCAATCTGAGCGCGCAATATGACTATAGCAACCGCGACGGCCAGCCCGCCGGGCCGCGTTTCATCGGCTATGAGGCTTCGAACCAGCTATCGGTGAAGCTGCGCGACATCAGGAAGGTGGGAACCCTGCTCGACACGATGGTGGAGGCCGGAGCGACCAATGTGAACGGGCCGAGCTTCTCGATCAGCGATCCCGCGCCGATGCTGGCGCAGGCCCGGGCGGCGGCGTTGAAGACAGCCAGGGCGCAGGCCGATTTCTATGCCCAGGCGGCGGGTTATCGCTCGGCAAGGCTCGTCTCGCTGGCGGAGAGCAACAGCGGCGGGCAGCCGCCCATGCCGGTGATGGCAGCGGCGCGGTTCAAGGCGGACTCAGCGCCGGCGACGCCGGTGGAGCCGGGACAGGTCGGGTCCTCGGTGACGCTGACGGTGCAATATGCGCTGGAAAAATAAGGCGGCCAGGCGCCCTTCGGCCAATTGCCGGCCTTCCATCCCCTTCCCCGGAAAAGAAGCGCTTGCCTGAACGAAACGGCGGCGTAACCGTTAGCTGGTCATGAAGATGCTTGCTCCGCCCCGGCCCGCCGTCGCCAGCCCTGTCCATCCGGCGCGGCGCATGCGGACGGTGTCGACGGGCATGCTGCTGGTCATGGCGGCGCTGTTCCTGGCGGCGCGGGCGACGGCGCATCTCCACCCCGCCATCGGCTTCGTCCAGGCCTTTGCCGAGGCGGCGATGGTCGGCGGACTGGCCGACTGGTTCGCCGTCACGGCCCTGTTCCGCCACCCGCTGGGCCTGCCGATCCCGCATACCGCGATCATCCCGCGCAACAAGGATCGGATCGGGGATACGCTCGCTTTGTTCATGCGCGACAATTTCCTTACGCCCGCCGTGGTGGCGCGGCGGATGCAGCGGCTGGACATGGCGGCCGCCGCGGGACGCTTCCTGTCGAGTCCCTCCAGCGGCGACGGCAGGCTGCGCGAGGGCGCGTCCCGGCTCGCCGCCGATATATTGGAAGCGCTGGACCAGGAACGGCTGGGCGGCATGGTGAAGGGCGCCATCGCCCAGCGCCTGCGCGCCATGAACCTTGCCCCCCTGATCGGGCAAGCGCTGGAAGCCGCGATGCGGGACGGGCGCCACGCCCCGGTGATGGACGGCATCATCCTATGGGCGGATCGCACGCTGGAAGCGAACGACCATTTGATCCGGCAGATGGTGCATGACCGGTCGGGCAAGATAATGCGCTGGACCGGCCTTGACGAAAATCTGTCCAATGCGATCATCGACGGGCTGCGCAAGCTGCTGGCCGACATGGCGCAGGACCCGGCGCACAGCCTGCGCCTGAAGGCCGAGGAGGGCCTGACGAAGCTCGCCGCCGACCTGCAATTCGATCTGGAGATGCAGGCGCGCGTGGCGCGCATCCGTGACGAGGTTGTCGACAATCCGGCAATGCAGCGCTGGATCGATGGCCTGTGGGAACAGGCGCGCGGCGGGCTGTTGCGCGCGGTGCGCGATCCCGGCAAGGCGATGGCGGGGCGTCTGGGCGAAGCGCTCCATCAGCTTGGCGCGACCTTGCAACAGGACGCGCGGCTGCGGTTCCTTATCAACCGCTTCGTGCGGCGTGCCGCCGTGGGGGCGACGGCAACCTATGGCGATGCCATCGTCAAGCTGGTCAGCGAGACGGTGCGCGGATGGGATGCGGGGACCGTCACCAGCCGGCTTGAGCATGCGGTCGGCCGCGACCTGCAATATATCCGGGTCAACGGCACGCTGGTGGGCGGGCTGGTGGGACTTGCCATCCATAGCATCGATACGCTGCTGTAGAATATGCGGGATTTGGCGGATGAGGGCCAGGGACGGACACAAGAGCACGGTTCGGGCCGAGCCTGTTGGAAGCCCTTCGCCTTTCTCCTGAAATGACCTCTCTCAAGAAGAGCTGAAGCGCCCTTCGACTGCGTGCAAGGCCGGCTATCAGCACAGGTCTGACGGGCTCAGGGCGAACGGGGGAAGAAAAACGGCCTGCCCGCTTTCTGCGCGGATAAGGTCGCGCTTCAAGCTTCGGGCCGCGTCCATATCCATGTCCCGCCGATCGCAGCGGCCGCCGCAGGGACCAAGAACCACGGAAATGGCGAAAATATGAGCGCCAGCACCATGCTGAAAGCAAAAGCCGCCAGCGCCGCCTTCTTTCCTCGCCGGCTGATCGCGCCCTTTTCCCGCCAATGCCGGATATGCGGACCGAAATGGCGGTGCTCCAGCAGGCGCGACTCCAGCGCCGGGCTCGACCGCGCGAAGCAGAAGGCCGCCAGGATCATGAACGGCACCGTCGGCAGGAGCGGCAGGAAGGCTCCGACCGCCCCCAGCCCAAGCGACAGGAAACCGCAGGCAAGATAGAGATGCCGCCGCATCAGGCCGCGGGCAGCCGCAGCCGGACCAGAACTCCGCCCAGATCGTCGCTTTCCTCCAGCGCGACGGACCCGCCATAGATTTCCGCGACGTCCCGCACGATGGCGAGGCCAAGGCCTGTCCCCGGCTTCCCCGAATCCAGCCTTACGCCCCGGTCGAAAATGCGCGTGCGGTCTGCCTGCGGAATGCCCGTGCCGTCATCCTCCACCAGGATTTCGACCATCGCCCCCTTGCGCCCTACGGTCGCGAACACGCTGCCTCCGCCATATTTGGCGGCGTTCTCGATCAGGTTGCCCAGCATTTCGTCCAGGTCCTGCCGTTCGACCCGCACGGCGGCTTCCTTGTCGCCGTCCATGTCGATGCGGACTTCGGGATAGAGCCGCTGGACGGCCCTTTCCACCGCATCCAGGCTGGCCCATACTTCCGCCCGGCTCTGCGCCGCGCCGCGCCGTCCGACCGCGCGCGCCCGCGCCAGATGGTGGTCGACCTGCCGCCGCATCGTCGTCGCTTCCCGGATGACCGTATCGCCCAGATCGGGCGATTGCGCGGTCGCGGCGTTCATGATCACGGTCAGCGGCGTCTTGAGTGCGTGGGCGAGATTGCCCGCATGGGTCCGCGCTTCCTCCGCCTGCCGCTCATTATGGGCGAGCAGGGCGTTCAGTTCCTCGACCATGGGCAGCACCTCGGCGGGCATCGGCTCGGTCACGCGATTCTTTTCGCCCGCGCGCATCCGCACGATTTCATGCCGCACCTTGCGCAGCGGCCGCAGCCCGTAAATGGTCTGCAACGTCGCCAGCACGATCAGCCCCAGCGCCAGCAGGGCAAAGCTCTCGAACAGGGTGGATCGCAGCGTCTTGATCTGCGCGTCCAGTCCCTCGCGCGCCTGCGCCACCATGAACATCCAGCGCGTGTCCGATCCGGGCAGGATGATGCTGCGTTCCATCACGCGCAGGTCTTCGCCCGGAAACTGGTTGCTGTCGTAGATGTGCGGGGCGTCGTCATGATGCTCCGGATTGACCTTCAGCGCCCGGTCCCACAGCGAACGCGACCGCCAATCCTCATGCCCCTTGCCGCTGATCTGGTAATAGATGCCGCTATTGGGCTCCAGGAAACGCTGGTCGGCAGGCTCGCGGTTGAACAGCACCTCTCCGTCCGGCCCGATCTCGGCCGACGCGATCATGGCGGTCAGGACATAGTTCATGCCATCGTCGAAATTGCGCGTGATCGCGTCGGAAAGCACCCGATCCAGCGCCAGCCCGCCGCCCAGCAGCAGCAGGCTGATCCACAGCGCCGCGATGCCGATCATGCGGCGGCTGAGCGATCCGGTCGAGCTAACTTGCGGCTGGTCAGTCAAAGACGCAAAAGCCTTTGTTTCCGTTCGCCCGAAGCCCGAACGGAAGATGAGCGATTACCGCCCCGGTTCATCCAGGCTGTAGCCCAGGCCCCGGATCGTCGTGATGACGTCCGCGCCCAGCTTCTTGCGGATGCGGGTCACGAACACTTCGATCGTATTGGAATCGCGGTCGAAATCCTGATCGTAGATATGCTCGATCAATTCGGTGCGGCTCACCACCTTGCCCTTGTGGTGAAGGAGGTATGACAGCAGCTTATATTCCTGCGCGGTGAGCTTCACCGGCTCGCCCTTCAGCGTCACCTTGCCCGAGCGCGTATCCAGCCTTACGTCGCCCGCCGTCAGTTCGCTCGACGCATTGCCCGATGCGCGGCGGATCAGCGCGCGCAGGCGGGCGATCAGTTCCTCGCTCTGGAAAGGCTTGGCAAGATAATCGTCGGCGCCCGCGTCCAGCCCGGCCACCTTGTCTGACCAGCTGTCGCGCGCCGTCAGCACCAGCACCGGGAAGCTGCGTCCCTCCTTGCGCCAGCGGTCCAGCACGGTAAGGCCGTCGATGGTGGGCAGGCCGAGATCCAGAACGACCGCGTCATAGCTTTCGGTCGCACCCAGAAAATGCCCGTCCTCGCCATCGTCGGCCAGATCCACGGCATAGCCCGCGCCTTCCAGCGTGTTGCGGAGCTGTTGCCCGAGGCTAGGTTCATCTTCGACGATCAGCAGACGCATATGGCCCCGTTTCTGTTGTTATGCCCGACGCGCGCCTGTCAGCGCGCCCAGCCGATTATATCGCCCGTGCGACCGTCCGCATCAACCCATAGCACCTTGCCGTCCTTCACATATTTCAGGCGGTATCGATTGGTGGACGGGTTGAATTCGCTGCCCAGATAGGTGGCGCCGCCCATGGCGGCATCCACCCGGCGCTTGATGACGGAAAATGGCATGACCTGCCCGTCCAGCATCGCGCGGCGCGCCGCATCCTGCTCATCGCGCTGGCTGCTGGCATAAGCGGAAGGATTCGCGGCGAAAAGCACCGCCATGGCCCCCAGGCCTGCTATCAGTCTGAACCGCTTCATTTCCATGACCTTGGCATAGCCGGGAGCCATTGAACAGGTGGTGAATGACGATGAAGGGTGGGTAGCGCGCGTTCCGCCTGCCGCCCTCTTCCTGGGGCGCACCCTGACCTGCCCGCGCAGGAGCCCGACACGGTCGATGATGGGGATTGACCTGAAAGCGGCCATGCGGCGGCTCTTGCGATCTCGGCCTTGCCTCCAAAGGAAAAGGGCTCCCTCCTTATGGAGGGAGCCCTTTTCATCATCCTGATGCGTTGGCCGGTCAGGCGGCGAGCTTGCGCAGCACATATTGGAGGATGCCGCCGTTCAGGAAATAATCCAGTTCGTTGACGGTATCGATGCGGCAAAGCGCGGTGAAGGTGAAGGTGGAACCGTCCGCGCGCTTCACGATCACTTCGACATCCTGGCGCGGCTTCAGGCCGGCGACATTCTGGATGGTGAAGGTTTCGTCGCCGGTCAGACCGAACGTGTCCTTGTTCTGGCCGTCCTTGAACTGGAGCGGCAGCACGCCCATGCCGACCAGGTTCGAACGGTGGATACGTTCGAAGCTCTCTACGATGACGGCGCGCACGCCCAGCAGGTTGGTGCCCTTCGCCGCCCAGTCGCGCGACGAACCGGTGCCATATTCCTTGCCGCCGATGACGACCAGCGGGGTGCCGTCGGCCTTGTGCTTCATCGCCGCGTCGTAGATCGGCATGACTTCGCCTTCATAGCGGGTCATGCCGCCCTCGACGCCGTCCAGCATCAGGTTCTTGATGCGGATATTGGCGAAGGTGCCGCGCATCATGACCTCGTGATGGCCGCGGCGCGCGCCGTAGCTGTTGAAGTCGGCCTGCGCCACCTGACGCTCCTGCAGCCACTTGCCCGCCGGGCTGGTCGCCTTGATCGAACCGGCCGGGGAGATGTGGTCGGTGGTGATCGAGTCGCCGAAGATCGCCAGCGGCTTGGCCTCCACGATGTCGGTGACCGGCTTCGGGGTCATGGTCAGGCCCTCAAAATAGGGCGGGTTGGCGACATAGGTAGAGCCGGCGCGCCAGCTATAGGTGTCCGAACCGGTGACGTCGATCGCCTGCCAGTGGGCGTCGCCCTTGTAGACATTGGCATAGCGCGCCTGGAACATCTGGCGGTCCATGCAGCCCGCCATGGTCGAGGCCACTTCGTCGTTGGTCGGCCAGATGTCCTTCAGGAACACCTGCTGACCGTCCTTGCCAGTCCCGATCGGCGTGGTGATGAAGTCTTCGACCACCGTGCCCTTCAGCGCATAGGCGACGACCAGCGGCGGCGAGGCCAGGAAGTTGGCGCGCACGTCGGGCGACACGCGGCCCTCGAAATTGCGGTTGCCGGAGATGACGGCGGCGGCGACCAGGCCGTTTTCGTTGATCGCCTTGCTGATCGGCTCGGCCAACGGGCCGGAGTTGCCGATGCAGGTGGTGCAGCCATAGCCGACGAGGTTGAAGCCGACGGCGTCGAGATGCGACTGAAGCCCTGCCTTTTCCAGATAGTCGGTGACCACCTGCGAGCCGGGCGCCAGCGAGGTCTTGACCCAGGGCTTGGGCTTCAGGCCCAGTTCGTTCGCCTTCTTGGCGACGAGGCCCGCGGCGACCAGGACGCCGGGGTTCGAGGTGTTGGTGCAGCTGGTGATCGCGGCGATGGTGACGTCGCCGTCGCCAATGTCGAAATCCTTGCCCTCGACCGGAACGCGCGCCTGGGCCTTCTTGTAGACCTTTTCCATGTCGGCGTTGAACACATCGTCCACTTCCGGCAGCGAAACGCGGTCCTGCGGGCGCTTCGGCCCTGCGAGGCTGGGGACGACGGTGCCGAGGTCCAGTTCCAGCGTGTCGGTGAAGACCGGTTCGACCGATGGATCGATCCAGAAGCCCTGCTCCTTGGCATAGGCTTCGACCAGGGCGATATTCTCTTCGGTGCGGCCGGTCAGGCGCATATAGTCGAGCGTCTTGTCGTCAATCCCGAAAAAGCCGCAGGTCGCGCCATATTCCGGCGCCATGTTGGCCAGCGTCGCACGGTCGGCCAGCGACAGGGTGGCAAGGCCGGGGCCGAAATATTCGACGAAGCGGCCGACCACGCCACGGGCGCGCAGCATCTGGGTGCAGGTGAGGACGAGGTCGGTGGCGGTGACGCCTTCCTTCAGTTCGCCGGTGAAGCGGAAGCCGACGACTTCGGGAATGAGCATGGAGACGGGCTGGCCCAGCATCGCGGCCTCAGCCTCGATGCCGCCCACGCCCCAGCCCAGCACGCCCAGGCCGTTGATCATGGTGGTATGGCTGTCGGTGCCGACGCAGGTGTCGGGATAGGCGACGGTGACGCCGTCGGGGCCTTCGCTCGACCAGACGGCCTGCGCGATATTTTCCAGGTTCACCTGATGGCAGATGCCGGTGCCCGGCGGCACGGCGTAGAAGTTGGCGAGCGACTTCGAACCCCATTTCAGGAAGTCGTAGCGCTCCATATTGCGCTGATATTCGATTTCCACATTCTGTTCGAACGCCTTGGGCGTGCCGAATTCGTCAACCATGACCGAGTGGTCGATGACGAGGTGGACGGGCACCTGCGGGTTGATCTTGCCGGCGTCGGCGCCCAGCGCGGTCATCGCGTCGCGCATGGCGGCCAGGTCGACCACGCAGGGAACGCCGGTGAAGTCCTGCATCAGCACGCGGGCGGGGCGATACTGGATCTCCCGCTCCGCCTTGCCCTTGTCATTCTGCCAGTCGACGATCGCCTGGATGTCGTCGGTGGTGACGGTGACGCCGTCCTCGAAACGGAGCAGGTTCTCCAGCAGCACCTTCATCGAGAAAGGCAGGCGCGAAACGTCTCCAAGCTTCGCGGCCGCCTTCTTCAGCGAATAATAGGCGATGTCCTTGCCGCCGACCTTCAAAGTGTCGCGCGTGCCGAGTGTGTCCTGTCCGATGGCGGTCATGAGTCGTGCGTCTCCTCGCAGTTGCCCGGCCAGGAGCAGGCAGGATGACGCTATTCCACCAGAGGCTCGCCGGACGGCGAAAAAAGACCGGACGGCAAGGTGGCGGGATGCGCCCCAACTCACGGCCGAAGCGGATATGTCCCGATGCGCGCCGCCATAGCGCCTGCGCGCCTCAAGTCAAATGCGAAGGCGCGAAAATGGGACGGTCCTTGATAATCTTTCTTGTAGACGCGGTCCTCCGGGGCGGGATACATTGGGTTGCAGCCGCGTTCTGGTGCAAGGAGCGGGCTTTGCAGAGATGATAAAGGGTCGCTCGCTCTGACGTTCGTCGTTGCATCAATGCTGATGTGAAGCTCGGGGGAAATTTCCGAATTTTACGTCGATGCCGAGATATATGTCTGAGGAGGAAGAGACGATGCGCCCAGTTTCCAGCCTCGCGACCGGCAAGTCTTTCGACCCGGCCTTAAGGGGTTACATCATCCACTATCATCCGGGGGAAGCCAATCACTGCCCCAGTTGCGGCCGCAGCCAGTGGATGGTCGGCCGGCTGATGGCCGAATGCGCCTATTGCGAAACCGCCCTGCCACTGGAGAACAACCGTGGTTTCGGAGCCTGCGCCCGTTTCGTAAGCACGCATGACGTCATGGCGTCAGGCGATCCGCGCGACTCGATCAATCCCTGATCGGAGGAGGGCTGCGCGCCGTCAGGCCGCGGCCACCCCCTCCACCTCCACTATGCCGTCGCCGGCATAATAGCCCTGAACCCGCACCCGCTTTTCCACATGGTCGACGGGTACCCGCAGCAACACCAGGCGGAAACTGCCGCCCAGATCGCGCTGGAGCAGAAAACCCGCCTCGTCGCGGACCAGCCGCCCGGTTTCATCCACTCCAGCACCGATCTCCGTCATGGGTCATCGGTCTATCGCGTTCTTGATCCCCTTGCCAGCCATCAGGCCAAGGACGAGGAAGATGACGAACAGTGCGATCGCCAGCACGAACAGGAACTTCGCGATACCCACGAAGGCGCCCGCCGCGCCGCCGAAGCCCAATATGGCGAGCACGGCGGCGATCACGAGCGAAATAATGGCCAGACGGATCATGCGACACTCCTTCCGGTGAAAGACCTGCTCCTTCCAACGGATGGCGGGACCGCCGGTTCCTGACCGCGGTCAGGCGATCAGAACCAGAAGCGCACGCCCATCACCAGGCTCGTCGTTGCAGCCCGCTCTCCATCCAGCCGGGTGAAGCGGGCGGTGTCGCCCAGCTTGCGTTCCCAGTTGACCCCGACATAGGGCGCGAATTCACGCGCGAATTCATAGCGCAGGCGCAATCCCAACTCGATGTCGGAAAGACCCGAACCGATGCCCAGTTCGGGCACGTCCTGCGCCGCGAGGTTGATCTCCACCGCCGGTTGCAGGATCAGGCGCTGGGTAATGCGCTGGTCGTAGCTGCCCTCCAGCCGCAGATGCGCGTCACCCTTGTCGGACAGAAAGGCCTGCGCGCCGACCTCGAACCAATAGGGGGCGAGACCCTCTATCCCCACCACCGCATAGGTCCGCTGCGGATCGGGGCGAATGTCGTGGCGGACGCCGGCTTCCAGGTTGAACCAGGGATCGATGGCGCGGCTGTAAAGCGCCTGCACCTCCGCGCTTTCCAGCGGGCCGCCGAATTCGCCCTCTCCTTCGGTCTTGAAGGCGAAACGGTCGATGTCGCCGCCTATCCAGCCCTCCCCTTCCCAATGATAGCCGTCGGCGCCCCTGCCCATGCGATATTCGAGCCGGTCGAGCATCAGCCGGGAGAAGGTCATGCCGCCGCTTTCCTTGAGCATGGCGGCACGGGCGCGCGCCATTTCGGCGGGGTTGTAAAAAGCTTCCGAGGCATGATCGGACGGCATGGGAGGGGCCACCCCTTCGGGCGCGCCGCCATCGGGCGCGGGCTGGCCGTGACCGGCATGGGCGTCCCCGGCAGGCGGCTGATGGGCGGAATGATCCTCCTGCTGCATGGCGCCGTGGTCCATCCCGCCATGATCCTGCGCCCAGGCCGGCAAGGCGGCGGAAGCGAGCAGCAGCGCGGCCAGGCAAACCGGCGCCTTCATGCCGCGTCCCCCGCGTGCCGCACGGTCACGACGCGCATCATCCCCGTGTGCATGTGCATCAGCATATGGCAGTGAAAGGCCCAATCGCCCAGCGCGTCGGCGGTAAGGTCGAAACTCACCTTTCCCCCCGGCAGCACGTTCACCGTGTGCTTGAGCGGATTATGGTCGCCCGCACCGGTCACCAGTTCGAAGAAATGGCCATGAAGATGGATCGGGTGCGGCATCATCGTGTCGTTGATCAGGTTGACGCGCACCCGCTCCCCATGGCGGAAGGGAATGGGGTCCGCCCCATCCGACAGCTTCACCCCGTCGAAGGACCACATATAGCGCTCCATGTTCGCGGTGAGGTGGATGTCGAGCGTCCGGGTCGGCGGACGCCTGTCCGCATGGGGCGTCAGCGATTTGAGATCGGCATAGGTCAGCACGCGATGGTCGACGGTCTCCAGCCCCGTCGGGCGGTCGGCGGTCCTGTCGGCCGGCATGGGCGAGAGCGTCGCGACGCCCGATCCCATCTTCACCTGCGGCGCCACCGACCTGTCGCGCATCTTCATCGAATGGCCGGCCATGCCTTCATTGGCGGGCTGGCTGAGATCGATGACTCCGCCCTGCCCCATGTCCATTCCAGACATGTCCATGCCCATGTCCTTCATGCCCAGCAGCGGTCGGTCGCGCAGCGGCGGCACCTCCGCCGCAAGGCCCATGCGCGGCGCCAGGGTCGCCCGAACGAGGCCCGATCGGTCTATCGCTTCCGCGATCAGGGCGTAGGGCTTCGCTTCCCCGGGCTGCACCACCACATCATAGGTTTCCGCGATGCCGATCTGGAACTCGTCGGTCTCGACCGGCTGCACATGCTGGCCGTCGCACTGCACCACGGTCATCGGCAGGCCCGGCAGCCGCAGGTTGAAGTTGGTCATGGCCGCCGCATTGATGATGCGCAGCCGCACCCGCTCGCCCGGCGTGAAGAGGCCAGTCCAGTTCTCCGCCGTGCCATGGCCGTTCACCAGAAAGCTGTAGGTCGATCCGGTGATGTCGGATATGTCGGTCGGGTCCATCCGCATGGCGCCCCATTCCATGCGCTCCTTCGCGTTCTGGTCCTTCCCGGCCAGCAGCCCCGCCAAGGTCTGCTTCTGCATGTTGAAATAGCCGCCCATCTGTTTGAGGCGCTTCAGCAGGACGTGCGGGTGGACCGGGCTCCAGTCGGACAGGATGACGACATGCTCTCGCGTGGCGTCCACCGGATCGGCGCCCGCCGGATCGATCACGATCGGCCCATAATGGCCGACGGCCTCCTGCATGCCGGAATGGCTGTGATACCAGTAGGTGCCGGACTGCCGGATGGGGAATTCATAGGTGAAGGTCTCGCCGGGGCGGATGCCGGGAAAGCTGACCCCCGGCACCCCGTCCATCTGGAAGGGCACGATCAGGCCGTGCCAGTGGATCGACGTATCCTCCCGCAGCCGGTTGGTGACGGACAGGCGGACATTCTGCCCTTCCTTGAGGCGGATGAGCGGCGCGGGCAGCGTGCCGTTGATCATCACCGCGTGCGCCGAACGCCCGCCGGTCGAAAAATGCCCCTCCGCCACGGTCAGGGCGATGGCCTCGCCGCTCAGCACTTCCGGGGCTGGAGCCGGGGCCGGGGTCAGGCCGGCCGTTCCGCTCCGCGCCCAGGCGGGGAAAACCCGGCTCAGCGCCAGCGCGCCGCCCAGACCGCCAAGATTGCGGACGAGGGTGCGGCGATCGACATCGGGAAGGATGAAGGGCATGGACAGCTCTGCAAAAGGACGGTTTTCCCCTATACGCGGCCCGTCGCCCCATCCCTCAATCCTTCGGCCAATTTGTTGCGCGCCCTGTAGAGGCGTGTTTCGACGGCTTTCTCGCTGATGCCCAATATCTGCGCCGCCTCCGCCTGGCTCATTCCCTCGATGGCGCGCAGAACCAGCACGTCCTTGAGATTGCCGGGCAATGCGGCGATGGCTGCATGGATATGCGCCAGCTCCGCCCGGGACTGGACAGCCTCCTCCGGCGTCGGCATGCCGTCCGCCACGGCGCCTGCTTCCTCGATCGGCCGGGCGAAGGTGAAGAAGCGCCGCACCGCCCGCCGCCGCGCCCAGTCACGGCATTTATTCACCGCGATCCGCGCGATCCACAGCCGGAAGGGCCGCGCGCCATCATAGCGGCCAAGCGCGGCGAAGGCGGAGATGAACGTCTCCTGCGTGATGTCGAGCGCCTCCGTCGCATCGCCCGCATGTCCCCGCGCCAGACGGAACACGGCGTCGCGATGGCGGCGCATCAGCTCGCCATAGGCGCTCTGCTGCCCGGCGAGCGCCAGCGCGGCCAGCTCCGCATCGCCGCGTTCGGTGAGCGACGGGCTCACCGCTCCGGCGGGACGGGGGCTGGCCGGGTCAGCGCCTTGACGATGGCGGCGTCGAACTGCGCCGCCTGATCCGGCCGCAGCACGGCGCGCATCGCGAAGATATGCTTCAGCGTCTCCTTCTGAAGCATGCCCATGACGTGATGCGACCGGTCGACGGCCTCGGCCACTTTCGGGCCATAGCCATGCTCCGCCGCGATCGCCTGCGCCAGTCGCGCATTGTCGGCGCGCATCTCCGCCTCCATGGCCTCGCGCCGCCTCGCGAAATCGGCCTCCAGCGCGTGAATGCGCCGTTCCTGCGCCGCATCCAGTTCCAGCTTCTGGTGGATCAGGGCATGAACCTCGCTTTCGACGCGCGGTTCCGGCGCGATCCAGGCCCGCGCCACCAGCACCGCCGCCAGCGCCGCTGCAAAGGCGACCAGCGCGACCAGCCCATAGCGTGCGGTTCCCCTCATGCCCTTGCCACCCGCATGACTCACTGCCCCAGCAGGCGGGAGGGTGCGTAATCCGACATGCCGATGATGGCGGGCCGGGACGCCGCCTGCGCCGGGCTGCCGGGCACCACGCTGCCGATCCACCCGATGCCCACCGCGACGATCCCCGCCAGCGCGAGGCTGCGCCGCGCCACGGCCCGTTCGCGGCGTGAGACGACGCCTGCCATCACGGCGTCCTCCAGCCTTTCCAGACGCGGATCGGCGGGGGCGTTCCGCATCTGGGCGGCCACCTGGCCCAATAGCTGATCGAGGTCGCTCATCACTTTCACTCCACATAGTGGCTTCAAGCCGGCGGGCATCATCCGCCACGCCGAAATCACCACAAACACCATGTCCTGTCGCCTGCAATACGCAGGGCGCTTACCAACCCCTCATGCAAAAATTCCTGCGCTCCGGTAGAGGGGTCGGAAAGCGCAATGCGTAATGGTCCGTAACCGCAATCGATCGGGAGCCTATCATCATGCGTCGCAACCTGTTCATCCCCGCCATGCTGGCCGCCGCCTTCGGCCTTGCCGCCCTCCCCTCCGCAGCGCTGGCGCATCCGAAGCTGCTTTCCTCCAGCCCGGCGGCGGACGCCACCGTCTCCAAACCCACCCGGCTGACGCTCAGCTTTTCCGAAAAGCTGCTCGCGCCCTTGAGCGGCGTGGACCTCACCATGACCGGCATGCCGGGCATGGCCGATCATGCGCCGATGCCGATCAAGGGCTTCAAGACAGCGGTCGACGGGGACGGGAAAACCATGATCGTCACCCTGCCCCGGGCGCTGCCGGCCGGCAGCTACGACCTCAACTGGCACATCGTCGGCGCCGACCAGCACAAGATCGCGGGCAAATACAGCTTCTCGGTCAAATAAGGTCGATGGACTGGCTTCTCGTCACTGCCCGTTTCGCCCTGTACGCCGATCTTGCAGCGCTCGCCGGCCTGCCGCTGTTCTGGTGGAGCATGGGCGGAAGCACGCGGCGCGGGGCGATCTGCGCGCTGGCGGTGGCCGGGCTTGCGCTCTCCGCCCTGTGGCTGCTCGCCAGCGCGGCAGTCATGGCGGGAACCCCGTTCCTGCCCCCCGACTGGGGCGTCGTCGGGATATTGCTCAAGGAAACGCCGCTTGGCATGGTGCTGGCGGTCCGGGCCGTCGCGCTGCTGTCGATCCTGCCGCTGCTGCTCCGGCAGGGCGCCGGATGGAACGCCGCCCTGGCCCTGCCCGCCGCCATCGCCGCCGCGACCCTGGCCTGGTCGGGCCATGCCGCCGCCAGCGAAGGCCTTGCCGGCAGCGCCCACCGCATCGCGGACGCGCTGCATGTGCTGGCCGCCGCCGGATGGTTCGGTGCGCTGCTGGCCTTGCTGCATGCCGTGCTTTCGGGAAGGGAGACCGGACGAACCGCCCATATGCTGGAGCGTTTCTCCCTGTTCGGCACGATCTTCGTCGCGACGCTGATCCTGACCGGCGCATTCAACGCAGTGATGATCGTCGGTATAGCCCAACTGCCCGCGCTTCTGCATGGCCTTTATGGCTGGCTGCTTCTCACCAAGCTGGCGCTGTTCGCCGGCATGCTGCTGCTCGCCGCCGCCAATCGCTGGTGGTTGACGCCGATGCTGGAGAGGAACGGAGGCGTTGCCCATCTGCGCCTGTCGCTGCTGGCGGAAACCAGCCTGGCGGTCCTCATCCTGGGACTGGTCGCGGCGCTTGGGACCCTGGATCCACTGGCTTGAAATGTGGGTGATGAGGGGAGGATTGGGATTGGCGATTTCAAGACCTTCCTTTTCCTTGAGGGAGAAGAATGGAAGCCTTGGCGACGAAGGTGCCTGGGCTGATTTAGAGGGGGGAAGCGGGCCTGCGGTCCCCGCGATCCGTTGGATCGCACCCCCCTCACCCAGCTGCGACTAAGGCAGCAAGCTGCCGAGTCTGCGCAGCCCTCTCCCTCAAGGAAGAGGGATAAGTGGGCGTCAGATTACCACCCATCTCCCCATCGCACCGGCGATTGCTTCAGACCCAACCTTCCAGCACCTGATTGGGCGGCCGGTGGCCGTCGACCCAACTGCGGATATTGGCGATCACCCGTGCCCCGGTGGCGTCGCGCCCTTCGATTGTCGCGGACCCCATATGCGGCAGCAGCACCACATTGGAGAGGTCCAGCAACCGCGCGTCGACCGCCGGTTCATGCGTATAGACGTCCAGCCCCGCCCCTGCGATCCGTCCTTCCGCAAGCGCCCCGATCAAGGCCGGTTCATCCGTGATCTCGGCTCGCGATGTGTTGATCAGATAGGCGTCGGACCGCATCAGCGCGATCCGCCGGGCGTCGATCATCCCGCGGCTGTCGGCGTTGAGCGGGCAGTGGATCGACACGATGTCGCTGCCCGCCAGCAGCGACTCCAGATCGCCATGCCAGTGCGCCTGCAATTCCTGCTCCACTTCGAAGGGAAGGCGGTGGCGGTTGTGATAGGCGATGGAAAGGCCGAAGGCCGCCGCGCGGCGCGCGACCGCACGGCCGATGCGGCCCATGCCGATGATGCCCAGCTTCTTGCCGCCGATGCGGTGCCCCAGCATGCCCGACGGACTCCAGCCGGTCCACGCGCCAGAGCGCACCAGCTTCTCCCCCTCCGCCAGGCGGCGCGGCACCGACAGGATCAACGCCATCGTCATGTCGGCGGTGTCTTCGGTCAGCACGCCGGGCGTGTTGGTGACGATGATCCCCTTCTGCCGCGCGGCATTGAGGTCGATATGGTCGACGCCGCTGCCGAAGCTGGCGATGAGTTGCAGCCTCTCCGGCGCGGCCTCGATCAGCGCGGCGTCGATCTGGTCGGTGACGGACGGCACCAGCACGTCGCATTGGGCCATGGCGCGGGTCAGCGCGGCGCGATCCATCGGCACGTCACCGATGTTGAAGACCGTATCGAACAGATCGGCCATGCGCGCCTCGACATTGGGAGGCAGGCGGCGCGTAACGATGACGCGCGGCGTGGCGGGGCGCGGTTTCTTGGCCATGTCTGGCCGCTATTCCCCGTGAGGACGATGGTCAAGCGCTTATCCATATCCGCAAGAGAGCGGTTGTCGGTCATGGCCGCGAGCGGCTATGGTCCGGCAGTCAGGCAATGGGGACGATATGGGCATGAAGGGCTATCTGGGCGCGGGCATGGTCGCGGCGCTGTGCTGGGCGGGCGGGGCATGGGCCGCGCCTGCGAAGCCGGTGCCCTATTGGGCGTCGCTGACCCAGGCCGAGGCGCGCATGCGCGTGGGCCCCAGCCTGGATTACCCGTCCAACTGGGTCTATCGCCGCCGCGACCTGCCGGTGAAGGTGGTGCAGGTGCTGGGCCTGTGGCGCAAGGTGGAGGATTCGACCGGCACGCAGGGGTGGATGCATGTCCGCCTGCTGAGCGACACCCCCACCGCCATCGTCACGGCGGACATCGCTCCGATGCGAGATTCCCCCAGCGAGGACGCCCGCGCCCTGTTCCGCGCGCAGAAGGGCGTGGTGGGGCGGCTTTCCTCCTGCGGCAAGGGCTGGTGCGCCTTCGACGTAGGGGGGCAGAAGGGCTTCATCCGCGCCAGCGACATATGGGGCGCGACGGGGTAGCGCCGCTCACTCGCCCTCTTCGTCGAACCGGTCGGCGTGCATCAGCCGCTTCACCAGCGGCGCCAGCGCCATGACGACCAGCCCCGCGCCGACCGACCACCAGCCGATCCTGCCATAGACCGCCAGCACATCGCCGCGGGAGGCCGCGCCGCCCTCTCCGCCCGTCGCCGCCGCAATCAGCCCGGCGGCATATTCGCCCAGCGCCATGGCCAGGAACCAGATGCCCATCATCAGGCCGATCATCCGCGACGGCGCCAGTTTCGACATGGCGGACAGGCCGACAGGGGACAGGCAGAGTTCGCCCAGCGTGTGGCAAAGATAGAGCAGGAAGATGAACAGCACCGGCGTCAGCGTACCGGGCGCGCCGGTTCCCGCCACCAGGATCAGGAAGCCCGCGCCCACCAGCGCCAGCGCAATGCCGAACTTGGCAGGAGTGGAGGGTTCCCACCCCCGCTTCGCCAGCCAGATCCACAAGCCCGCCATCACCGGTCCGAACATCAATATATAGGCGGCGTTGACGGACTGGAACATCGAGGCAGGCACGTTGAAGCCCCAGATGTTCCGGTCCGTATAGCGATCCGTGAACAGGCTGAGCGACGATCCCGTCTGTTCGTACAGGCCCCAGAAGAGCGGGTTGATGACCAGCAGGAACAGCGCCGCCAGCATCCGGTCGCGGCCGATCCGCTCCATCTGGCCGAACGCTTCCCAGAGGATGTACAGCACGACGGCGACGCTTGCCGCCGCCAGCATCCAGCCGACGATCACATGATTCTGGATCAGGAACCAGCACAGCGCGATGAACGCCAGGCTGGAGAGATAGACCAGCCATTCGCGGCTGAGGATGCCGCCGACACGCTGCCTGAGGCGTTCGGGATCGCGCGGCTCGCCCTTGCCCTGGAGCAGCGGCCTGCACAGCATGAAGCCGATCACGCCCGCGATCATGCCGACCGACGCCGCGCCGAAGCCCCAGTGCCAGCCCCATGTCTGGCCCAGATAGCCGCAGATGACCGGGCCTATTGTCGCACCCAGGTTGATGCCCATGTAGAAGATCGTATAGGCCGGGTCGCGTCGCATGTCGTCGCGCGGATAGAGCTGCCCCACCAGTGCCGAAACGCTGGATTTGAGGAAGCCCGTACCCGTGATCACCGTCGCCAGGCCGAGCCAGAACAGGCCAAGGCCCATGGCCCCCGCATCGTCGCTTTCCATGCCCAGGATGATGTGCCCGGCGGCGATGACGACACCGCCGAACAGCACGGCCTTGCGCTGGCCGAGATAGCGGTCCGCCAGATAACCGCCCATCAGCGGCGAGATGTAGATCAGCGACATATAGGCGCCATAGGCGTAGCTGGCGTCGCGATCGGAAAAGAGGAAATGCTGCGTCAGGTAGAAGATCAGCAGCGCACGCATGCCGTAGAAGGAGAAGCGTTCCCACATCTCCACGAAGAACAGCAGGAACAGCCCACGCGGATGGCCGAGCCAGGTCCTGCCCGCTCCTGCCCCGGCGGGCGTTGAAATGGAGGTCGCCATCCGGCCCCTTATCCTATCTTGTTGCGGGCCCTGCGAAACGCATCCCTTGTCGCCGCCAGCCTAGAACCGAAATTATTCGTCTGTCAAAGAGCGGCCCTGCCCTTGCGTCCTGTCCGCCGCCGGGCCATCTGGACGGCCATGTTCAACGACCGCAGTTCTCCGCTCTCGCTTCTCCAGACCCGCCGATCGGGCAAGCCCCGCGACCTGATCGCGCCGGGACCGGACGAAGGCCAGCTCCGCACGATATTGGAGGTGGCGCAGCGCACGCCCGATCATGGCAAGCTGGCGCCCTGGCGCTTCGTGATCGTGCCGCTGGAGAAGCGGGACGCTCTCGCGGCATTGCTCGAGACGGCGTATCGCGCCGAAAAGCCCGATGCCGGGCGGCTGGAGATGGAGTCAATGCGCCAGTTCGCGCATCAGGCGCCCACGCTGGTCGTCGCGCTGTCCGCGCCGGTAGAGGGTAGCAAGATCCCTGTGTGGGAACAGGAACTGTCGGCGGGCGCGGCGATCATGAATCTGCTCCATGCAGCGCATGCGCTGGGCTTTGCGGCGGGCTGGCTGACGGGCTGGCCCAGCTATAATGAGGATGTGCGCGCGGCCTTTGCGAAAGCCGGGGAACGGATCGCGGGCTTCATCTTCATCGGCACTGCGGGACGGGAACAGGAAGAGCGTCCTCGGCCAGAATATGACAATATAGTTTCTGTCTGGGACAGATAGTTACATGCTCAACCGGATATGGCGCAAGGGCGTCGCTTGACCTGCCACGCTGTATTATGGCACTGATGCACCATGGCCGACGACTCAAAACCCGTCTATCTCCGCCTTCGGGAGATCATCGCCGCTTCTATTCTGGACGGGGAATTTCGCGACGGGGACATGCTGCCTTCCGTGCGTGCCCTGGCCGCGCAGCAGGGCGCCAATCCGCTGACGGTAGCGAAGGCCTATCAATGCTTTCAGGACGATGGACTGATCGTGGTGAAGCGCGGCGTCGGCATGTTCGTCGCCGACGGCGCGACGCGGCGATTGCGGGAAATGGAACGGGCGCGCTTCATGGAGACCGTATGGCCGCCTGTGGCGGAGCAGATCAGGAGGCTGGGAATCAGCGCGGCGGATCTGGATTTGCAACGAGCCTAGGATCGCGCTGCGTTTTTCCATGAGTGCAGTGGGTGCGGGTGACGTGATAAGTTCGTGAGCCGCCGGGCTGGCTGATTTGGGTGGTTTCCTGCCATTCCCCCTCCCGCAGGCGTGAGGGGGCTAGGGGGTGGGCTAGCGCGACATCAGCGGGAATTTGCAACGGCTAAGCTGGAAGCTCGCTGCGCTCGCACCCACCCCTAACCCCTCCCGCCTGCGGGAGGGGAATGTCTTAGATTGGCCATTTCCCCGCACTCCAATGGACGCGGCGCGCTTTGGTACAATCGGGGCCTTCAATTCTGCATCCGATATTGCTTCAGTAGATCGTAGAGCGTCGGCCGGCTGATCCCCAGCATCTTCGCCGCGCCGGAGATATTCCCGTCCGTCCGCGCAATCGCCCGGCGGATCGCGCGGCGGTCGGCCATTTCCCGCGCCGCCTTCAGGTTCACCACATCACCGCCTTCGGCGCGATCCCCGTCCAGATCGAGATCGGCCGCGGTCACATGCTTGCCGTCGGCCATGATGACGGCGCGCTTCATGCGGTTTTCCAGCTCTCGCACATTACCCGGCCAGCCCCAGGCGTCGAGCGCCGCCAGCGCATCGGGCGCGAGCCCCTTGACCTGCGGATTCATCTCCTTGGCGAAGCGGTGGAGGAAATGCCGCGCCAGCAGCGCCGGATCGCCCGGCCGCTCCCGGAGAGCGGGAATGCGCACGACGATCTCCGCCAGGCGATAATAGAGGTCCTCCCGGAAAGTACCCGCCGCGATCATGGCTTCCAGATCCTGATGCGTGGCGCAGACGATCCGCGTGTCGACCGATATGGGCTGGCGTCCGCCGATCCGTTCGATCACCCGCTCCTGCAGGAAGCGCAGCAGCTTCACCTGCAAGGCCAGCGGTATGTCGCCCACTTCGTCCAGGAAGAGCGTGCCGCCCTGCGCCTGCTCGATCTTGCCGGGCGTGGTCTTGATCGCCCCGGTGAAGGCGCCCTTCTCATGGCCGAACAGTTCGGCCTCCAGCAATGTTTCGGGAATCGCCGCGCAGTTGATCGCGACGAAGGCCCCGTCCCGGCGCGGGCTGGCATCGTGCAGGCCCTGCGCCAGCAATTCCTTGCCGGTGCCGCTTGCGCCCAGCAGCAGGACGGAAACGTCCGCGGCCGCCACCCGTTCTATGGTGCGGGCGACCTTCATCATTTCCGGCGCGGCGGTGATCAGCCGGCCCAGCACGCGCCCGCCCTCCGGCGCGGTTTCGGCCAGCCGGGCATTTTCCCGCTCCAGCGCATGGACGTGGAAGGCGCGGCGGACGATCAGCCCCAGCTCATCGATGTCGACCGGCTTCTGGTAGAAATCATAGGCGCCGCCGGAAATGGCCTGGAGCGCGCTTTCCCGCGCCCCATGGCCGGACGCGACGATGACCTTCGTGTCCGGCTTGATCCGCAGCATTTCCGCCAGCGTCGCGAACCCTTCGCTGGTGCCGTCGGGATCGGGCGGCAGGCCCAGGTCCAGCGTCACCACATCGGGCGCCTGCTCGCGCAGCATCTCTATCGCTTCCTCCCGGTCGCCCGCGATGAAGAGCTGATATTCCTCATAGGCCCAGCGCAATTGCCGTTGCAGGCCCGGATCGTCCTCGACGATCAGCAGTTTCGGTCGCATGTCGCTCATCAGGCGGCCTTCCCCCTAAGATCCTGTTGCGCCAAAGGCAGGCGCAGCGTGAACCGGCTCCCCACGCCGGGCTTGCTTTCCACATCGATCCGCCCGCCCATCGCCTGGGCCAGGGCCCGCGCCTCGAACGCACCGATGCCAAAGCCCCCCGCCTTGCTGGAGGAGAAGGGCTTGAACAATTCGCGGCGGATGAATTCCGCGGTCATCCCCCGGCCCTGATCGACGACATCCAGCAGGGCGCAGCCACCATCGGCGGACAAGCGCAATTCCACGGGGCTGTCCGGCCGGCTGGCGTCGATGGCGTTCTGGAGCAGGTGGGTGACGATCTGCTCGACCCTGGCGGGATCGGCCAGCACGGGCGGCGCGTCGCCGGTCACGCCTATTTCGTGCTGGCGCGAGCGGGTGCGCGCGACCTGCTCCGCCACTTCGCGCAGCGCCATGGGCCGGGGTTCCTCCGCCCGGCCCTTGTTATGCTGCGACAGGCGGGCGAGCATGTCGTTCATCTTGCCCACCGATTCCTTCAGCGTCAGCACCATGTCGGTGCGGAAATCCGGATTGTCGGCGTGCCGCTCCGCATTGCGGGCGAGCAGCGAAAGCTGGCTCACCAGATTCTTGACGTCATGGATGATGAAGGCGAAGCGGCGGTTGAACTCCTCGAAACGCTGGGCGTCGTCCAGCGCCTGCTGGCCCTGCGCCTCGCTCAGATAGCTGGCCGCCTGCCGTCCGGCGGCGCGCAGCATGTCGAAATCCTCCCAGTCGAGCCGGCGGTCGATCGGCGGGCGGGCAAGCAGGATCGCGCCGATCAGCCGGCCGAAATGGATCAGCGGCACCAGCGCCCAGGCGCGGCGGTCCAGGCTCATCCAGCCCGGCGCACTGATTTCCCCGGCCCCGGAAGGCGGGCGGTCGATGTCGATGATCCAGCCGCTCTGTTCGATGAGGGCGGCGAGCGGGGCGGGCACGACCGATCCGTCCGGCCTGTCCCCCTGCCAGTTCCAGTGCGTTTCGAACGCCAGCGCGCCGTCGTCCGCACGCAGCATCAGCAGGGCGGCGGGAGAATCGGTGATGTCGGCCACCGCCTTCGCCACGCGCTCCCCCAAAGGCAGGGCATTGTCGCCGGGGCGGCCTATGGTGTCGCCGAAGCGCATCCATTCGGTGCGATAGTCATAGCGGTGCTGGAAGAAATGCTTGGCCACCTGCACCTTCCAGAGGGCGCGGAGCCGGCGGGAAGGCAGCAGCACGAGCGCGCTTACCGCCAGGAAGAAGACGCAGCCGATCTCGACAGCGCGGGCATAGGGCCCGGCGACCAGTTCCACCAGCACCGCCGCCGCCGCCAGCACCGCGATGTAGAGCGCAATGGCCGCGAGGGAGAGCGACTGGAATGTCAGGGCGCGGGACAGTTGCAGCCGTCCGGCCATGTCGGCGCGCATTCCCGCCGCGATCACCGGGGCCAGCAGCGCCATCATCGGCCCGCGCAGCGCGTAGAGATCGCTTGCCCGGTCGATGGCGAAAGTGGCGATGGCATAGAGATTGAGGTCATATGTCCACATCGCCGCCAGCGCCCCCAGCAGCAGCGCCACCCGCTCCCGCTCCCGCACCGGCCAACTGATATAGAGATGATGGACCAGCATCAGGCTGCCGATGGCGGTCATCAGGTGCAGCACCAGCGAGGCGTGAAGAAGCGCGCGGTGCAGGTCGCTAGGCTCCGGCAATTGCCGCCAGATGAGGTCGGTGAAGGTCTGAAGCAGGATGATTCCCGCCACGGCGGCATAGACCGATCCGATCGCCAGCAGGGATTCTCCCCGCACCGCGCCGTTCCGCCGCAGCATCGCGAACAGCAGCAGCAGCCAGGCCGCGTTTCGGATATTTTCTCCGATGCCGGTCAGCGGCTTGCCCACCCCGCCGAAGGAGACATAGAGCGACCAGCAGGCGGTCAGCAGCAGCGCGGCGGCCAGCAGGCGCTGTTCGGCGGCTTCTTCCCGGCGGCGCAGGACGAAAATGCCGAGCGCCGCGAACAGCACGGCGGCCAGCGCATGGCCCCAGTCCCCGACGAATTGCAGCAGGCCGCTCACCGCGCCCCCTCCGGCCAGAGGATGACGCGCAGCGTCTGGATGAGGATCAGCAGATCGAGGAAAGGCGTGTAGTTCTTGGCGTAGTAAAGATCATATTCCAGCTTGTTCCGGGCATCCTCTATCGACGCGCCATAGGGATAGTTGATCTGCGCCCAGCCGGTGATGCCGGGCTTCACCATATGCCGCTCCGCATAATAGCGCAGATGCTGTTCCAGATCCTCGACGAACTGGCGGCGTTCGGGGCGCGGGCCGACGAAGCTCATCTCGCCCTTCAGCACCGTCCATGTCTGCGGCAGTTCGTCGATGCGCAGCTTGCGCAGCCAATAGCCGAGACGGGTGATGCGCGGATCGTCCTTTTCCGCCCAGACCGCCTGGCCGGACAGTTCCGCGTCCTGTCGCATGGTGCGCAGCTTCACGATCCAGAATTCCTCGCCGTAAAGGCCGACGCGCTGCTGGCGGTAGAAGGCGGGCCCCTTGCTGTCGAGCTTCACCAACAGGGCGGCCAGCAGGATGATGGGGCCGGTCAGCAGCAGCAGGATCGAACTGGCGAGGACGTCGAACAGCCGCTTGGCGATGCTGGACAGGCGGCGGCCGGCGGAAAAGCCGTCGGAGAAGATCAGCCAGCTCGGATTGACGCTGTCCAGGTCGACGCGGCCGGTTTCCCGCTCCAGGAAGGTGGAGATTTCGTTCACATGGACGCCGGTGGTCTTGATGCGCAGCAGGTCGCTCAGCGGCAAGGCGTTGCGCCGTTCCTCCAGCGCCAGCACCACCTCGCTCGCGGCCAGGCGGACGACGAAATCGGCGAGATTGTAGATGGCGCTGCGGTTGATCGCCTCCGGGATCACCTGCGCGCCGTCATTCATCGCGATGTAGCCGACGACGAGGAAGCCAGATCCCTTGCGCTGCTCGATCTCCCGGATGCGGTCGGCGCGATTGCCCGCGCCCAGCACGACCAGCCGCCGCTTGAACGCTTCGCCGCCGAGCATCGATCCCAAAAGGACGCGGATCGCCAGCAGCAGGGCAATGGCGAGCCCCATGGCGTAAAGCGAATTGGACCGCCAGAGCGTGATGTCCGGCAGCAGGAAATGCATGACCGACAGGAACAGCACGCCCAGCGATATGGCGACCAGCAGCCGCGCCAGCGCGTAGCGGATGGATTGCAGCGCCTCCGGCCCATAGACGCCGACCGCGATCATCGCTGTCTGGATGGCCAGGCCGAAGCTGAGCAGCGGCGCGATGCGGGTCGAAACATGATCGACCTCCATGCCGATCTGGCGGGCGCGCAGAATCCACCCGCCTTCAGCCGCCGCCATCAGCAGCATGAAGTCCAGAAGGCCGAGCAGCAGGACCGCATGCGGCACATAATGTTTGAACAATCTTATCATTCGTCGCGCGTTCCCGCTGCGCCCGGCGCGCAGGTGACAGCCGGATCAGCTTACAGGCGCTGTAAGGAAACCCGACACTGTCAGGGACAATGCACGACAATCACAAAGATTTTCTGAACGGGACCACCGGCCATGCCGGCGAAGCGGACCGGCAGGGGCGATCAATTCTGGTTGCGAAGCGCATCCGCGGCGTTCTTCGCCGCGTGGCCAACAACATGGGCGGCGCTGTCGACGGAACCGGCTGCCTTCATAAGGGCGTCGGCACGGCGGTCGTCGCGTTCCTTCGTCATGTAGAAAAAGCCGATCGCCAGCACCAGCGCCAGGGCGACCAGAAGGAATATGATCAGGCTTCCCCGCGACCGGCCCGGCAAGGAAGCCGGTTCGAAGGGTTCGTCCTTACGACCTTCGTCCATTCTCCTTCTCCCGATCCTCGCATACCGAGGCGGAGAGTATAGCACAGATCACTCCACGTCGGAGTCGGTATCTTCACCTGTTTCCCGGGATTCCCGGCCCCGGCTCAACCGGTCGACATCGTCCATGATCTCGTCCAGCACCGCGGCGTCGCTGCTTTCCTGGCTGCGGCGGGATGGCAGTTCGCCATTTTCCAATATCTGCTCCAGCGCGGCGCGGCCGCGGGCGACGCGGCTCTTGATGGTGCCCACGGCGACGCCGCAGATTTCGGCGGCTTCCTCATAGGCGAAGCCGCCGGCGCCGACCAGGATCAGCGCCTCTCGCTGGGGCTGCGGCAATTGCAGCAAGGCGCGCTGCATGTCGGACAGTTCGACATGCTTGTCCTGCCCGGCGGGCGCGGCAAGCAGGCGGTCGGCCGCCAGATCGTCCCAATCGCCCCGGAAGCGGGAACGGCGCATCTGCGACAGATAATGATTGCGCAGGATGATGAAGGTCCAGGCACGCATGTTGGTGCCCGCCTGGAAGCGGCTGCGCGCGGCCCAGGCCTTCAGCAGCGTTTCCTGCACCAGATCGTCCGCGACATCGCGATTGCCGGACAGGGACCGTCCGAAGGCGCGCAGATGGGGGATGACCGCCGCCAGTTCCCGCTTGAAATCGGTGTCTGAAAGCGTTTCGCGCTCAACATCCTGGCCCACGCCGTCGCTCATGGTAACAACCCCTTCACCGGCTGTCGCCCTCGCTGCATGAACGGAAGTCGTCAAAGCCATATGTGCGTCCGCATCCCAATCTTTTTCTTCTCAAGGACCAATTGCCGCAACCGCGTTCAATGGCCCCACAATATCACAATCATCACGATGATCGCGAGTGTCAGTGAAACGCCGAGCACGTAACGCACGATATGCGGCGTCGAGCCCGCCCTGGCTTCTTCCGTCGCAATATGCTGCTCCTGTTCGACCATGGGTCGCTCCCGATCGTTACGCATCAATAACGCGGGTCGCGGACCGGGGTTCCCCTTCTTTCCAGCCTAATTTCAGAAAGCCGCGCGCAACGTCAGGCCGGGGCGGTCGCTTCGTCGAAGAACAGCGCCTGAGAAATCGCGGCCTTGACAGTCGAACGCTGGAAAGGCTTGGTGATGAGGAAGGTCGGCTCCGGCCGTTCGCCCGTCAGCAGGCGTTCGGGGAAGGCGGTGATGAAGATCACCGGAACGGAGAATTCGGCGAGGATGTCCTTCACCGCATCGATGCCGCTCGAATCGTCGGCAAGCTGGATGTCCGCCAGCACCAGCCCGGGCCGTTCCGCCATGGCTTCGCGCACCGCATCCTCGCGCGTGACGGCGATGGCGGTGACTTCATGCCCCAGGTCGCGAACGATGGTCTCTATATCCATCGCGATGATCGGCTCATCCTCGATGATCAGCACCTTGGCGCGGGTCTGCGCCTCGATCTCGCTCAGCGCTTCCTTGACCAGCGCTTCCACATCGTCGCTGTCCAGGCCGATCAGATAGCCGACGTCATCGACGGTAAATCCCTCCAGCGCCGTCAGCAGCAGCGCCTGGCGCGGCAGCGGCGTCAGGCGGGCGAGTCGTGCCTGTGCGATCGCCTCCTGCCCGTCGGCGCCGGTCAGCACCGGCCCGTCTTCCAGATGGGACGAGGACCAGATCGCATGGAAAGTCTTGTAGAGGCCAAGGCGCGGATCGACATTCGACGGAAATTCGTCGGGCGCCGCCACGATCGCCTCCAGCGTGGCGCGCACATAGGCATCGCCATGCGCCTGGCTGCCCGTCAACGCACGCGCGTAGCGCCGCAGGAAAGGAAGGTGGGGGTGCAGTTGCTGACCAAGCGACATCTGTAAAAATTCTCCCAGCCCATCGGGCGCCTTGTCCTATGTTAAAGCCACGCCTTAACCAAAATGCCGAAACATTCGCCGGAATGGGAGGATGGATGGACGATGCCGATGTGGCAAGCCCCCTTACCCCCTTTCAGAATGGAAATGCTTCGGGCATGACCGCCCGCGTCGCCTTCCATTCTCGCCACCGACCTCGTGCGGCGGGCAAAAAATGCTTCGCCAAGGGAACCAACGACCAACGGATTTGTTTCACTGCCGTTCGGTTTTTTCGAAAATCTTTGGAATTTTGTGTTTTGATTTCCCTGACGCCGAATTGACGTCATAGGGGAAAGCCGCAAAAAGAGCAGGCTGGCATGACATTGATGGCTGCAGAGGGGCGTGTTTTGGTTGCTTCAACGACGGAACGGGATGTGACGGGAGGGGACAAGAAAGATGTCGGCACCAACACTCCGGATTCTGGCGTGAAGAGCAGTGTCGCCCGCAAGAAACGCACCTCGGCCGCGAAAGACGACGGCCAGGTCGCCAATGCCCTGCGATCCGTCTATCAGCGCGCGGTTGACGAGGATATTCCCGCGGAAATGCTTGACCTTCTCAGCAAGCTCGACTGACTCTCCCTGATCGGCCGGACCGGGGGGAGCCGGAAACAAGCGGAGGGGACATGGCGCATCTGGTAAAATCCGGCCGGCGAGCGACGCTCTCCCCGAAGAATCGGCGTTCGATGTTCAGCGTCAGGTAAATGGACAGAATATCCCCACCGCCGCCGGCCGAAGGCATGCTTCCCCCGGCCGCTTCCTTCATTCAGAGATTGAACGCGGTTTCCCATTCCACCGGCGTCAAGATGTTCCTCATCCTGACGCTGGCCCTGCTGCCGCTAGGCCTGATCGCCTTGGTCGCTTCGCTTCAGGCGATCCGCACCACCGACCTGGAAAAGGAAGCGCTGCTGCGCGTGGCGGTGACGCAAAGTGCGCGCAAATTGTCCGCCGATCTCGCGTCCGACCGAACGGCGCTGATGCTGACGGCCAATGCCTTTGCGACATCCGGCCCCGATCCGGCGATGTGCGCGCGCCTTTCGGCCTTCCTGACCTCTCATGACCGTGGCGGCGGCCGCTATTATATCTACGACCGCTCGGGCCGGCGGCTTTGCGGTTCCACCCTGCCTGAACCGCCGGGCCTTCCCCGGTCGGAACGTTTCGGCGATGCCGCCGCGCAGTTGTTGACGGATTCGCCCTATCTCATCAGCCGGGCGCGGAGCGCCAACGGCGCGGTCGTCGCCATCGCTTATTATCCGCGCGGCTATCTGGAGGCGATGACCAACCCGGCGGGCACGTTGCAGAACCGGCAGATCACCTTGAATGAGGGCGGCCGCAGCCTGCTCATCACCCGTCCGGCCGGCCTTTCGGGCGGGCATAGCACCACGCTTTCCGCCCGGCTCGACCCGCCCGACATCGTGCTCACCATGACGGTGCGCGATCCCCCGGTCACGATCGCGCGCATGTTGTCGCTGTTCCTGCCGCTGGTCATGTGGTTCGCCGCGGCGGCCATTGGCTGGTTCGTCGTCAACCGCCTTCTGATCCGGCCGCTGGTGCTGCTGCGCCGCACGGTGGCGGCCTATGAACCCGGTCAGGTGCTGGAACCGATGCGCCGCATCCGCACCCCGGCGCAGGAGATCGTGGCGCTGGGCGACACCTTCCGCGAAATCAGCGAAGATGTCGCCACCCATGAGGCGGAGATGGCGGAGGGCCTGGAAACCCAGCGAAAGCTGACGCGGGAGGTCCATCACCGGGTCAAGAACAACCTCCAGATCATTGCGAGCCTGATCAACCTGCACGCGCGATCCGCCCATGACGCCGAAGCGGTCGAGGCCTATGCGACTATCCAGCGGCGGGTCGATGCGCTGTCGGTCGTCCACCGCAACCATTATGCCGAGCTGGAGGAACATCGCGGCGTCGGCGTGCGGTCGCTGATCAGCGAACTGTCGGCAAGCCTGCGCGGCACCGCCCCGGCCGAGGCGCGCCGCTTCGGCATTCAGATCGACAGCGACAATCTGCACATCAGCCAGGACGTCGCGGTGCCCATCGCCTTCCTGCTGACCGAGCTGGTGGAACTTGCCATGCTGTCCAATCCGCGCACGGCGATGCGGATCTCCGTGCAACTGGAACCGGGCCGCACCGACCGGGCGGTGCTCCACATCCTCTCGCCGGCGCTGCGCGGATCGCCGGACATGACCGCCCGGCTGGAGGAGCGCTACGGACGGGTGCTCACCGGCCTGTCACGCCAGTTGCGCGCACCGCTGGACCATGATCCGGAGACGGGCGACTATGCGATCGTCATTACGGTGCTGGAATAGGCGTTCGGGGAGCTTGCCCCCTCAGGCCCGCTGATAATCCCGCCGGAAATCCGCTGCGAAGCCTTGAAAGCGCCCGATGGCGATGCTGTCCCGAATCCCCTGCATCAGCGCCTGGTAGAAATGGATATTATGCTGCGTCATCAGCATCGCGCCCAGCATCTCGCCGGCCTTGACCAGATGGTGCAGATAGGCGCGGCTCCAGGTCGTGCAGACCGGGCAACCGCAGCGCGGATCGAGCGGCCCCTTGTCCTCCGCAAAGCGCGCATTGCGGATGTTGAGCGGCCCGGCCCAGGTGAAGGCCTGACCGTTGCGCCCGCTGCGGGTGGGCAATACGCAGTCGAACATGTCGATCCCCCGTTCCACCGCGCCGACAATGTCGTCCGGCTTGCCCACTCCCATCAGGTAGCGCGGCTTGTCCGCCGGCAGCATGCCGGGCGCGAAATCGAGCGTGGCGAACATCGCCTCCTGCCCCTCGCCCACGGCCAGCCCGCCGACGGCATAGCCGTCGAAGCCGATGTCGATCAGCTTTTCCGCCGAAATCCGCCGCAGGCCCTCGTCCAGCGATCCCTGCTGGATACCGAACAGCGCCGCCCGCTCCGCATGCTCCACACCTGCATCGAACCCGTCTCTGGAGCGTTTCGCCCAACGCATGGAACGCTCCATGGACTTCGCCGCCTCGTCATGGGTGCAGCCGTTCCTGGTGCACTCGTCGAAAGCCATGACGATGTCGCTGTCCAGCAACCGCTGGATCTCCATCGAACGCTCGGGCGTCAGCATATGCCTGGAGCCGTCGATATGGCTGGAAAAGGCGACCCCCTCCTCGCTCATCTTCGTCAGCGCGCTGAGGCTCATCACCTGATAACCGCCACTATCGGTCAGGATCGGCCTGTCCCAGCCCATGAAGGCGTGCAGGCCGCCCAGTCGCGCGACGCGTTCCGCCCCCGGACGAAGCATCAGATGATAGGTGTTGCCAAGAATGATGTCTGCACCGGCTGCACGCACTTCGGCCGGACGCATCGCCTTCACCGTGGCGGCGGTGCCGACCGGCATGAAGGCAGGCGTGCGAATCTCGCCCCGGCGCATCTGGATGGCGCCCGTGCGGGCCTTGCCGTCGGTCGCGGCGATCGAAAAGGAGAAGCGGGGATTTGTCACAGCGCGCGCTGTACGGTCGAAAGAGGCGCCAGACAAGGCCGCAAAGCCGCGCTTCAGCCCTTCTTGCGCAGCCCGTCAAGCGCAACGATCGCGTCGACATCGAACCCCTCGACCCGGCGGTAATTGCCGATGAAACAAAGACAATCCGCAGCCAGGCTGAGCTGCCATGACTCACCTTGCAGGTCGTGCAGCAGCAGGGTCACAAGCTGCCTGTCGGTTCGGGGCGTGTTCATGACGATGATCGTAATTAATAAAGGTTAACAAAGGCCTGCGCCCGATTTGCGACAAGTTTTCAAAGAAGCTGTTTGTTGCATAAATACAACAAAACTCCGCGATTGGCCAGTTTTTGGGCGACATCCCTGCAACAGTTGCTATTAAAAATGGTTAATTCCGGGGCAATGCCTTTCGGCGCGATTGCATAAGCGCGGCAACCCTGTTCTGCTTAACATCTGTTGCAGTTTGGGGGCTCAGATGGTTGATTCCGGACGATTTAATTCCGGCCGTGAACATATGGACGATCTGACTCCCGCCCCTCTTCCGGCGGAGGAAGATGTCGTGGCTGTCGTTACGGAAAGCATGGCCTCGACGCCGGACGTCGGCACCTCGACCATGTTCGACCTCGGCCAGATCGACATAAGCTGGGAGGCGGATGCCGCTACGCTCTGGGCGTTCATGACGCCATCGAATCGACCGAATTACAGCATGCCCATGCTACGCGATATTCGCCTGTGGCAGACCGAAACCCATCGCCTCTTCAACGATGGCACGCTTCCGGTCAAATATATGGTTCTTGGCTCCCGCTTTCCGGGAGTGTTCAACCTGGGCGGCGACCTCGAACTCTTTGCAAGCTGTATCGAACGGGGTGATTTGCCCGCCCTCATCAAATATGGCCATGCCTGCATCGACGTCGTGCACCGCGCATGGCGCAATGCAGATGTTCCAGTGGTTTCGATAGCATTGGCACAGGGCGACGCACTAGGCGGAGGTTTCGAAGCATTGTTGTGCTTCGACGTAGTCATCGCCGAACGTAGCGCGCGTTTCGGCCTTCCTGAAATGCTGTTCGGGCTATTCCCAGGAATGGGCGCTTATTCGATCCTCAGCCGCAAATTAGGCCAGCGCATGGCGGAACGCATGATCTTGTCCGGCAAGGTATATTCCGCCGAAGAAATGGCTGACATGGGCATCGTCACCCTCCTCGTAGATGACGGCGAGGGGGAGCAGGCCGTGCGCAACTATGTCGCCGACAATCAGAGGCATCATGCCGGCCACGTAGGCGTGTTCGAGGCGGGTCGCCGCGTCAATCCGCTGGAATATGCGGAACTCAAGGACATTGTCGAAAACTGGGCTGCCACTGCGCTGAAACTCGACCTCAAGGATGTGCGGATGATGCGTCGCTTGGCATCAGCCCAGACCAGACTTCACAAATAATCCCTCTATCAGGCGCTACGTCGGTCTGGCGTTGCCTCGACGCTGTCCACGTTGCTTTCCATGCTGCGCATCATCTCAAGCATCTGGTCGGCGGAAATCGGCCGGCTTAGTATGAAGCCTTGGACATTTGTGAAGCCCATTTCGCGAGCGCAACGCAGCTGATCCTCCGTCTCGATCCCCTCTGCCACCGTTTCGACATCCAGCGCGTGGGCCAGATAGGCAACCGATTGGGCAATCGCCCTATGGCGTGAATTCTCCTCGACGCCACGCATGAAGCTCTGGTCGACCTTGATCGTGTCGAAGGCATAGTCGCGCAGATAACCCAGCGAGGAATAGCCGGTCCCGAAATCGTCCAGCGCCAGCCGCAGGCCGATCCGCTGGAGATCGGACAGGATCAGGTTGGTCCGGCCGCTATCCTCCAGGAAGATCGACTCGGTCACCTCCAGTTCCAGCCGACGCGCCCTCAGTCCCGATTGCATCAGCGCCGCGATGACCGCGCGGGGCAGGCTGTCGCTCTTGATCAACACCGGGGAGATATTGACCGCGACGCGGACATTCTCATCCCATTCCATCGCATCCTGGCAGGCCTGCTCCAGCGCCCAGGCCGTGATCGGTTCGATCATCGAGCAGCTTTCCGCGATGGGGATGAACTCCGCAGGGGAAATGCGGCCGAGCGTCGGATGATCCCATCGCATCAGGGCCTCGCAAATCGTGATCTTGCCGGTTTTCGTGTCGAAGATCGGCTGATAGTGCAGCACCAGCTCATTATTCGCCATGGCGCCGCGCAGGCCCATTTCCAGATCGTAGGTGCGGTTCTGCCGCTCCTTCATCGACCAGGCGAATTGCGCATGGCGGTTTCGGCCCGCATGCTTCGCCTGATACAGCGCCATGTCGGCATGCTGGAGCAGTTCCTCGCTGTCCTGTCCATCGCTCGGCGCAACGGCAATGCCCATGGAGGCGGTTACACCCAGACGATAGCCGCCGACATCGAAGTCATGGGTGAATTCGGCCATCACGTCGCCGGCGATCCGCTCTGCTTTGCCACGGTCCGCGCCCGGGCAGATCAGCACGAATTCGTCTCCTCCGAATCGCGCGACATGGCCGCGCCCGTCCAGCGCATGAGACAGCCTTTCGGCGACTCTGCATAACAGCTGGTCACCGATCATATGCCCCAGGGAATCGTTGATTTCCTTGAAGCGGTCCAGGTCCATCCAGAACACCGCCATGGAATCCTGGTTGGATTGCCGCCCATCGAACATTTCGCGCAACCGCATCTGCATCGCCATGCGGTTCTCGACACCGGTCAGACTGTCGAAGCGGGCGAGGCGTTCGAACTTGGTGGCAAGTTGGGTTTTTTCATATTTGCCCTGCAACGCCTCCAGCACGATACGATGCGTGGTTTTGGTGATTTCCGCCATGGCGAAGATCATCAGGAACAGCATTGTCGCCAACACACGGTAGCCAAGTCCTCCCGACATGACCAAACCAAGGCAGGTCGGCAAAAGAGCAAAGCAGGTTTGGCCAATGGCGATATGGATGCGACCGGCATTCCGCCCCGCAATTCCGCCTGAATAGGCGGCTACCAGGCAGACGCTCAGCGTATGAAGCTTGATATCCGAACTTAACAGCAGCGTTGCGAACGCCAGCGTCCCCAACAATGCTGCATAGCCCCAGGCGCCCAACTCATAGGCCAACCCCCAGATCGGTTGGGTAACACGATGCTGATGGGAAAGCTGCCGCTGAAAATAGACGGCCGAGATCGACCGGCTGAGCCCGACGAGACAGATCAGGACCGCAATCGCGGTGATGGCGGGCAGCCGCGCATGCCATGCGATCACCAGCCCCAGCGCGCCGCCGGCAACCGCACCGATCATCAGCGAGGCGGGAGAGGCATAAAGGGATTTGACGAGATTCGCCTGCACTTCAGCGCTTTGCTGGGTGTCCGGCGTCATGCGCCCTCGCAGGGATGCGAGCAAGTTTCGTTGAGGGCGTGACACGTCATCGCCACCATTGCCGAAACATGATTTCCATTTGGTAAATCGCGCCGTCCAAAAGAAGCGGGAATTAGCGGATTGTTACGGAATCGACCGGCCATCGCGACCTATGCTCGCAAGGCAGGGCAAGAGGGGCTTGCTTTCCCCGGTCGTAGCCGGAAAATAGCGTCATCGTGTCATATCATCCTCTGCATCGCCCGGTCTGGAACGCCCTCAACAGCGGCTGGAAGCCCTTGGCCGAAGGGGATGCGCTCGCGCTGCGGATCGATCCTCGCTATGGGCCCTTTGCCGCTGCGGCGGACGGCAGTCCGGCGACTCGATCGGCGCTGGCTGCGCTTGTGCCCGAACGGGGGGAGCTGTGGATCGTCGAACCCGATGCGCAAACGCCGCCGGCCGGCACGCGCCTGGTCCGCGAAGCGATGCTTGCGCAGATGGTGGCGGAGGAGATTCCGGGCAATGCGCCGTCCTGGGAGCCCGTCGTGCTGACAGATGATGATGCGACGGAAATGCGTGCTCTTGCATTGATGACGAAGCCTGGCCCTTTCCTGCCGCTGACCCATCGGCTCGGTCGCTTCATCGGCATCAAGGAGCAGGGCAGGCTGATCGCCATGGCGGGAGAGCGGATGCGCATGCCGGGCTTTGCCGAGGTCAGCGGCGTCTGCACTCATCCTGACCATCGCGGGCGGGGCTATGCGAAGGGCCTGATGCAGATCGTTGCCAGGGCCATGCTGGAACGCGGAGAAATGCCGTTCCTGCATGCTTATGCCGCACATGAGGCGACGGTGGCGCTCTACGAAACGCTCGGCTTTCGGATAAGGGCGCGGATGCACATGATGGTGGTCGCCCGGATCTGAGCCATCTCGCTGCGGAGCCTGCCCGAGGGCTCGCCCGCTCAGGATATGCGGGGATTCGGCCCATGACGGGCTGCAAATGGCGGCTTTCTGCGCCTCCGGTGCCCACATATTGAAGTACGCTGCGTCGAAACGAGTCGCGCGCCTCGTTCGAGTGCCTTCGCAGGAGCATGATGCGGCCTGGGGCGAACATCAAAACTCTGTCGTGAAGCCCCTACTCAAGCTTACGCAACAGCGTTGCCCGTCGGTTCCGGCCAGACACTCAGCCGATATGCGTCAATCGCTCCAGCGTGATCCAGCCTTCCACATAATTGGCATAATATAGGCCGAACAGAACCGCCGACAGGACCGTCGCCCGAAAGGCAACGACCCCTGGACGAAAATTGCTGGGCGCGCTGTCCGCCTGCCCCGGCCGCAACGCCTCCCCCGTTTCATCGGGCGTGCGAATGCCGAAGGGCAGCACGATGAAGGCGCTGATCACCCAGAACAGCACGTAAATGGCAAAGATCGCATACCAGTTCATGCGCAAAGGGCTTAGGCGCGAATGAGCAGCACGTCCACCACCGGCTTCTTGCCCGTCCAGCGGGTGGCCGTGCGCCGTACCGCCAGCCTGACCCGTTCACGCAGCGCCTCTTCGTCCTGCGATCCTTTGGGTACAGCGCCCGCAGCCTCCTCGGCCGCCTCCTCCAGAAACGCGGCCTTGTCCTCTTCCACCGGCACGCCCTGGGTGCGCAAGGCGGGGGAACCGATCACCCTGCCCTTGCCATCCAGCGCCACCGCGACGCTGATCTGGCCATGCAGCGCAACCTTGCGCCGCTCGTTCATCGTCGCTCCGTCAGCGGGCAGGATGACGTCGCCATCCAGCACCAGCCGTCCCGTCGTTTCGTTGCCGATGACCTCCGGCCCGTTGGGCGCCAGCCGCAGCACATCGCCATTGGACTGCACCACCGCATGGGGAACGCCGCTCGCCAGACCCAGCCGCGCCTGCTCGGCCATATGCCGCCGCTCGCCATGGACCGGCAGCAGGATTTGCGGCCGTACCCAGCGATACATGGCTTCCAGTTCGGGACGGCCCGGATGGCCGGAAACATGCACCTCCGCCTGACGATCCGTCACCATCAGCACGCCCTTGGCCGCCAGCGCGTTCTGGATGCGGCCGATGGCGATCTCATTGCCGGGAATCTGCTTCGAGGAGAAGACGACCAGATCGCCCTCGTCCAACTTGATGGGGTGGCTGTCGAAGGCGATGCGCGACAGGGCGGCCCGCGCCTCCCCCTGCCCGCCAGTGGCGATGATCATCACCTCATTATGCGGCAAGGCCATCGCATCGTCCCAATCGACGGTCGGCGGGAAATCCCTGAGATAACCTGCCGTCCGCGCCGTCGAGATGATCCGGTCGAGCGACCGCCCCGCCACGCAGAGCTTGCGCCCCATGGCATTGGCAACCTCCCCCAAGGTCTGCAACCGCGCGGCATTGGACGCGAAAGTCGTGACCAGCACGCGCCCTTTAGCGCCCTCGATGGTCTGCATAAGCCCCACGCGCACATCGCCTTCGGAGCCGCTGGCTTCGGGATTGAAGACGTTGGTGCTGTCGCACACCAGCGCCAGCACCCCCTCATCGCCAATGGCCGCCAGTTCCTCGGGCGTGGAGGGCTGGCCCAGCAGCGGCGTTTCGTCCAGCTTCCAGTCGCCGGTATGGAAGATTTTGCCATAGGGCGTGTCGATCAGCACCGCATTGCCTTCGGGAATCGAATGCGCCAGCGGCACATAGCGGAAGCCGAAGGGCCCCAGGGCGAAGCTGCCCTCATTGTCGATCACGTTGAGCTCGACATCCTGGGTCAGCCCCTCTTCCTCCAGCTTCAGCCGGATCAGCCCCGCGGTGAAGGGCGTCGCATAGAGCGGCACGCCCAGATCGGCCGCGAGATAGGGAATGGCGCCGATATGGTCCTCATGCCCGTGGGTCAGCACGATGCCCAGCAGATCGTCCTTGCGATCCTCGATGAAGCTCAGGTCCGGCAGCACCAGCTCCACGCCGGGATAGGCGGGATCGGCAAAGGTCAGGCCCAAGTCGACCATCACCCATTTGCCCTGGCAACCGTAGAGATTGACATTCATGCCGATCTCCCCCGAGCCGCCAAGGGCCAGGAAGATCAGCTCATTTCCGGGTATCATTCTGTTTTCAAACTCCGTTCATACAGCAATGCGAGGCCCTGGATCGTGAGATCGGGCGCGATCGCATCGAAAATATCGCTATTGTCGTCGAAGAGGACCGCCAGGCCCCCCGTTGCAATCACCTTGGCGGGACGGCCGATTTCCGCACGTATGCGGGCGACCAGCCCCTCCATCATCGCCACATAACCCCAGAAGACGCCGATATGCATCTGCGCTTCGGTGGTGCGGCCGATAACCGACCGGTTCTCCGGCGGCGCAATCGCGATCTTGGGTAGCTTCGCCGCCGCCGCGACCAGCGCATCCAGCGACAGGTTGATGCCCGGCGCGATGATGCCGCCCTTGTAAGCGCCGTGATAGTCGATGACGTCGAAGGTCGTCGCCGTACCAAAATCGATGACGATCAAATCCTCGCGGTAGAGATGGTGCGCGCCGATGGCGTTTACAACCCGGTCCGCCCCGACCGAGGCCGGTTCGGCCACGTCGAGTTCGATGCCCCACTCCACCGGCGCCTGACCGGCGATGAGCGCGGTCGTCCTGAAATATTTATCGGCCAGCACCTGAAGATTGTGCAGGGCGCGCGGCACGACGGTCGCGATGATGACCGCCTCCACATCGGCAATCTTATAGCCCTCCAGCATCAGGAGCTGGTTCAGCCATACCGCATATTCGTCGGCGGTGCGCCGCGGATCGGTCGCGATCCGCCAGCGGGCGCGAATCTCCCGCCCTTCGAGCAGCGCAAAAACCACATTGGTGTTACCCGCGTCGATCGCGAGAAGCATGGCCGATCCCCGATGTCAGATGAGAAGGATGTCGCCGGCATGAATGGCACGGCTCTCGCCATTCGCCAAGCGCAGGATCAGCATCCCATGGCGGTCGAGCGTGTCGAATGTGCCTTCCACCGTCTCGCCATCGGGCTGCACCACGCGCATCGGCGTGCCGGCAGGATGGGCGTTGAGCAGCCAATGCGTCCGCACCGGCTCCAGCCCCTGCGCGCGCCAGATCGCCAGCCAATGGGCGAACAATTCCGCAAGCCGCACCTGCAGAGCAGCCGCGTCGGCCTCTGGCGCGCCCTGCGAGAAGAGGCTCGTCACCGGCCGGTCAAGCCCGGTCGGATGCCCGGTCACATTGACGCCGATCCCCGCAACAATGGCATCACCCGCCCGCTCCAGCAGGATGCCGGCGATCTTCGCGCCGTCCACCAGCACGTCATTGGGCCATTTGATCCGCGCCTGCCCCTTGCAAAGCGGCGCCACCAGCGCATGCACGGCGTTGCCCGCGACCAGCGCCAGCGTATGCGGCAACGGGTCGCCCCCCCGCAACCGGATCAGCGTCGAACAATAGAGATTGCCGTCGGGACTTTCCCAGCTGCGCCCCATGCGCCCGCGTCCGCCGGTCTGCCGCCCCGCGCGCAACCAGCAGCCTTCAGAAACGCCTTGCTCCACCAACGCCAGCATGTCGGCATTGGTGGAGCCAGTCTCCTCGACGAAGCGAAGCTCGGTCAGAACAGCGACGCCGCGGCCGCCGCGCTCGCCTTGTCGAGGACGGGATTGAGGAAATAGCCAAAGACGATCACCACGGCGCAGGCCGTCAGGATGATATTCTCAACCGCACCGCCGCGCGCTTCATAGGGCGCCGCCGGCTCGTCGAAATACATCGTCTTGATGATCTTCAGATAATAGAAGGCGCCGATCACCGACATGGCGATACCGAAGGCCGCCAGCGCCGTCAGGCCCGCCGCGACGGCCGCGTCGAACACCAGGAACTTCGCCCAGAAGCCGAAGAGCGGCGGAATGCCGGCCATGGAGAACATGAAGATCGCCAGCGCCGCCGCCAGACCCTGGCGCGAGCGCGACAGGCCCGCAAGGCTGGCGATGGTCTCGACCGGACGCCCCTCCGCGTCGCGCATCTGCAGGATGCAGGCGAAACCGCCGATGGTCATGACGACATAGATCGCCATGTAGCTCATCGTCGCCGCCGCGCCCGCGGGCGTGCCGGTGGCAAGGCCGATCAACGCGAAGCCGACATTGTTGATCGACGAATAGGCCATCAGCCGCTTGATGTTGGTCTGGCCGATGGCCGCCACCGCGCCGAAGAGAATCGAGGCGAGCGCAACGAAGATCACGACCTGCTGCCAGTCGAGGCCCGCCGGCCCCAGCGCCTCTATCGCGACGCGGACGGTAAGGCCGATGGCCGCTACCTTGGGCGCGCTGGCGAAGAAAGTCGTGACCGGGGTGGGCGCACCTTCATAGACGTCCGGAGTCCACATGTGGAACGGCACGGCACTGATCTTGAAGGCGAGACCGGCAAGCACGAACACCAGGCCGAAAAGCTCGCCCTTCGACACACCGTCGCTCAGCGCGACCGCGATGCCGTCGAAGCTGGTGCCGCCGGTAAAGCCATAGAGAAGCGCCGAACCATAGAGCAGGATGCCGCTCGCCAGCGAACCCAGGACGAAATATTTAAGGCCCGCTTCGGACGACCGCTCGTCCTGCCGCATGAAGCTCGCCAGCACATAGGCGGCAAGGCTCTGCATTTCGAGGCCGACATAGAGCGTCAGCAGGTCGCCCGCCGACACCATCATGCCCATGCCGATCGAGGAGAAGAGGATCAGCACCGGATATTCGGCCCGCAGCGCGCCACCCACCAGGAAATAGCGCGGCGCAAGCAGGATAGCCGCCGCCGCCGCTCCATAAATCAGCGCCTTGGCGAAGACGGAGAAGGCATCGGCGCGCACCAGCCCGTCAAAGGCATCGGGCCCATGCGCCAGCGAAGTGGACAGCGCCAGGCCTGCGATAGCCAGCGTCAGCACCGACAGCCAGTTCACCAGCCGCGCCGTCGCATCGCCGCCATAAGCTGCGATCAGCATCAGGATCAGGCCGCCGGCCGTCAGGATCAGTTCCGGCAGGACCGCCAGAAGGGAAGCGGAATCAATCATCAGTGCGCCTCCCCGTGCGCAGGGGCTTCTTCATGATGGGCAGCCTCGGCAGCCGGAACGGCCGCCCCCATCTTGATCTGGGAATCGCCCGCCGGCCTAGCGGAGGCGACGCGCGCTTCGAGCGCGCGGATATCGGAACGCATGGGCGCCAGGAAGCTCTCCGGATAGACGCCCATCCACAGCACCGCCGCCGCGATCGGCGCCAGCAGCCAGATTTCGCGCGCGGACAGGTCCGGCATCGCGGCCGCATCGGCATTCTTCTGCTCGCCATAGGCGATCCGGCGGTAGAGATAGAGCATATAGGCCGCGCCCAGGATGATGCCGGTGGTGCAGACCAGCGCCACCCAGCTCGACGCCTGGTAGATGCCCATCAGCGACAGGAATTCACCCACGAAGTTGCTGGTGCCCGGCAGGCCGACCGACGCCATGGTGAACAGCATGAACAGCACCGCATATTTCGGCATGTTGATGCTGAGGCCGCCATAACGGCTAATCTCGCGGGTATGGAGCCGATCATAGATGACGCCGACGCAGAGGAAGAGAGCGCCCGACACCAGGCCATGGCCCAGCATCACCATCATCGCGCCTTCGATGCCCGCCTGGTTGAAGGCGAACAGGCCGACGGTGACGATGGCCATGTGCGCCACCGACGAATAGGCGATCAGCTTCTTCATGTCCGACTGAACCAGCGCGACGAGGCTGGTATAGACCACCGCGACCATCGACAGGCCCCAGACCAGCGGCGCCAGTTGCGCGGACGCCTCCGGGAACATCGGCAGCGAGAAGCGGATGAAGCCGTAGCCGCCCATTTTCAGCAGCACGCCCGCCAGGATGACCGAACCGGCGGTCGGCGCCTGAACGTGCGCGTCGGGAAGCCAGGTGTGGACCGGCCACATCGGCATCTTGACGGCAAAGCTGGCGAAGAAGGCAAGCCACAGCCATGTCTGGATATGCGGATCGAAATGATAGGCCATCAGCGTCGGGATGTCGGTCGTGCCCGCTTCATGCACCATCCACATCATCGCGATCAGCATCAGCACCGATCCGAGCAGCGTGTAGAGGAAGAATTTGTACGAAGCGTAGATGCGATCCGCGCCGCCCCAGATGCCGATGATCAGGTACATCGGGATCAGGCCGGCTTCGAACATGATGTAGAAGAGGTAGAGATCCTGCGCCGTGAAGACGCCGATCATCAGCACCTCCATGAACAGGAAGGCCGCCATATATTCCGGCACGCGCTTCTCGATCGCGATCCAACTCGCGCCGATGCAGATCGGCATCAGGAATACGGTGAGCGCGATCAGCAGCAGCGCGATGCCGTCGATCCCGAGCGCCCAGGCGAAACGGCCGAAGATCGGCGCATATTCCTGGAACTGCCATTGGGCGGCGGTCCCCGACTGGTCGAAATTCATCCAGAGGATGGCGCCCAGCACAAGATCGACCAGCGTTGCGACCAACGCGATCCAGCGGGCCTGATTGGCGCCTGCGAACAGACAGGCGATGGCCCCCGCCATCGGCACTGCCATCATCAGGGAAAGGATGGGGAAGCCGCTCATTATCGTGTCATCGCCCAGGTTGCAGCTGCGGCGAGGCCGATCAGCATCACCAGCGCGTAAGTGTAGAGGTAGCCGGACTGAAGCCGACGGGTGACTTTGTTGCCCTGCACGACCAGCGCAGCCAGACCATTAGGCCCGAAGCGGTCGATCAAGCCCACGTCACCGAACTTCCAGAAGAAGCGGCCGATGGCGAAGGCAGGCTTGACGAAGATGAAATGATACAGCTCGTCGAAATACCATTTGTTGAGCAGGAACTGGTACAGCACGCCGAAGGTGGCGACGAAGCGCTGCGGCCAGTCGGTGTGCTTGATATAGGCCAGCCAGGCTATGACCAAGCCGGTCAGCATCACCGTGAACGGTCCGAACTTGACCCAGGTCGGCACTTCATGCGCGGCGTGCATCAGATGGCTGTCGAACGCCAGCGCGCCTTTCCAGAACTCGATGCCGCCTTCCGGGCCGATGAACTGGTCATGGAAGAGGAAGCCGGCAAACACCGCACCCAGGCTCAGCACCACCAGCGGGATCAGCATCACCCAACCGCTTTCATGCGGATGATAGCCGCCAGTGCCGGTCGGCAGGGCATGGGCATCGGTTTCATGTCCGTGCGGATCGTGACCCGCATGCTCCTGCGCCGGTGCGTTGTCGTCCTCCGCGCCATGGCCATGGGTGGCATGTTCGTCATGACCATGGTCATGCGCGTCGTGGACGGCATGCTGGATATGCTCCGAAGCGGCCCAGCGCGGCTTGCCGAAGAAGGTCAGGAACACCAGGCGCCAGCTGTAGAAGCTGGTGAGCAGCGCCGCGAATACGCCGACCAGATAGGCGCCGACGCCCGCACCGCCCGAAGCATAGGCCGCTTCGAGAATGCCGTCCTTCGAATAGAAGCCTGCAAAGCCATAGCCGACCAGCGGAATGCCGACGCCGGTGATCGCCAGCGTGCCCAGCGTCATCGTCCAGAAGGTGATCGGGATCTCCTTCCGGAGCGCGCCATAGTAGCGCATGTCCTGTTCATGGTGCATCGCGTGGATGACCGAGCCCGCGCCCAGGAACAGCAGCGCCTTGAAGAAGGCGTGGGTGAAGAGGTGGAACATCGCCGCGCCATAGGCGCCGACGCCCGCCGCGAAGAACATGTAGCCGAGCTGCGAGCAGGTCGAATAGGCGATGACGCGCTTGATGTCGTTCTGCACCGTGCCCACGGTCGCCGCGAAAAGGCAGGTGGCCGCGCCGATGAAGGTCACGAAGCCAAGCGCCGTCGGCGAGGTTTCGAACATCGGCGACAGGCGGCACACCATGAACACGCCCGCGGTCACCATGGTCGCCGCGTGGATCAGCGCCGACACCGGGGTCGGGCCCTCCATCGCGTCCGGCAGCCAGGTGTGGAGGCCAAGCTGCGCCGACTTGCCCATCGCGCCGATGAACAGCAGCAGGCAGAGCACGGTCATGGTGTCGAAACGATGGCCCAGGAAGCCGATGGTCGAACCGGCCATCGATGGCGCGGCCGCCAGGATTTCCGGGATCGAGATGGTGTTGAACACCAGATAGGTGCCGAAAATGCCCATCATGAAACCGAGGTCGCCGACGCGGTTGACGACGAAGGCCTTGATCGCGGCCGCATTTGCGGAGGGTTTACGGAACCAGAAGCCGATCAGCAGATAGGAAGCAAGGCCGACGCCTTCCCAGCCGAAGAACATCTGCAGCAGGTTGTTCGCCGTCACGAGCATCAGCATCGCGAAGGTGAAGAGCGACAGATAGGCGAAGAAGCGCGGCTGGTCCGGCTCCTCCTCCATATAGCCCCAGCTATAGAGATGGACGAGGCTCGACACGCTGGTGATGACCACCAGCATGACCGCCGTCATGGTGTCGACGCGCAGCGCCCATTGCGCATCGAAGCTGCCCGACTGGATCCAGGTGAAGGCCGGGACCACATAGGGCTCGGCATGGCCGGTCAGGAAGCCGATGAAGATCGGCCAGCTCATCGCACAGGATGCGAACAGCGCGCCGGTGGTGACGATCTTCGCGGGCAGCTTGCCAAGGGCCTTGTTGCCAAGACCGGCGATGGCAGCAGCCAGCAACGGGAGAAGGACGATAAGCTGGATCATCGAGCTTTAGCCCTTCATCCGGTTGACATCGTCGACGGCGATGGTGCCGCGACCGCGGAAGTAGATGACGAGGATGGCAAGGCCGATGGCCGCCTCACCCGCCGCGACGGTCAGCACGAACATGCTGAACACCTGTCCCACCAGATCGCCCAGGAAGGCGCTGAAGGCGACAAGGTTGATGTTCACGCTGAGCAGGATCAGCTCGATCGCCATCAGGATGATGATGACGTTCTTGCGATTGATGAAGATGCCCAGCACGCCCATCACGAAGAGGATCGCGCTGACCACCATATAATGCTGAAGGCCGATCACAGCTCCACCCCCTGCCCGACGGGCTGATTGACGTTGCGCACCGCGTCTTCGGGACGGCGGCGGTTCTGGCGGGCGATGTTCTGGCCGCGCACGCCGCCACGGGCGCGATGGGTCAGCACGATGGCGCCGATCATCGCGACCAGCAAGACGATGCCCGCCGCTTCAAACAGGAAGATGTAGCGGGTGTAGAGCAACGCGCCGATCGCCTGGATATTGCTGAGTTCCGGGTTCACCGGAGCCGCGCGCTGCGCCAGTTCTATGGGGCCCGCGCTCCACAGGCCGATGCCCAGCACGATCTCCGCCAGCAGCACCAGCGCAATCAGCAGCCCGAAGGGGAGGTAATCGACGAAACCGGCGCGCAGTTCGGCGAAATCGATGTCGAGCATCATCACGACGAACAGGAACAGCACGGCAACGGCGCCGACATAGACGATGACAAGGAGCATCGCGATGAATTCGGCGCCCAGCAGGACCATCAGCCCCGCCGCGTTGAAAAAGGCAAGGATCAGCCACAGCACCGAATGAACCGGATTGCGCGACAGGATCGTAAGCGCGCCGCTGCACACCACGATCGCGGCGAACAGGTAAAAGGCAAGCACGTGAATCACAGGATCATGTTCCCCTTCGGCGGCTGCGGCTTAACGGTAGGGCGCATCGGCGGCAAGGTTCGCGGCAATCGCCCGCTCCCACTTGTCCCCATTTTCAAGGAGCTTGGCCTTGTCGTAGATCAGCTCCTCGCGCGTTTCGGTGGAGAACTCGAAATTCGGGCCCTCGACGATGGCGTCCACCGGGCACGCTTCCTGGCAGAAGCCGCAATAGATGCACTTCGTCATATCGATGTCGTAGCGCGTCGTGCGGCGGCTGCCGTCATCGCGCGGCTGCGCTTCGATGGTGATCGCCTGGGCGGGGCAGATCGCCTCGCACAGCTTGCACGCGATGCAGCGCTCTTCCCCATTGGGATAGCGGCGCAACGCATGCTCCCCCCGGAACCGCGGCGAAATCGGGTTCTTCTCATAGGGGTAGTTGATCGTCGCCTTGGGCTTGAAGAAATATTTCAAGGTCAGGGCGTGCGCCTTCACAAACTCCCAGAGGGTGAAGGATTTGACATAATAGCCGAGGCTCATTGAGCGCCTCCGTAACGCGTGAACATGAGGAAGCCCGACACCAGGAAGACGAACAGCAGCGAGGTCGGCAGGAATATCTTCCAGCCCAGCCGCATAAGCTGGTCATAGCGGTAACGGGGCACCGTCGCCTTCACCCAGGAGAAGACGAAGAAGAAGAAGAATATCTTGGCGAACAGCCAGATGATGCCGGGCACATAATAAAGCGGCGCCCAGTCGATCGGCGGCAGATAGCCGCCCCAGAACAGGATGGCGTTCAGGGCGCACATCAGGATCACGTTTGCATATTCGCCCAGCCAGAACAGCGCGAAGGCCATGGATGAATATTCGGTCTGATACCCCGCGACCAGTTCCGATTCCGCTTCGGTCAGGTCGAAGGGCGCACGCGCCGTTTCCGCCATGGCCGAGATCAGGAACATGATCGCCATCGGGAAGAGCAGCGGGTTGAAGCCGTTGCCGTTCAGGAAGCCATAATAGCCCTTCTGGCTCTCGACGATGGCCGAGATGTTGAAGCTGCCGGCCCAGAGCACCACGGTGATCAGGATGAAGCCGATGGAGACTTCATAGCTGATCATCTGCGCGCTGGCGCGGATCGCCGAATAGAAGGGATATTTGGAGTTGGACGCCCAGCCCGACAGCACCACGCCATAGACGCCGAGCGACGAGATGGCGAGGATGTAGAGCAGGCCGACATTGATGTTGGCCAGCACCACGCCCACCTGGAACGGAATCACCGCCCAGGCCATCAGAGCGACGGTGAAGGTGATGATCGGGGCGATCAGGAAAAGCGTGCGGTTGGCCGCCGAAGGGATGATGGTTTCCTGCAGGAAGACCTTGGCGCCGTCCGCGAAGGACTGGAGCAGACCGAAGGGACCGACGACGTTCGGGCCGCGACGCAGCGCCATCGCCGCCCAGATCTTGCGGTCGGCGTAGATGATCATCGCCACCGCCAGCATCAGCGGCAACGCAATCACCAGAATGCCGATGATCGTCGAAAGCAGCCAGGCGCCCTCGAACGGCAGGCCGAGATTTTGGAAGAAAGCGGTCACTCTGCGGCCTCCGCATACGTCTCACCGTGGATCAGTTCGGCCGAACATTGCTGCATCGTCGGACTGGCGCGGCAGATGGCGTTGGTCAGGTAGAAATCCTTGATCGGAGAGCCGAACTCACCGCTGGCGCCGGTCGGCAGCGACGGAACGGACCAGCCATAATCGGCCAGACCCTCGACGCCCAGCGCCGGAACCGCCCTGGCCATTTCGGCGCGAAGCTGCTCGAAGCTGTCGAAGGGGAGCGTCGCGCCCAGCACTTCCGACAGGGCGCGCAGGATCGACCAATCCTCGCGGGCGTCGCCCGGCGCGAATACGGCCTTTTCGCCGCGCTGCACCCGGCCTTCCAGATTGACGTAGGTGCCGGCCTTCTCGGCATAGCTCGCGCCCGGCAGGATCACGTCCGCCGCATGCGCGCCCTTGTCGCCATGGTGGCCGACATAGACCTTGAAGCTGTCCTGGAAAGCCGAATAATCGACCTCGTCCGCGCCCAGCGAGAAGAGCAGCTTGGGCTTCGCCGCAGCCACCGCCTTGATGCCGCCCTGCGCCGCATAGCCGAGCATCAGCCCGCCCATGCGCGCCGCCGCGAAATGCAGGACATTATAGCCGTTCCAGCCTTCTTTCACGAGGCCCAGCGTCTCGACCAGCGCCAGCGTATCGCCATGGGCGCCGTCCTTCGCCAGCACGCCGCCGCCGACGATCATCGCCGGACGCGCGGCCTTGCCGAAGGCTTCCACCACCGCTTCGGGCAGACGGCCAAGCAGCGATGCGTCATTGCCCAGCCACTCGACCTTGTAGGTGAGGTCGACCTGCGGACCGAGCGCAAAGACCTTCGCGCCCTTCTTGATCGCCTTGCGGATGCGGGTGTTCACCAGCGGCGCTTCCCAGCGCAGATTGGTGCCCACCAGCAGGATCACGTCAGCGGTTTCAAGACCGTTGAGCGTGGTGTTGAAGTTGACCGCGCTCAGGCTCGACACGTCATAAGCGAGCCCGGTCTGACGGCCTTCGAGCAACGAGCCACCCAGCCTCTCGACCAGCACCTTGCCCGCGAACATCGTCTCGCAATCGAGCAGATCACCGGCCAGCGCAGCCACCGATCCGCCATGCTTGACGGCGGCAATCGCCGCGAACGCCTCGTTCCAGGTTGCCGGAACCAGCTTGCCGTCCTTGCGGACATAGGGCTTGTCGAGCCGCTTGCGGACCAGACCGTCGACATTGTGCCGGGTCTTGTCGCTGGCCCATTCCTCGTTCACGTCGTCATTGATGCGCGGCACGGCGCGCAGCACCTGACGGCCGCGGCTGTCGAGGCGGATGTTGGTGCCGACCGCGTCCATCACGTCGATCGCGTGGGTCTTCTTGAGTTCCCAGGGACGCGCTTCGAACGCATAGGGCTTGGACGTCAGCGCGCCGACCGGGCAAAGATCGACCACATTGCCCGAAAGCTCGCTCTTGGCGGCATGTTCGAGATAGGTGGTGATCTGCATGTTCTCGCCGCGATAGATGGCGCCGATTTCCGGCACGCCCGCGACTTCCTCGGCAAAGCGCACGCAGCGGGTGCACTGGATGCAGCGGGTCATGACCGTCTTGACGATCGGGCCCATATATTTCTCGGTGACGGCGCGCTTATTCTCGTCGAAGCGGCTGCTGCCCTTGCCATAGGCGACCGACTGGTCCTGAAGGTCGCATTCGCCGCCCTGGTCGCAGATCGGGCAGTCAAGCGGGTGGTTGATGAGCAGGAACTCCATCACCCCTTCGCGCGCCTTCTTGACCATCTCGGTCTGGGTGAAGATTTCCTGATTCTCCGCGGCCGGCAGCGCACAGGAAGCCTGCGGCTTGGGCGGTCCGGGCTTCACCTCGACCAGGCACATGCGGCAATTGCCGGCGATGCTGAGGCGCTCATGATAGCAGAAACGCGGGATTTCCTTCCCCGCCAGTTCGCAGGCCTGGAGGACCGTGGCGCCCGCCGGGACTTCGAGTTCTACGCCGTCTACTTTGACCTTCGGCATGGTTACTCCGCTGCCTCCATGACCGGGGCGCTACCCTTGTTTTCGTTGATCCGACGCTCGATTTCCGGACGGAAGTGCCGGATCAGGCCCTGGATCGGCCAAGCCGCCGCGTCGCCAAGCGCGCAGATGGTGTGGCCTTCGACCTGCTTGGTCACCTGGAACAGCATGTCGATCTCGCTCTGGTCGGCATCGCCGGTGCGCAGCCGTTCCATTACGCGCCACATCCAGCCGGTGCCTTCGCGGCAGGGCGTGCACTGGCCGCAGCTCTCATGCTTGTAGAAATAGCTGAGCCGCGAAATGGCGCGGACGATGTCGGTCGACTTGTCCATCACGATGACGGCGGCGGTGCCAAGGCCGGAGCCGAGCGCGCGCAACCCATCGAAATCCATGGGCGCGTCCATGATCTCCTTCGCCGGGACCAAAGGCACCGACGAACCGCCGGGGATGACCGCCAGCAGATTGTCCCAGCCGCCGCGAATGCCGCCGCAATGCCGGTCGATCAGTTCCTTGAAGCTGATGCCCATCGATTCTTCGACGACACAGGGCTTGTTCACATGGCCGCTGATCTGGAAGAGCTTCGTGCCCTTGTTGTTCTCCCGCCCGAAGCTGGAGAACCATTCGGCGCCACGGCGCAGGATGGTCGGCGCGACCGCGATGGATTCGACGTTGTTCACCGTGGTGGGGCAGCCATAAAGGCCCGCGCCCGCCGGGAAAGGCGGCTTCAGGCGCGGCTGGCCCTTCTTGCCCTCCAGGCTTTCGATCTGGGCGGTTTCCTCTCCGCAGATATAGGCGCCCGCGCCGCGATGGACGAAGACGTCGAAATCATAGCCGGACCCGCAGGCATTCTTGCCGAGAAAGCCCTTTTCATAGGCCTGCTCGACGGCGGCGAAGAGGACCTTCGCCTCATAGATGAACTCGCCGCGAATATAGATATAGGCGGCGCGCGCCCGCATCGCGAAACCGGCGACCAGCGCGCCCTCGATCAGCTTGTGCGGATCGTGGCGGATGATCTCGCGGTCCTTGCACGAGCCCGGCTCGGATTCGTCGGCGTTGATGACGAGGAAGCTCGGACGGCCGTCCCTGCTTTCCTTGGGCATGAAGCTCCACTTCATGCCGGTCGGGAAGCCGGCGCCGCCACGGCCGCGCAGGCCGCTGGCCTTGATGCGCTCTATGATGTCGTCCTGGCCGATTGCCAGCAGGGCCTTGGTGTTATCCCAATCGCCGCGCTTCATCGCCGCGTCGATGCCCCAATCCTGGAAGCCATAGACGTTGGTGAAGATGCGATCCTTGTCGCTGAGAGGCGCGATCACGTCACTCATGCCCATTCGCCCCGATAGTCGTGATTTTCGTTGACCATATCCTTGAGCGTGGTCGGACCACCCTCCGGACAGCTGGTCTGGCGATCGATCTGCGGCCCGATCTTGGGCTGCTTGCCAGCGGCGAGATCGTCGAGGATCGCGCTCATGCTGTCATAGGTCAGGTCTTCGAAATTATCGTCGTTGATCTGGACCATCGGCGCGTTGGCGCAGGCGCCCAGACACTCGACCTCGGTCAGCGTGAACAGGCCGTCGGGCGTCGTCCCGCCCTTCACCAGCCCCTTGTTCTTGCAGGCGGAGAACACATCGTCGGAGCCGCGCAGCATGCAGGGCGTCGTGCCGCAGACCTGCACATGATAGCGGCCCACGGGCGCGAGATTGTACATGGTGTAGAAGGTCGCGACCTCGTACACGCGCATATACGGCATTTCGAGTTGGTCGGCGATATATTCCATCACCGGCACCGGCAGCCAGCCCTGGGTCTGCGTTTCCGCACCGACCTGACGCTGGGCGAGGTCAAGCAGCGGCATCACGGCCGACTGCTGACGCCCGGCGGGATAGCGGGCAATGACCTTCTTCGCCTGCTCGGCATTTTCGGCCGTCCAGGCGAACGCGCCCCAGCGCGCGCGCGTTTCGGCCTCGTCCGGGATATGAACTGCGTCAGCCATTAGCGGTCACATTCTCCAAACACGATGTCCATGGCGCCAAGGACAGCGGTGGTATCGGCCAGCATGTGGCCTTTCATCATGAAATCCATCGCCTGAAGGTGGCTAAAGGCGGTCGGGCGGATCTTGCAGCGATAGGGCTTGTTGGAGCCGTCCGCGACCAGATAGACGCCGAATTCGCCCTTGGGGCTTTCGGTCGCGACATAGACTTCGCCCGCCGGGACATGGAAGCCCTCGGTATAAAGCTTGAAGTGGTGGATCAGCGCTTCCATCGAGCGCTTCATCTCGCCGCGCTTGGGCGGCACCACCTTGCGGTCGAAGCTCGCAACCGGGCCTTCCGGCATTTCGCTGAGGCACTGCTTCATGATCCGCGCGGACTGGCGGACTTCCTCGACGCGGACCATGAAGCGGTCATAGCAGTCGAAATTGGTGCCCACCGGAACGTCGAATTCCATCCGGTCATAGACGTCATAGGGCTGCGCCTTGCGGATGTCCCAGGGGATGCCCGATCCCCGGATCATGGGGCCGGAGAAGCCCCATTTCAGCGCGTCTTCCTTGCTGACGACCGCGATGTCCACATTGCGCTGCTTGAAGATGCGGTTGTCGACCACCAGGCTCATCGCGTCCTCGAACAGGCGCGGCAAACGCGTGTCGAGCCAGTCGCCAATGTCGGTCAACAGCTTCAGCGGCACGTCCTGATGCACGCCGCCCGGCCGGAACCAGGCCGCATGCATGCGGGCACCCGATGCCCGTTCGAAGAAGTTGAGGCAATCCTCCCGGATTTCGAACAGCCACAGGTTCGGCGTCATCGCACCCACGTCCATCACGTGCGAGCCGAGATTCAGCATGTGATTGCAGATGCGCGTCAGTTCCGCAAAGAACACGCGCAGATATTGCGCGCGCAACGGCACTTCCAGGTTCAGCAGCTTTTCGATCGCCAGCACATAGCTGTGCTCCATGCCGAGCGGCGAGCAATAGTCCAGCCGGTCGAAATAGGGCAGCGCCTGCAAATAAGTCTTGTGCTCGATCAGCTTCTCGGTGCCGCGATGGAGCAGGCCGACATGCGGGTCGCAGCGCTCGACGATCTCGCCGTCCAGTTCCATGACCAGGCGCAGAACGCCGTGCGCGGCAGGGTGCTGCGGACCGAAGTTGATCGTGTAGTTCTGGATTTCCGTGTCGCCGTAGGACGGGTCCGCCGCGTCGGTCACATGGTCCAGCTTTTCCAGATAGTCGGACATCAGGCCTTATCCTCAGGCTTGGCAGCGCCTTTGCCTTCGTCTGTGTGCTCTTCGGGCTTTACCGGAGCGTTGGGCGACTTTTCCGCACCCTTGCTGTTGGCGGGTTCACCTGCACCGGTATCCTCGGACTTTTCCGTGACCTTGGGCGTGGCGCCGGCCGGTTCGCCCTTGGGAGCCGCAGCGGCCGGCAACGGGGCTGTGACAGGTGTCGGCGCTCCCGGCGCCTGCGGCGCCTTTTCGTCGCCCGGCAGCACATATTGCGCGCCTTCCCACGGGCTCATGAAGTCGAACTGCCGGAAATCCTGCGCCAGCTTCACCGGCTTGTAGACGACGCGCTTGTCCTCTTCGGAATACCACATCTCGACATAGCCGGTCAGCGGGAAGTCCTTGCGCTGCGGATGGCCCTTGAAACCATAGTCGGTCAGGATGCGGCGCAGATCGGCGTTCCCCTCGAAGATGACGCCGTACATGTCGAACACCTCCCGCTCCAGCCAGCCGGCGACCGGCCAGATGTGCGTGACGGTGGGAACGGGCATGTCCTCGTCGGTCTGCACCTTCACGCGGACGCGGTGGTTCCGCGTGACGCTGAGCAGATGGTAGCAGACCTCGAAGCGCTCCGGACGATCCGGATAATCGACGCCCGCAATTTCCATGAGCTGCTGATATTGCGCGCGATCCCGCAGCAGCACCATCGCGTCGGCCAGCTTTTCCCGGACGACGGTGAAGCTCAGTTCATCGGCATGATCGACGGTTTCGACCAGCATCGGTCCCAGCAGACCGGCGATTTCCTGCGCGATCCCATCGATGGCCGCGATCCTAGGAGCAGAATGACCCATATCAGCGCTCAACCGTTCCGATGCGGCGGATTTTCCGCTGCAACTGCATCACGCCATAAAGCAGGGCTTCCGCTGTCGGCGGGCAACCCGGCACATAGATGTCGACCGGCACGATGCGGTCGCAGCCACGCACGACCGAATAGCTGTAGTGATAATAGCCACCGCCATTCGCGCAGCTGCCCATCGAAATCACATATTTCGGATTGGACATCTGGTCGTAAACCTTGCGCAACGCCGGAGCCATCTTGTTGCACAGCGTCCCCGCGACGATCATCACGTCGGACTGGCGCGGCGAGGCGCGCGGCGCGGCGCCGAAGCGTTCCATGTCGTAACGGGGCATGTTGACGTGGATCATCTCCACCGCGCAGCAGGCCAGGCCGAAGGTCATCCACCAGAGCGAGCCGGTGCGGGCCCACTGGAACAATTCCTCCGTCGAGGTGACGAGGAAGCCCTTGTCACTGACCTCGCTGTTCAGCGCGTTGAAGAAATCCTGGTCGGGCTGGGTCCCCGCGGGCAACAAGGTGCCGGGCGCGGGCCGCTCAAGTTCTACTCCCAATCGAGTGCTCCCTTCTTCCACGCATAGACGAGGCCGAGCACCAGCTCCGCTATGAAGATCATCATAGTCGCCCAGCCGGCCCAGCCGATCTGGTCGAGGCTGACCGCCCAGGGGTAGAGGAACGCCGCTTCCAGGTCGAAGATGATGAACAGGATCGCGACGAGGTAGAATCGCACGTCGAACTGGCTGCGCGGTTCTTCGAACGCAGGAAAGCCGCATTCATATTCGCTGAGCTTCGCCGGATCGGGCTGATGCGCGCCGGTCAGGCGCCCCACCAGCATCGGCAGGAACACGAATGCGCTCGAAAGCAGCAAGGCGATCCCGAGAAAGATCAGGATCGGCAGATATTGGGCTAGATCGACCAACGGAATCCCCTGGGCGAAAATGATTTACGGGCGCGCTTTAGGCCCGCTGCATATGCGAAGCAAGGCCCGGAGGCATGAGAATGATTCGCAACAATGGCGGCGACCTGATCACGCTACCAAAAGCAAGCCATCAGCGCAGCGCTCCTGCCACCAACTTATGTAATTTGCTGTGGATCGCATCATTGCCCGCGATGACTTCCTTGCGCTCGATCGGCTGGTCGCCGCCGCGGAAATCCGACACGAAGCCGCCCGCTTCCCGCACCATCAGCAGGCCCGCCGCCACGTCCCAGGGTTGCAGGCCGCTTTCCCAGAAGCCGTCATAGCGGCCGGAGGCGACGTGGGCGAGGTCCAGCGAGGCCGCGCCGAAGCGCCGGATTCCGGCCACCGAGGGCCCTACGGCCCCGAAGATGCGCGTCCATTGCGCGAAATCGCCATGCCCCAGGAAGGGGATGCCCGTGGCGATCAGGCAGTCGCCCAGATCGCGCCGCGCCGAAACGCGCAGCCGCTGGTCATGCCGCCAGGCGCCCCGGCTCTTTTCCGCCCAATAGCTTTCGTCGGTCACCGGCTGGTAGATGAGGCCGGTCGTAACCTCCCGCTTGCCGCCGTAGAGCGGCTCCTCGACCGCGATGGAGATCGCGAAGTGCGGGATGCCGTGCAGGAAATTGCTGGTGCCGTCGAGCGGATCGATGATCCAGCGCGGCTTGCCCGGATCGCCCGCGATCTCGCCGCCTTCCTCCAGCAGGAAACCCCAATCGGGCCGCGCCTTCTGCAATTCCTCGACCAGCGTCTTTTCCGCCTGCTGGTCGGCCTTGGACACGAAGTCCGCCGGTCCCTTTCGGGACACCTGCAGATGTTCGACCTCGCCAAAGTCGCGGCGCAGCTTGGAGCCAGCCTTGCGCGCGGCGCGTTCCATGACGGTCAAAAGGCCCGAGTGCGATACCATTTTTCTTGTCTCCCCCCTCCCGCAAACGGGAGGGACCGGGGGTGGGCATGCCGCAATAGCGGCACTCTAAAAAGGGAAAGGGCAGGAAGCTCGCTCATGCTCGCCACCCACCCCCTGACCCCCTTCCGCCTGCGGGAGGGGGGGGGGGGATAGAATATCAATCCGCGCGCTTCACATATTCGCGCTCATACACGTCGACGACGATGCGCGTGCCGGTGACGATGTGCGGCGGCACCATGACGCGCACGCCATTGTCCAGGATGGCGGGCTTGTAGCTCGCCGAAGCGGTCTGGCCCTTCACCACGGCATCGGCTTCCACCACGGTCGCTTCGACCGTTTCGGGAAGCTGCACGGAGATCGGACGTTCCTCATACATTTCCAGCATGACCATCATGCCGTCCTGCAGGAAGGCCGACGCATCGCCCACCAGATCCTGCGGCAGATTGATCTGCTCATAGGTTTCCGTATCCATGAAGACGAGCATGTCGCCCTCTGCATAGAGATATTGGAAATCCTTGGTGTCGAGGCGGATGCGCTCCACCGTCTCGGCCGAACGGAAGCGGACGTTGTTCTTGCGCCCGTCGATCAGGTTCTTCAGTTCCACCTGCATATAGGCGCCGCCCTTGCCGGGCTGGGTATGCTGGATCTTCACGGCGCGCCACAGGCTGCCGTCATATTCGATGTTGTTGCCGGGACGAATCTCGACGCCGCTGATCTTCATGGGAAGAGCCTGCCTATATGTCTGAAGGTGAAAAGAGCCGGCCTCTGGAGGCTGGCCGCGCCCTTACATGGATGAGGGCGAAAGGGCAAGAGGCGGCGCCTATCGCGGTTTCGCCAGCAAGGGATAGGGATTGATCGCCCGCCCGCCATGCCAGGGCTCTCCCGGACGCAGTTCATGCACCGCGAAGTGCAGGTGCGGCGCTGCCGGATCGGCATTGCCGGTGCTGCCGACGGTCGCGATGCGCTGCCCGCGCCGAACCGCCTGCCCTTCCGCAAGGCCCGGCGCATAGCCGTCCAGATGCGCATAATAATAGATGCGCCGTCCGTCGGGGGAGCGTTCATAGATCGTGCGCCCGCCTTCCTCGCTCCAGAACAGCTTTTCGATCCGTCCGTCCGCCGCCGCCAGCACCGCCCTGCCCCGCGCCGCCATGATGTCGATGGCGTCATGGGCGCGCGCGCCGCTCGCCCGCGCCTGGGCGAATGTATCGCTCAGCGCGGAGGGCGGCACGCCCTCGACCGGGATCAGCAGGGCACCGGCTTCCGCCGCCGCAGGCCGGGAAGGCTCAGGCGCGTCCGCCGGCACGATCCGCACGAAGGTGCGCAGGAGGGCCGCGCCGATCAGGACGGCCAGGCCGACGCCGGCCCAACCGCGCGCCCTCATGGCTGGAACACCGCCTTCACGCCGGACTTCACCATCTGGGCGAGCCGCGCCGCGTCCCAATTGGTGAGCCGGATGCAACCATGGCTTTCCGTCCGGCCAATGGTCTGCGGCTCCGGCGTGCCGTGAATGCCGTAATGCGGCTTCGACAGGTCGATCCACACCACGCCGACCGGGCCGTTGGGACCGGGCTTCAGCACCGCCTTCTGGTCGGTGGAGGACGCATCCCAGAACAGGTCCGGATTATAGTGGAAGTCGGGATTGCGGCTCAACCCCTTGATTTCCCACGTTCCGATCGGCAGGGGATCATGCTGCGACCCCATGGTGGCTGGAAATTGCGCGATCAGCCGGTTCTGCGCGTCATAGGCCCAGAGCACCCCGTCCGACTTGTCCACGACAATATGGTCGGCCTGCGGCTGTTCCTTGGCCACGCCCAGGCCGGCGAGCGTCTCGCCCCAGCCGCGCTCGTCGCCTTCGATCCGGGCAACTGGCTGGTTGGCGATGGCAGGTACGCGGATCGTGGCTCCCGCGCCGAGCTTCGTGTTCGGAGGGTTGAGCGCGAGCAGCGCCTCCGGCCGAGTGTGGAAACGTTCGGCCAGCTTCTCCAGCAGGTTGCGATAGCCAAGGGCGGGCAGCTTCGCCTGATCGTTGAGTTCCCTGGGCACCGCAAAGAACGGTCCCCTGGCGAAATCCGCCGGTATCTTAACCAGCCAGGTCGCGGGCTGCGGCCGGTCGCCCAGCAGCGCCCTGGCCGTCGCCTCATCATATTCCCCGGTGGTCGGCAGGCCCTTCGCCTCCTGGAAACCCCTGAGCGCGGTGGTGAAGGACATGCCTTCCTTCCCGTCCAATACGCCGGGCGAGAAGCCGGCCCGGTCCAGCGCCACCTGCGCCTGCAGCACCGATTCCACCCGCGCAGGCGCGCCTGTCGGCTCGGGCACCACGGTGAAGGCGTAGGGATCGCCGGCAGGCCGCGCAGCCTGCCCGGTCGCCTGGTTCGACGGTGCGCTCTCATTGGCTTCCGTCACCGTCATGTTGCAGGCCGCACAGAGCAGCGTCAGGATCAGCGGATTGGTTTTCAAGGCGATACTCTCCCATTTGTGGAAGGGAAAACGCCTGAAGTGCAGGAAAGCTGCCTGCCGCCTTATACCGTTATTCCTGCGCCAACACCGCCCGGAATGCCGCCACGCCGGCTTGCGGCCCATCCGAATGGCCCCATACCGCCCCGCTCACCGCCAGGAAATCCGCCCCGGCCTTCACCAGCGGCGCGGCATTGCCGGGGGTTATCCCGCCAATCGCCACGCAGGGCAGTTCGAACAATGCCGTCCACCAGCCCAGGATCGATGGGTCGGGGCGATGGATCGTTTCCTTGGTGGTCGTGGGGTAAAAGGCCCCGAACGCGACATAGTCCGCCCCTGCTTCCCCGGCTTCCATCGCCAGATGGCGGCTGTCATGGCAGGTGACGCCGATCTGCACCGAAGGACCGAGCAGCTTGCGCGCCTCGCGAGGATCGCCGTCGCCCTGCCCGAGATGAACGCCGTCGGCCCCCAGGCGCTTCGCCAAGCTCATGCTGTCGTTGATGATGAACGCGACATCCCGTTCCGCGCAGAGCTTTTGCAGCGGCGCGGCGGCTTGGGCGATGGCGTCGTCACCCACGCCCTTCAACCGCAATTGGAACGCCGCGACATCGCCCCCATCGAAGGCGGCGGCGAGACTGTCGACAAAGCCCGCATCGATCGCCGGCGGGGAGATCAGGTAGAGCTGACAGGGCGGCCGCCGGTCATCGCTGTCGAACCGGGCTGCGAAATTCGGGTCGAGAGCCAATTCTTCATCGGTAAATTCGGTCATGTGTCCCGCCTTAGCCGCTTTTGATGGCGTTGGAAAAGGGCGGAGCCGATCGGCCCTCACCCGCGTTCCCCCTGCATGATCAGGATCGGATGTTCGGGATGGAATTACCGGGATTGGCGCGGGCGCTTCTATCCGGAGAAGCTGGCGGCGAAAAACTGGTTCGCTTACTATGCCCAGCAGTTCGACACGGTGGAGATCAACAACAGCTTCTATCGCCTGCCCCGGCCGGAAACCGTCGACAAATGGCGCGAACAGGCGCCCGGGGGCTTTTGCTATGCGGCCAAGGCGAACCGCTATCTGACGCAGATGAAGAAGCTCAAGGATTGCGAGGAACCGCTGGCGAGGATGATGGAGTCCTTCGCGCATTTCGGCCCGACGCTGGGGCCGGTCCTCTATCAACTCCCGCCGCATTTCTCGCTCGACCTGCCAAGGCTGGAGGCATTCCTCCGCATCGCGCCGCGCGATCCCGTGCCGGTCTTCGAATTCCGCCATTCAAGCTGGTATGTGGATGAACTTTTTGCGCTGCTGGAGCGGTACGGAGCGGCTCTCTGCGTGCATGACATGCCCGGCTCGGCCAGTCCCCGGCTGGGTGTCGGCTCGACCGCCTATGTCCGCTTCCACGGCACGACGGGGAAATATCGCGGCGGCTATTCGCGTGAAAGGCTGGCGGACTGGGCCGAATGGATGAAGGCGCAGAGCAGCGACGGCCGGACCGTCTGGGCCTATTTCAACAATGACTATGACGCGCAGGCAATTGCCGACGCCCGGATATTGAAGGCGCTGACGGAGAAAGGCTAGTTTCACCCCGTCAGAACCGAACCGTGCTCCTGCGAAGGCGGGAGCACGGCGGACCGGCCGCGAGCGCCTTCCGGGCGCTCACGACCGTCACCGCAGATCAGGCCGCCTTGCTGGTGGAAGCGCCGTGAATCTCGTCGATCGCTTCGCCCAGCGAGGCGTTGAACTCCTCGTCGCTCATCTGGTGGCGCAGGTCGTTCAGCAGCGCGCGGCTGAAGCTGGCGATGATGCCGCGATTCCTGGCCAGCTCGACGCAGGCTTCGGAACGCGAGAAACCGCCGGACAAGGCGACGACGCGCAGCACGCGGGGATGGTCGACCAGCGGATCGAACAGACCGGCCTTGGTCGGCAGCGACAGCTTCAGCATCACCTTGTCGTCTCCCGGCAGCGCGTCGAGATTCTTGAGGATTTCCTCCAGCAGGATCTGGTCGGCCTCTGCGCGTTCCGGGCTCTTGATGTTGACTTCCGGCTCGATGATCGGAACGAGCCCTGCGGCCAGCACCTGCCGACCGACCTCGAACTGCTGCCTGACGACGGCGGCGATGCCCTCGCGATTGGCGAGGTTGATGACCGAACGCTCCTTGGTGCCGAACACGCCCAGCGCCTTGGCGCGGTGCAGCAAGGTGTCGAGGCCGGGGTTCGGCTTCATCAACTGAACGCCGTTCGCTTCATCCTCCAGCCCCTTGTCGATCTTGATGAAGGGCACGACGCCGCGCTCGATCAGCGCCTGCGGAACCGATTTGCCGCCCGCTTCGCCGTCCATGGTGCGCTCGAACAGGATCGCGCCCAGCACCTTCTCGCCCGAAAAGACAGGCGAGGTGATGATGCGGCTGCGCATATCGTGGATCAGCCCGAACATTTCCTCTTCGGTGGACCAGGCGTCTTCCTCGATGCCATAGCCCTTCAGCGCCTTGGGCGTCGAACCGCCGCTCTGGTCGAGCGCCGCGATGAAGCCGTTGCCGCCCTCGATCTTCGCCTTCATGTCCTCGAACTGCATCTGCACATACCTCTTGGTTGGATGCGCCGCCCTCCCGGCAGCGCGTCTAGGGGTCGGACGCCATTGCACGGCGTCCATGGTCGAGCGGAGCGCGCCACTCTCCAAGGCGCGCGCCGCAATCTGAATCAGGCCATCAGCGCCTTGACGCCGGGCAGCTCCTTGCCTTCCATCCACTCCAGGAACGCGCCGCCAGCGGTGGAGACGAAGCTGAAATCGCCCGCCACGCCCGCATGGTTGAGCGCCGCGACGGTATCGCCGCCACCCGCGACGGATGTCAGCCCGCCTTCCTTGGTGAGCGCCGCCGCGGTCTTGGCCAGCGCCACGGTCGCCTTGTCGAAGGGCGCGATCTCGAACGCGCCGAGCGGGCCGTTCCATACCAAAGTCCGGCAATTCTTCAGCGCATCGCCCAACGCCTCGACCGCCGCTGGGCCGACGTCGAGGATCATCTCATCCTCGGCCACCTCATGCACGTTGCATGTGCGCAAGGAGGGCGGGTTGGCGGCAAATTCCTTCGCCACGACGACGTCATAGGGCAGATGGATGGTGCAGCCCGCCGCTTCCGCCTTGTCGAAGATCGCCTCCGCGGTCTCCGCCAGATCCTTCTCGCACAGCGACTTGCCGACATCCACGCCGCGCGCGAACAGGAAGGTATTGGCCATGCCGCCGCCGATGATCAGATGATCGACCTTGGCGACGAGGTTGTTGAGCACGTCGAGCTTGGTCGACACCTTCGCCCCGCCGACGACCGCCGCGACCGGCTTCACCGGTTCGCCCAGCGCGGCCTGCAGCGCATCCAGTTCCTTCTCCATCGATCGGCCGGCAAAGGCGGGCAGCTTGTGCGCCAGCCCCTCGGTCGAGGCATGGGCGCGATGCGCGGCGGAAAAGGCGTCGTTGACATACAGGTCGCCAATCGCCGCCATCGCCTCCACCAGCGCGGGATCGTTCTTTTCCTCGCCGGCATGGAAGCGGGTGTTCTCCAGGATCGCGATGTCGCCGTTGCGCATCACCTTGATGCCGTCGACAGCCGCCTCGCCCTGACAGTCGGGGATGAACTGCACGTCGCGGCCCAGCACGGCGGTCAGCGGGCGAGTGATCTTGGAGAGCGAGAATTCGGGGTTCTTCTGGCCCTTGGGACGGCCGAAATGGGCAAGGATCAGAACCTTGGCGCCCCGATCGGCCAGTTCCAGCACGGTGGGCATCGCCGCGCGCAGGCGGGTGTCGTCGGAGACGGAACCATCCTGCATCGGCACGTTCAGATCCTCGCGCACCAGCACCACCTTGCCCGTGATGTCCCCCATGTCGTCGAGTGTCTTGAACGGCTTTGCCATGATCGCTCCCTGCTGCGAAAATAAGGATGGTGATGAAAAACCCCGCCGGACGGTCCGGCGGGGCTGATGGTCTTTTTAGAGGAACTTCGCCACGACCCCGGTGGTGTCGATCATGCGGTTCGAGAAGCCCCATTCATTGTCGTACCAGCTCAGCACGCGGACCAGCGTGCCGTCGATCACCGCCGTTTCCAGGCTGTCGACGGTCGAGCTGCGCGGATCGCCATTATAGTCGATGGACACCAGCGGCTCCTCCGAATAGCCAAGAATGCCCTTCAGCGGGCCGGATTCCGAAGCGGCCTTCAGCAGTTCGTTGACTTCCTGGACGGTGGTGGCGCGCTTGGCGATGAACTTCAGGTCGACGACCGAAACATTCGGGGTCGGCACGCGCACCGACGAACCATCCAGCTTGCCCTTCAGTTCCGGCATCACCTCCCCGACAGCGCGAGCCGCGCCGGTGGTGGTCGGGATCATCGACAGGGCAGCGGCGCGGGCGCGGCGCATGTCCTTGTGAAGCTGATCCAGCGTGTTCTGGTCGTTGGTGTAGCTGTGGATCGTGGTCATGAAGCCCTTTTCGATGCCGATGGCGTCATGCAGGACCTTCGCCAGCGGCGCGAGGCAGTTGGTGGTGCAGCTCGCATTCGAGATGACGACGTCGCCGGCGCTCAGCGTCTCATGATTGACGCCGAAAACCACGGTCTTGTCGACGCCGGTGGCGGGAGCGGAGATGACGACGCGCTTGGCGCCCGCGGTCAGGTGCGCGCTGGCCTTTTCCTTGTCCGCGAAAATGCCGGTGCACTCCAGCGCGACGTCCACGCCCTGGGCGGCATGGGGCAGCTTGGCGGGGTCGCGTTCGGCGGTCACGGCGATACGCTTGCCGTCGATGACCAGGAAATTGCCGTCGACGCTCACTTCGCCGGCCCAGTTGCCGTGCACGGAATCACGCTTGAACAGCAGGGCATTCGACTTGGCGTCGCCCAGGTCGTTGATGCTCACCAGTTCCAGATCATGGTCGGTGCGCGAGAGGATCGCACGGGCGACCAGACGGCCGATGCGGCCGAAACCGTTGATTGCTACCTTCGTTGCCACTGCACTTGTCTCCCGGTTGGTTTGAATTTCAGTCGAGCGCGGCCACGATCTGCGGCGCGATCTTGGCGGCGGTCAGGCCGAAATGATCGTAAAGCACTTCCGCCGGAGCCGAGGCGCCGAACGTGTCGATGCCGAAACGCAGGCCGGCGATGCCGACATAACGCTCCCACCCGAAAGTGGTGCCTGCCTCAATCGAGGCGCGCAGGACATGGTGCGGAAGGAGATCATCCTTATACGCCTGCGGCTGCGCATCGAAATGCGCCCAGCTCGGCATGGAGACGACATCGGCGCCGATGCCCTGCTCTTCCAGCAGCGCGGCGGTGGCGACGGCGATCTCGACCTCGGACCCGGTGGCGACCAGCACCACCTTGCGCTCGGCCGCGGCCGCCTTCAGGCGATAGGCGCCCTTGGCCGACAGGTTTTCACCCGCCTTCTCGGTGCGAAGCTGCGGCAGGTTCTGGCGGGTCAGCGCCAGCACCGACGGGCCGTCGGCATCCTTCAGCGCCAGTTCCCAGCACTCAGCCGTCTCCACAATGTCGGCCGGGCGATAGACGTCCAGGTTCGGGATCATGCGCAGCGACATGACATGCTCGATCGGCTGGTGGGTCGGGCCGTCCTCTCCCAGACCGATGGAATCATGGGTCAGCACATGGATGGCGCGGATCTGCTGGAGCGCCGCCAGACGGATGCCCGCGCGCATATAGTCAGAAAAGACCAGGAAGGTGCCGCCATAGGGAATGACGCCGCCATGAAGCGCCATGCCGTTCATGGCGCAGGCCATGCCGAACTCGCGAATGCCGTAATAGACGTAACGGCCCGAATAATCGTCTTTGGTGAGCGGCCCGGTCGACTTGGTCTTGGTGTTGTTGGAGCCGGTGAGGTCCGCCGAGCCGCCCAGCGTCTCCGGCAGCAGGTCGTTGATCGCGCCCAGCGTCAGTTCGCTCGCCTTGCGGGTGGCGACCTTCTGCGGATTGGCGATCAGCGTGTCGATATAGGCGTCAAGCGAGAAACCGGCGGGCAGGTCGCCGGCCATGCGGCGCTCGAATTCGGCCCTTTGCGCGTTGGAACCAAGACGATCCGCCCAAGCCGCATGGGCGTCGCCGCCCTTTGCGCCGATGACGTGCCAGGCGGCGGCAATGTCTTCCGGGATCACGAAAGGTTCGGCCGACCAGCCAAGGAATTCACGGGCGGCAGCGACTTCGGCTTCACCAAGGGCGGAGCCGTGGACGCCCGAAGTGCCCGCCTTGTTGGGTGCGCCATAACCGATCTTGGTGGCGCAGGCGATCAGCGAGGGGCGCGGATCGGCCAGCGCCTCGTCGATGGCGCGGCGCACATCGGCCATGTCATGACCGTCGCAGGACACGACATGCCAGCCGGTCGCGGCGTAGCGGGCGCGCACATCCTCGCTGCTCGAAAGGTCGACCGCGCCGTCGATGGTGATCTTGTTATCGTCCCACAGCACGATCAGGCGGCCCAGGTTCAGATGCCCGGCAAGGCCGATGGCCTCATGGTTGATGCCCTCCATCAGGCAGCCGTCGCCGGCCAGCACCCAGGTGCGGTGATCGACCAGATCGTCGCCGAACTGCGCATTCAGATGCCGCTCGGCGATCGCCATGCCCACCGCGGTGGCAAGGCCGGAACCCAGGGGCCCGGTGGTCGCCTCCACCCCCGCCAGCTCGAAATTCTCCGGATGGCCGGCGCAGGGGCTGCCCAGCTGGCGGAAATTCGCGATGTCCTGGATGGTCGGACGCGCATAGCCGGTCAGGTGCAGCAGCGAGTAGATCAGCATCGATCCATGGCCCGCCGACAGCACGAAGCGGTCGCGGTCTGCCCATTTCGGCGCCTTGGGATCGAACTTCAGATAATCCTTGAACAGCACGGTGGCGACGTCGGCCATGCCCATCGGCATGCCGGGATGGCCGCTGTTCGCGGCCTGCACCGCGTCCATGGAAAGCGCCCGGATGGCGTTGGCGAGGGACTTTTCGGAAACGGTCATCGAAGCGGCGTCTTTCCTGGCTTATCTATGGCCCCCTGTTAAGGCCAGCGAATCGAAATTGCGCCCCCTTTGTCGCCTCAGGGACAAGGCGTCAACTACGGGTGGCCCCCAGGGCGCGCCAAGCCGCCGAATGACGGCTTTTGCGCGGTGAAAACTTTGTCTATGCGTGGAGCATGGCAAGTGACCGAATGATGCAGGCGATCCGCGCTCTGGAACGCGCGATCGACCGGCTCGAACAGGATGTGGAAGGCCTTGTGTCGGCCGCCTCCGGCCCCTCCCCAGGCATCGACGCCGCCGCCGCCCGCACGGCGCTGCGGTCGCTGGACAGTCTCATCACCGAATTGAAGGGGCAGGATGTGAAGGAACAGGTCGGTGGCTGAAACCACATTGCACATTGCCGGGCGCGTCTACGACCTGCGCTGCCGCGACGGGGAGGAGGCGCATCTGGCGCATCTCGCCAACCTGATCGAGCGCAAGGCGCGACTGGCGCAGCAGAACACCCCGGGCCTGACCGAGGTGCGCACGCTGCTGTTCGCCGCGCTGTTCCTGGCCGACGAACTCAACGACCTGAAGCGCGAGGCGATAGGGCGGCAACAGACCCTGGCGCTGGAGCCGGAGGACGAGCCTGCCATCCGCGCGCTCGAATCCCTCGCCACCCGCATAGAAAAGCTGCGCGAGAGACTTGTCGCCGCCGCTCCTCAGGCCTAAATAGAGAGGCGACGGGCACTGCGCGGTATCGAGCTTTAGCGAACATCCCTGAGGCGATAATCACATCCACGGGGACTGTCCCTGGGCGGGCTCTGGCCCGATCTACATGGTTCCCACCTGACGTTGAGGCGTCAGAGGATTTTCCAGCACACGGCCGAGGCGGTCCCGTCACCTCCTCCCGCAATTCAAGGCCCCCGATGAGCGACGACACCGACAAGGCGACCCTGCGTGCCATCGCCCGGCAGAGGCGTCGCGCCTTCGTGGCTTCGCTCGATCCGCTGGCGCACCGGCTGGCGTTCAAGGTGGTCCCTTCGCCCCTCGCGCATCGGCTGGCGGACGCTGAGGTGGTGGCTCTCTATATGGGCCTCGACGATGAAGCCCCCGCGCAAAGGCTGGCCGCGCCCTTGCAGGCCATGGGCAAGACGCTGGCCCTGCCCCGCGTACTGGATCGGCTTGGCAGCATGGATTTCGTGCGCTGGAACCCGGAGGAACAGCTTTTCCCCGGCCTGTTCGGCACCAGCCATCCCGAACCGGTGGGCGATCCGGCTACCCCCGACGTCATCATCGCGCCGCTGATCGGCTTCGACCGGGCGATGAACCGGCTGGGGCAAGGGGGCGGCTATTATGACCGGGTGTTCGCCCGCTATCCGGATGCCTTGAGGATCGGCCTCGGCTGGTCGGTGCAGGAGCATGACGATCTGCCCGCGGACCCATGGGATCTGCCGCTGCACCTGATCCTGACCGAAGTCGAACTGATCGAAGGATATGAAGCATGAGCACGGACCCCCGGCCAGCCTACAAGCCGAGCTGGCGCAAGCCGGTGGGCATGTTCGTGATCCTGGGCCTGATCGCGCTCTGGGCCGTGCTTGTGGGCAGCCTGTCGGCGCTGATCGGACGACTGCCGATGATGGTGCAGGTGCCGGTCTATGTTTTCCTGGGCCTGATATGGATCTGGGTGCTCCCGTTGAAGCGCCTGCTCGCCTGGATGGAGACGGGACGCTGGCGGGGATTTTGAAGGCGGGGATGGGTGGAATCAGGACATTCCCCCTCCCGTTTACGGGAGGGGAAGGTCCTGAATTGGCCAATTTCCAGCCATATCCATTATAAAGGAAAGTGGCGCGAGTGACGGGGCTCGAACCCGCGACCTCCGGCGTGACAGGCCGGCGCTCTAACCAACTGAGCTACACCCGCGCAGGGCGGCATCTTGGCATGACCTCAATGGCCACCAGACGATGCTGATCTGGAAAACCTTCCACTTCCCCCATGAGGAAAATGGCGCGAGTGACGGGGCTCGAACCCGCGACCTCCGGCGTGACAGGCCGGCGCTCTAACCAACTGAGCTACACCCGCGTTCGGTGTGGGCGGGCATCTATGCGGCCCCATTCCCCCTGTCAACTGCCTGCAACATCAGTTTCACGGCTTTCGTCATTTTCTTTGCGCGGGTCGACCGTCAGCGTACCGCGCTCGAACAGGAAACCGGCGATGTCCGGTGTTCCGGCCGCCGACACGACTGTCTGGATGATGATCAGCAACGGCACGCCCAGCAAGGCGCCCGGCGTTCCCCACACCCACCCCCAGAAGGTCAGCGACACCAGAATCAGCAGGGGGTTCATGGTAAGCCGCCGTCCCAATATCGTCGGCGTGATGACGTTGGCCTCAACCAGATGGAATCCGACCTGTAAGGCCGCAGGCAGCAGCGCCTTCCACACATCGTCGAACACCATGAGCCCGCCGAGCGCCAGCAAGGCGGCCGCCAGCATCGGCCCGAAATAGGGAACGAAATTCAGCAGCGCGACAATTCCGCCCCACATCAGCGGCGAAGGCATGCCGATCAGCCACAACGCCAACGCCACCGCCAAGCCAAGGCACAGGTTGATCGTCGCGATGGTGAGGACATAGGCGGATGTCGCGTCGACCACATTCTGGATCACCCGCGCCACCGCCATTGCGCCATCGAAACTGCCCCGGCTGTTGATCGTCCGCCGCCGCAGTCGCGTCCAGCCGGCAAGGAAGAAATAGATGATGAGCAACGCGAACACCATCTGGATGATCGCCGCTGGGGCGGAGGTAGCCGCGAACTGCAGGAGCGATCGGGGCGCATCCACCGCCGCCGTCTGCGCCGCCGCCACCGGCCCGGTCGCCAGCATCTGCACCGTTTCGTCGACGAAGCGCTGAAGCTGCGAATAGAAATCGATCAACGGAGCGAGATTATTCTGTATCTGGGGAAGGCGCTCGGGCAACAGCCGGAACCAGTCGGCCGCCGGGACGACGATCAGCACGAGGGCGGTATTCGCCACCAGCAGGAAGGCGATCACCGCCATCAGCGCCGCCAGTGCGGAGGGGACGCGCCGCCGCTCCATCCATTCCAGGAACGGAACCAGCGCAATGGCGATCACCAGCGCGGCGGTCAGCGGCAGGAAGAACTCCGCCCCCTCCCTTAAGGCGAAGGGCAGCGCCAGGACCAGCCCGATTCCTGTCGTCAGCGCGATCGACGCCAGCAAGCGGTCCCGCCGCCGGTTGATCTCCTGCTGTTCCTGGGGTGTCACGCCTGAAATGTCCTTGCCCGCCGCCCTTTTTCTGCACCGGCGGCACCGGTCCGTCAATTTAGGCCCGACGATTTACATCAGCGAAACAGGCCGATAGCAAGGGAAACAAGACCTTAACCAAATCTTCGGCACCTGCTGCCACATTCGGCCGGGAAACAGCTTGGGGGACTGGGATGAAATTGGGGGCTTGGCTCGTCGCTCTCGCCTGCACGGCGGCGCCGCAGCTTGCGTCGGCACGGCAGGAGATCCGTTTGGAGCGGCAGATGTTCGTGGAGCGGGTCAGCACCGACGTCAACGGCCGCGCCCGCCGCGTGCTGGAAAGCGCCGACCGTGCAGGATCGGGCGACCAGCTTATCTTCGTCGTCAACTGGCGCAATGAGGGCAATCGTCCGGTGCGCGGCCTGGCCGTCACCAATGCCGTGCCGCGCGGTACGCAACTCGACATCAGCGATCCGGCCATGCAGGTTTCGGTGGATGGGGGTGCTCATTGGGGGCGCCTTGCCGAGCTCTGGCTGCCAACGCCGCTGGGCGGAACCCGTCGGGCCGTGCCTGCCGACATCACCCATGTCCGCTGGACCGTGCTGGACGAGATTTCACCGGGGGAGAGCGGTCGGCTAAGCTATCGGGCTACTGTTCGTTAACGGTACGGCGATCCGGGTGTAATTGGCCAATAGGCGCCCTTACCGCCCCGCTCCCAATACGCCCGCCACCCAATTCATTTCCCGATCCTGATCTCGAACAGCCTGGCCCAGTTCTTGCCCGTCACGAACAGCCGGTCGGTCTTCGCGTCATAGGCGATGCCGTTCGCCACCGCCTCGCTGTCCTTCGCGCCGCTCGCCTTCAGGAGCGGCGCGATGTCGAGCCAGTCGATCACCGCGCCCGTGCGCGGATCGATCCGGACGATATGGGTGTCGTACCAGATATTGGCCCAGATCTCGCCCTTCACATATTCCAGTTCATTGAGCCGCTCCACCGGGCGGCCGTTCCATGTCACCGTGATCCGGCGCTCTTCGGTCAGCCCTTCCGGGTCTAGGAACCGCAATTGCGCGGTGCCGTCACTCATGATGAGGCTGCGCCCATCCTGCGTCAGCCCCCAGCCTTCCCCTGCATAACGGAACTGGGAAACCGGCGAAAAATCATCGAGCTTCCAGACGAAACCCTGCCGATGCCGCCAGGTCAGGCTGATCAGCCGATCCTTCCAGTTGACGATGCCTTCCCCGAAATAAGGGCGGGGAACGATCCGGCGGTTCAGCACCTTGCCACTTTTGGGATCGACCTTCCGAATCTCCGACTCGCCTTCCAGGCCCGTGCTCTCGTACAGGACGCCGTCATGGTAGAAGAGCCCCTCGGTAAAGGCGCCGGGATCGTGCGGATAGCTTCGGACCAGCGTCCAGCGCGTTTCCGCCTGAGCGGGAACGATCAGCAGCCACGCGCCCAGCAGCGCGAAAAGCGCGCGCTTCATCCGGCGGCCTGATCCGCCACGGCCCCGGCGAGCCAGCCGGGCAGGAACGCGGGATCGACATCCTCCACCCGCCGCAATTCGATGGAGAGGCCAAGATCGGCCAGCGCGGCCTTCTGCCGTTTCTCGTCAGCCTGCGCCAGCGGCACCGCGACCAGGCGCCGGTTCACCTTGTTGCGATAATGCATGCGGGCGGTATTTTCCTGCCCAACATAGCATCCCTTGTCATAATCGACCCCGCCCAGTTCGCCGGCATTGGTTTCCAGCCATAGGATCTGGTCCTGTCCCAGTTCGCCCACCCCCTCGAATATGCCGAGCGACAGCCGGTGCGCCCGAAATGCCGCCGAAGCATCGCCCTCATCCGGCGGCGCGATCCAGCGATGGCCGAGTTGCGACAGGCGTGGGTCGAAAGGCTTGCCGGACGCCTCCAGCGCCCAATGCACCGCCAGTTCATCGGCCCGAGCAATGGCGACCTTGCGCCGCAGCCGGTAAATCGTCAGACGCTTCGCCAAGGCTTCCGCCTGACTCGCTTCGCAATCGATCAGCACATCCTCGCCATCCGCCCACAGGATGAAGTCGAACAGCGCCTTGCCCTGTGGCGTCAGCAGCGCGGTCCAGCGCGGTTCGCCTTCCTTCAGCCCCAGCACATCGCGGGTGAGCAGGCCCTGAAGGAAGCTTTTCGCCTCCTCGCCGGAAATTCTGAGGAGAGCGCGGTCGGTAAGGGTGGTGCCGGTCATCGGCTTTAGGTAGGACAATCGCCCATCATATCCAAGCCCACCCCCAAGCTGGCGAGACCGACATGACTTTCGACCTTCTCCTCAAGAACGGCACCGTGCACACTCCTGGCGGGGCGGAAAGCGTGGATGTGGGCGTGCGCGGCGGCAGGATCGTCGCCATCGGCACGGCGCTGGGCGACGCAGCAGAGGTGATCGACTGCACCGGCCTGGACGTGCTGCCCGGCTGCATCGACAGCCAGGTCCATTTTCGCGAACCGGGGCTGGAGCATAAGGAAGACCTGGAATCGGGCAGCCGCGCCGCGGTGCTGGGCGGCGTCACCGCCGTGTTCGAAATGCCGAACACCAACCCCAATACCGACACCGCCGATCGCGTGCACGACAAGCTGAAGCGCGCCCATCACCGCATGTGGTGCGACCATGCCTTCTATGTCGGCGCCACCGCCGATAATGCCGAGCGGTTGAAGGAGCTGGAGCGGATTCCCGGCACGTCGGGGGTCAAGATCTTCATGGGCGCCTCGACCGGCAGCCTGCTGGTCGACGATGACGACGCCCTGTCGCGCGTGCTGGCCAGCGGCACCCGCCGCGTCGCCATCCATGCCGAGGATGAGGCGCGGATGAACGCCCGCAAGGATCATCGCGTGGAGGGCGACCCGTCCTCCCACCCCGTCTGGCGCGACGATGAAAGCGCGATGATCGCGACGAAGCGGATCATCGACCTTGCCCGCAAGGCCCGCCGCCGCATCCATATCCTGCATGTGACGACGCCCGCCGAACTGGAATATATCGCCCGTCACAAGGACATAGCGACCTGCGAGGTGACGCCCCAGCATCTGACCCTGGCGGCGGAGGACGCCTATCCCCGCCTTGGCACCTATGCGCAGATGAACCCGCCGATCCGGTCCGGCGCGCATCGCGACGGTCTGTGGCACTGGCTGAACCAGGGCGTGCCCGACGTGCTGGGCAGCGACCATGCCCCCCACACGATCGAGGAGAAGGCGAAACCCTATCCCGGCTCGCCCAGCGGCATGCCCGGCATCCAGACGCTGGTCCCGCTGCTGCTCAACCATGTGGCGGAGGGACGGCTGTCGCTGCGCCGCTTCATCGAACTGACCTCCTCCGGACCCCAGCGCGTCTTCGGCCTGGTGGGCAAGGGCCGCATCGCCCTAGGCTATGATGCCGACTTCACCGTGGTGGACCTGAAGAAGCGCTGGACCATCGGCAGCGACTGGCTGGCTTCGCGCTGCGGCTGGTCGCCCTTCGAGGGCATGGAACTGACGGGCAAGGCCATCGGCACCATCATCCGCGGGCATCGCGTGATGTGGGAGGACGCACTGGCCAACCAGGCGGTGGGCGAGCCTGTCCGGTTCGAAGCGACCGAGTTCGCCTAAACCGTAGCCAGGCGATTGCGGCGGGCAGCGGTCAGGCCGTCCGCCGCGAACAGGATGAGGCTGAGCCAGATCAGCGCAAAGCTCGCCATCTGGCCCGCCGTCAGCTTTTCCCCGAACAGCAATATGCCGCACAGGAACTGCAGGGAAGGCGCCAGATATTGCAGCAGGCCGAGCGTCGCCATGGGCAGCCGGTGGGCGGCGGTCGCGAACAGCAGCAGCGGCGCTGTCGTTACCGCGCCGGCGGCGATCAGCAGGATGGTGGTCGGCATGTCCTGCCCGAAGCCGACGCCGCCATGCCCCGACAGCCAGAACAGATAGGCCATGGCCGGCGGCATCAACAGCAATGTCTCGACACCCAGCCCCACCATCGGCGCCACCGGCGTCAATTTCCGGATCAGCGCGTAAAAGGCGAAGGTCAGCGCCAGCGCCACGCTGATCCAAAGCGTCGTGAGGGCGGTCGCCGCCATGATGGCGACGCCGACCGCGGCTATTCCCACCGCCGCCAACTGCCCTCGTCGCAGTCTTTCGTGGAGCAGCAGCACGCCCAGCCCGACGGTGACCAGCGGATTGAGGAAATAGCCCAGGCTGGCGGCGAGCACATGCCCGGCGTTCACCGCCCAGACATAGGTCAGCCAGTTCATGCCGATCAGGACGGCCGATGCGGCGAGGGCCGAAAGAAGCCGCCGGTCGCGCAATATCGTAACCAACTCGACAAGGTTGCGCCGCATCAGCAATAGCGCCAGGATCAACAGCAGCGACCAGAGCACGCGCTGGCTGACGATCTCCACCGCATTCACATGATGCAGCAGCTTGAAATAGATCGGCAGCAGCCCCCAGGCGCAGTAGGCGGCCACCGCCGCGATGAGGCCGCGGCGGGCCGCCTGTTCCGATGGCGGGGAGGAATTCAGAGGATGCCTCCGCCCAGAAACAGCCGCAGTGCACCGAAGGCCGCCACGACCAGACAGAAATTGCGCCCGCCATTCCTGGTCGAGAACATACCGACAAAGGCGCCCAGCAGCGCGACCGGCACCAGCAGCCAGTTGAGCGCCCCCAGCAGCGGAAAGACCGCCGGGATCATCAGGATCAGGGTGACGAGGCCGATCAGAGCTGACAGGATATTGAGCATGGTCGCACAAATGGCGTGTCGGCAGGCCCAGGGCAAGGCGGACGGCCGGGCCAGTTGGCAGAGACTGGCCCGCCCCAGGATCGAATTTCCGGATTCACCAATATCCCTAACGGAAAATTAACCTTTGCTCTTCATCCCCTGTTTACGAAGGAGTGAAGCCATGGCGCCTGTGCGATCTTTCTATGTTCTGGCGATGCTTGTCGCCCTCCCGCTGGCGGGTTGCGGCAAGAAGGAGGATGATCTGAACGCGCTCGACGCCCAGCTCACCAATAATGCGGTGGACGCGCTCGCCAACCAGGTCGTGGTCGATCCGCGGCTCGCCGGCCAGCCGCAGCGTACCGCCAAACTCCCTGCGCTGAAGGGCGAGGCCGCCGCTGCGCTGGCGGCATCCGTCAAGCTCGCCGGCGGCACGCTGCTCGCCACGCCTGCGCCGGCCGAAGGGGAGGCGAAGGAATCCGAATCGTCGCTCGCCGCCGTCGCCAGCGAGCAGAAGAAGCCGGGCGGCAACGCCTTCTGCCGCGAGCGACTCATCCATGGTGCGCAATGGGCCAGCCGTCTGCCGGAACCGTTCACCGTCTATCCGGGCGCGCAGCTGACGGAAGCGGCGGGCGCGGAAAAGGACGGATGCACGCTGCGCGCGGCGACATTCGTGACCCCTGTCCCATGGCAGAGCGTGATGGACTTCTACTATACCCAGGCGCGCCGCGCGGGTTTCGATGCCGAACACAAGGTTATGGGCGGCGACCATGTACTGGGCGGCTCGCGCAAGGATGACGGCAGCGCCTTCCTGCTCCTGTTCACGCAAGCGGCCGACGGCAAGACGAGCGTGGACGTGCTGGCGGATAACGGCCGATAAGGGGGCCGGCAGCACGGAGAAGGCCGCGTTCCGCCATCCCTCACCACCACCAATAGCCTAATCCGCGAACAGCAGGACAGGCGTTTCCAGCAACTTCCGCACCGCCTGGACGAAGCTCGCCGCGTCCCAACCGTCGACCACCCGATGGTCGCAACTGATCGACAGGTTCATGAGCTTGGCGGGCACCACTTCACGGCCCCGGAACACCGGCCGCTCGATAATGCGATTCGGCCCGATGATCGCCACTTCCGGCCGGTTGATGACCGGCGTCGTCGCCACCCCGCCCAGCGGCCCCAGCGAGGTGAGGGTCAGCGTCGAGCCGGACAGTTCCTCCGACTTCGCCTTGCCCGTGCGGGCCGCGTCGGCCAGCCTTTTTATCTCCGCCGCGAGCTGCCAGACATTGCGGTCCTGCGCATCGCGGATCACCGGCACCATCAGTCCAGCGTCGGTCTGGGTCGCAATCCCCATATGCACGGCGCCATAGCGCGTCACCACGCCCGCCTCATCGTCATAGCGCGCGTTCAGCATGGGAAATTCGGGCAGAGCGCGGCAGATCGCCACGATCAGCAGCGGCAGCAGGGTGAGCTTCGGCTTGTCGCCGCGATGGGCATTCAGTTGCTCGCGGGTTTCCTCCAGCGCGGTGACGTCGATCTCCTCGACATATGAGAAATGCGGGATGGCGCGTTTGGAGGCGGCCATGTTCTCCGCGATGCGGCGGCGCAGGCCGATGACCTTGACCTCCTCGTCGGCGCGCCTTCCTGAGCGCCCGGCCGGCCGATAGCCCTGCCCCGATCCGTAAAGGAGAAAGGCGTCGAGATCGGAATGGCGGATATGATCGCCGCTCGGCTTCACCTGGGAAAGGTCGATGCCCAGTTCCCTGGCGCGCGCCCGAACGGCGGGCGAAGCCAGCACATCGGCCTTCGCAGCCGTCCTCCCCTGCTGGGAGAGGTTAGCGGAGGGCATGGGCGCGGCCGGCCTTTCCTCAGCAACGGCTGGGGCAGGATCGCCCCGCTCGCCGCCCTCCCCCGCCGCTTCAGGCAGGGGCGCCGTGATCGCGGGCGGCGGAGCTGCCTCGACATTGGGAGCAGAGGCTTCGCCCTCTCCTTCCGTCTCGATCTCCACCAGCATGGAACCGATGGCGATCTGCTGTCCCGGCTCCCCGGCCAGCCGGACCACCGTGCCGGCAACCGGCGATTCCATTTCCACCGTCGCCTTGTCGGTCATCATGTCGGCGATCGGCTGGTCTTCCTCGACTCGGTCGCCGACCTTCACATGCCAGCCGACGATCTCCGCTTCCGCAATGCCTTCACCGATGTCCGGCAACCTGAACGTAAAAAGCGCCATGACAGCCCCTCAATCCTTCAAAATCTTGTTGATGGCCTCGCGAATTCGCACCGGGCCGGGGAAATAGGCCCATTCCAGACTGTGCGGATAAGGCGTGTCGAAACCGGTGACGCGCTCGATCGGCGCTTCGAGATGGTAGAAGCACCGCTCCTGCACCTGCGCCATCAATTCCGCGCCAAAGCCGCTTGTCCGCGTGGCTTCATGCACGATCAGGCAACGCCCGGTTTTCCGCACCGACCGCTCGATCGCCTGGATGTCCAGCGGCACCAGCGTGCGCAGGTCGAGGATTTCCGCATCCACGCCCATTTCGGCAACCATATTCTCGACCACATGAACCATCGTGCCATAGCAGATTATGGTCAGCGCCTCGCCCGCTCGCGCCACCCGCGCCTCGCCCAGGCTTATGCGATAATAGCCCGTCGGCACCTGCGCCTGCGCATGTCCCGCCCAGCTCTTGGCCGGCGCGTCGTAATGGCCGTTGAACGGCCCGATGTAGATGCGCTTGGGTTCGAAGAAGATCGTGGGATCATTATCCTCTATGGCCGCGATCAACAGGCCCTTGGCGTCATAGGGCGTCGACGGGATCACCGTCTTCACGCCCGACACATGGGTGAAGATGCCTTCGGGCGACTGGCTGTGCGTCTGCCCGCCGAATATGCCGCCGCCAAAGGGCGAGCGCACCGTCATGGGCGAGATGAACTCCCCCGCCGATCGGTAGCGGAGCCGCGCCGCTTCCGACACAAGCTGGTCCAGCGCGGGATAGATATAGTCGGCAAACTGGATCTCCGGCACTGGCCTCAGGCCATAGGCGCCCATGCCCACCGCGACGCCGATAATGCCGCATTCGGTGATCGGCGTATCGAACACGCGGTTCTTGCCATATTTCTGCTGCAAGCCCGCCGTTGCGCGGAAGACGCCGCCGAAATAGCCGACATCCTCGCCCATCACGACCACGTCGGGGTCGCGCTCCATCATCACGTCCAGAGCGCTGTTGATCGCCTGGATCATGTTCATCTGCACCGTATCGCCGTGGGTTTCCGTAACCGCTTCGCTCATCATGTCGCTCACAGGCCGGCTGCCTTCCATTCGTCGAGCATCTGCTGCTGCTGCTCGCGCAGGTGCCAGGGCATTTCCTCGAACACATCCTCGAACATCGATTCCATCGGGTGGTGCAGGCCGTGGCCGAGGATGCCGTTCTTCTCCGCTTCCCGCGCCGCGTCGCGGACCGTTTCGGCCAGTTCCCTGTCCATCGCCGCATGCCGCTCCTCGTCCCAGATGCCGAGCGCGATGCAATGTTTCCGCAGCCGTGCGATGGGGTCGCCCAGCGGCCAATAGCTCGCCTCGTCGGCGGAACGATAGGCGCTGGGATCGTCCGACGTGCTGTGCCCTTCGACCCGATAGGTGAAATGTTCGATCAGGGTCGGGCCCGCATTGGCCCGTGCCCTGTCGGCGGCCCAGCGCGTCGCGGCATAGACCGCCAGCGCATCGTTGCCGTCGACCCTGAGGCCGGCAATGCCATAACCGATGGCCCGCGCCGCGAAGGTCGTCGCTTCGGCGCCCGCAAAGCCCGAAAAGCTGCTGATCGCCCACTGGTTGTTCACGACATTCATGATCACGGGCGCGCGATAGACGCTGGCAAAGGTGCAGGCGGAATGGAAGTCGCCCTCCGCCGTGGACCCTTCCCCGCACCAGGTCGCCGCGATCCGCGTGTCGCCCCGCGCCGCGCTGGCCATGGCCCAGCCCACCGCCTGCGGATATTGGGTCGTGAGGTTGCCGGAAATGGAGAAGAACCCCGCCTCCCGCGCCGAATACATGATGGGAAGCTGGCGCCCCTTCAGCCTGTCGCCCTTGTTCGAATAGATCTGGTTCATCATGTCGACGATGGGCCAGCCACGCGCGATCAATATGCCCTGCTGGCGATAGCTGGGGAAGCACATGTCGTCGCTGGCCAGTGCAGCCGCGGCGCCGATCGACACGGCTTCCTCACCCGTCGACTTCATGTAGAAGCTGGTCTTGCCCTGCCGCTGCGCGCGGAACATGCGCGCGTCGAACGCCCGGGTCAGCGCCATGGCCCGCAGCATCTTCAGCAGCGTTTCGGGCGGCAGCTTCGGATCCCAGGGGCCGACCGCCGCCCCTTCCTCGTCCAGCACCCGGACCAGCCCATAGGCAAGGTCGCGCATGTCGCCCGGCTGCGCGGTCTCGTCCGGCCTTGGCTGCGCACCCGCGGGCGGAATGTCGAAATCGCTGAAATCGGCGGTGTCGCCCGGCCTGAATTTCGGCTCCGGCACATGCAGCCGAAGCGGCGGCAGATTACGCCCCGCCCCTTCCATTCCGGCGTCCGAATCGATCCGGTCGCTCATCCTGCCTCCTTTTGTGCATTGCAATAATATTGCTCATTGCAATTATTATATTACAACACCCGCAAAGGCAAGCCTTACTGACCCATTTGGCCGCGCCTCGTCCTCCGCTAGACGGCGACCGGGGCGGCGATATGCCTTTGCGGTGCATAATCGACCACTTCGAAATCCTCGATCCGATAGTCGAAAATGCTCGAAGGCCGACGGTTGATCCGCAATTTGGGGCTGCCCGATGGAATTCGCTCGATCTGCTCCTCCACCAGCGCGGCATGGTTGAGGTAGAGATGCACGTCCCCGCCCTGCCAGACGATCTCGCCTGCCTCCAGTTCGCATTGCTGCGCCAGCATCCGGGTGATCATCGACAGGCCGAAGATATTGAAAGCGAATCCCAGCCCCAGATCGCAGCTCCGCTGGAACAGCAGCCCGTTCAGGCGCCCGTTCGCCACCTGGAACTGATAGGTCATGTGGCAGGGCGGCAGCGCCATGCGCGATACTTCTGCCACGTTCCAGCCAGTGAACAGCAAACGCCGCGATCCGGGACTGGTCCGGATCGCCTCGACCAGATCAGCAATCTGGTTATGTCCCTGCGCGGCCCGGCGGTAGAGCCCGTCCCCGACCTCCTCATAGCGCGGCCAATTCACCCATTGCGCGCCATAGACCGGCCCCAGATCGCCCCAACGCGCCGCGAAAGCCTCATCCTCGACGATCCGCGCCTCGAACGCATCGCGGTCGATCTCCTCGCCCGTGGCCCGGCGATAGCTGTCGAGCGGCCAGTCGGTCCAGATATGCACGCCCTGCCGCACCAGTTCGCGAATGTTGGTGTCGCCGGTCAGGAACCAGAGCATCTCCCGCGCCGCGACTTTCCAGTAGACCCGCTTGGTGGTGAGCAGCGGCACCGCATCGTCGGCCAGGGAGAAGCGCATCGTCGCGCCCAATATCGACCGCGTGCCCACGCCCGTCCGGTCGATCCGCTCATCCCCATGCCGCCAGATCTGCCGCATCAGGTCCAGATATTGCTGCTCATAATGGGGCGGGAAGGATGCCATGCGGACACTTTCATGATTCTGGCGAATGTCCCCTCCTGTAGCGAAGCGGCCCGCCGACGCCAAATGCTGCGAAACGGATCAAATTGTCCGCCATCCGGTCGGAAAGGGATCAGCCTTCCCCTACCGCTCACGCGGCGCAAGCCCATTCTGCCGCGCATGCGTGAATGCGTTTCCCTAAACCTCCTCGTCCTGGACGAGGAATGGCGCCCACTCCACCGGCTGCGCGCCGATCAGGACTGGCACTGCACCGTGGGCGCGCTAATGCGATGGGAAAGCCATTGGCTCGCGATCGAACAGCAACGGCCGGGCAGCCCCCTTCCCCGCTGGGCCGACATCCGGCTGACCCGGACCCTGTCGAAACGCCTGCGGCCGATCGAGATCGCACTGGCGGACCATGTGATCCACACCGGAAAAGGCCGTTTCAGCTTCCGCCAGGCGGGGCTTTTATAAGCTGCCCAAAAAAAACCGCATCGGCCGCTTGCCAGCCGGAAAAGCCGCCTCTATAGGCTGCGGCCTGCCCAGCGGGACCGCCTCGAAACGGACCCGCTATCGGTCGGGGAGTAGCTCAGCCTGGTAGAGCACTGTCTTCGGGAGGCAGGGGCCGGAGGTTCGAATCCTCTCTCCCCGACCATCATCCTTGTCGGAAAATGCATGGCTTTTCGCGACAACTTGCTCCCACGGCGCAATCCATGAAAAATCAGCCGACGACGATCGAAATGGACGAGTTCGATCGGAAGATCGTCGCCGCCCTGGTCGAGGATGGCCGCATGACAGTCACCGATCTTGCCCAGACGGTGGGCCTGTCCAAGACGCCCTGTCAGGTTCGTCTGCGTCGCCTCATCGACACCGGGGTGATCCGCGGGTTTCGCGCCATCGTCGATCCCGCGAAGCTGGGCATGGACCATGTCGCCTTTGCGGAGGTGAAGCTGTCCGACACGCGCGAAAAGGCGCTGGATGAGTTCAATGCCGCCGTCCGCCGCATTCCCGAGGTCGAGGAATGCCATATGATCGCTAGCAGCTTCGATTATCTGCTGAAGGTGAGGACGGCCGACATCCGCCGTTACCGCGCCGTGCTGGGCGAGAAGATCTCCAGCCTGCCCCATGTCGCCAGCACCTCCACCTATGTCGCGATGGAAACCGTGCTGGATGCGGGCGGCCATCCCCGGAACAGGAGCCGCGCCTGACCGGTCCGTAAGCGGGTTGGAGGATTTTGCTTAGTATCGGGCGAGCTTCCCGTTACCATTACGCTCATGGAACCGAGAAGCTCTAGGCGGCAGCGCAACGCCCCTACCATCAACGATGTTGCGAAACATGCGGGTGTGTCGCCCATGACGGTGTCCCGCGTCATCAACGGCGAACAGATCGTGAGAAGCGCCACCAAGGAAAAGGTGGAAGCGGCCATCGCCGCGCTCAACTATTCGCCCAGCGCCGCCGCGCGCAGTCTGGCGGGCGGGGACGAAACCCGTATCGGCCTGCTCTACAGCAACCCGTCGGCTTCCTATCTGAGCGAATTCCTGGTCGGCAGCCTGGACCAGGCGAGCCGCAGCGGGGTCGATCTGGTGGTGGAGAAATGGGATGAGGAAACCGCCATCGACACGGTGGTCGACCATCTGTTGCGCGGCCGGATCAACGGAGTCATCCTTCCGCCCCCATTGTGCGATCATCAGGCCATGAAGGATGCGCTGAAGGCGGCGGACATCGTCGCGGTCGCGGTCGCCACCGGGGAAGCGCCAGCAGACATGTCGGCCGTCAGCATCGACGACCATGCCGCGGCGCTGGCGATGACGCGCCATCTGATCGCGCTGGGCCACCGCCGCATCGGCTTCATCAAGGGCCACCCGAACCAGAGCGCCAGCCAGCGCCGGTTCGAAGGCTATGGGGATGCGCTGGCGGAGGCGGGTATCGAGCCGGACGAGAGGCTGGTCGAGCAGGGTTATTTCACCTATCGCTCCGGACTGGATGCGGCGGAACGCATTCTGGCGCTGCCCGAGCCGCCGACCGCGATCTTCGCCAGCAATGACGACATGGCGGCGGCGGCCGTCGCCATCGCCCATCGCAGCGGATTGGACGTGCCGGGCGACCTGACCGTCTGCGGCTTCGACGATACGTCGCTGGCGACCACGATCTGGCCCGAACTGACGACGATCCGCCAGCCGATCAGCGCCATGTCACGTGCCGCCGTCGAATTGCTGGTGCGGCAGATCAAGGCGCGCAAGGGCAAGTCGGGGGAAAAGCCTTCGCATCTGCTGCTCGATTATGAACTGATCCGGCGGCAGTCGGACGCCGTTCCGCATTGACGGCTTTTCTCTCGTGAGGGCCGGGTTCTAGCGCGGCAGCGATCCACCAGGGCTGCACCGTGCTCCTGCTTTCACAGCAGCACGGAACCGGCAGGCCCGGCACGGCTTGCCGGGCCTGTTCGATCCTATTCCCCGAATACCCGGCGGAAGATCGTGTCGACCTGGCGGAAGTGATAGTCGAGGTTGAACTTCTCTTCGATCTGCTCCGCCGTGAGGGCGGCCGCGACGTCGGGGTCGGCCTTCAGCAGTTCCATCAGCGATAGCTGGCCGTCCGATTCCCACACCTTCATCGCGTTGCGCTGGACATAGCGGTAGCTGTCCTCCCGCGAGACGCCCGCCTGCGTCAGCGCCAGCAGCACCCGCTGCGAGTGGACCAGGCCGCCCATCTTGTCGAGATTCTTCATCATCCGCTCAGGGTAGACGAGCAGCTTGTCGATGACGCCCGTCAGCCGGCCCAGCGCGAAGTCGAGCGTGATGGTGGCGTCGGGACCGATATAGCGCTCGACCGACGAGTGCGAAATGTCGCGCTCATGCCACAGCGCCACATTCTCCATCGCCGGCAAGGCATAGCTGCGCACCATGCGGGCAAGGCCGGTCAAATTCTCGGTCAGCACCGGATTGCGCTTGTGCGGCATGGCGGAACTGCCCTTCTGGCCGGGCGAGAAATATTCCTCCGCCTCCAGCACCTCGGTGCGCTGAAGGTGGCGGACCTCGACGGCGAGCCGCTCGATGGAGGAGGCGATCACGCCCAGCGTGGCGAAGAACATCGCATGGCGGTCGCGCGGGATGACCTGCGTCGACACCGGCTCGATGGCAAGGCCCAGCTTTTCCGCGACATGCTCCTCGACGCGGGGGTCGATATTGGCGAAGGTGCCGACCGCGCCGGAAATGGCGCAGGTCGCGACTTCGGCACGGGCGGCGATCAGGCGCGCCTTGCAGCGGCTGAACTCCGCATAGGCCTCTGCCATTTTAAGGCCGAAGGTCACCGGCTCCGCATGGATGCCATGGCTGCGGCCGATGGTCGGGGTCAGCTTATGCTCATAGGCGCGGCGCTTGATGACCTCCAGCAGCTTGTCGAGATCCTCGATCAACAGGTCGGCGGCGCGGCTCAACTGCACGGCAAGGCAGGTATCGAGCACATCGCTGGACGTCATGCCCTGATGCATGAAGCGGGCTTCGTCGCCCACCTGCTCCGCGACCCAGGTCAGGAAGGCGATGACGTCATGCTTGGTCACGGCCTCGATCGCGTCGATGGCCGGCACGTCGATCGCGGGGTTGGTCGCCCACCAGTCCCAGAGCGCCTTGGCCGCGGATGCTGGCACGACGCCCAGTTCGCCCAGCTTTTCGGTCGCATGCGCCTCAATCTCGAACCAGATTTTAAAGCGGGCTTCCGGCTCCCAGAGGGCGGTCATTTGCGGGCGGGCGTAACGGGGGACCATCGGGCGAATCCTGCGTGCATGAGTTGAATGTCGCTGCGCCGCCTAGCAGTCCCGCCTTTCCGGGGCAAATCGACCGCGAGGGCGGGGCAGGAAGCGCCGCTTTCCCGTACTTCATCCCATTAATGGCAGGATCGGGCGGCGAAACGACGCGAATCGGAAGATGAGTGGAGCGGCATGAACAAAAAGTCAGGAACCACATGTTTTATCTGGCTATTACCCCATGTGAAATACGGACGATCGGTTCTGGAGCAGATAATGATCCGCGCATTTCTTCTGACGGGCGCCTTCCTGGCCGCAACGCCCGCCCTTGCGCAGGCGGGGGCAGCCGCACCGCAGGAAGCCGCTCCGGCCTCGCCGCAGGGGAATGAGGCCCAGCCCGCCGCGCCGGGCGATGCGGTTGCATCCATCGTCGATACGGAATTTCCGGCCTATGACCAGAATCATGACGGGCAGCTCGACAAGGCGGAATTTTCGCGATGGATGGTGGCGCTCAAGGATCAGGAGCTGAAGGCGACGGGCCAGTCCCTTCCGCCCGCCGAAGTGACCGCCTGGGCCGACGGCGCCTTCGTCACCGCCGACGCGGACAAGAGCATGTCGGTCAGCAAGCCGGAACTGATCGCCTATCTGAGCGGCAGCGCGGCATAGGATAATTCCCCGTCCGAGCGGGGACAGAGCCCTGGAAGGGTCGCATCATGAGGCGGCATGGAGCGAAGGCCATGCCGCCTCCTTTTTTTCCGCTTTCCCGGAGGGAGCTTCAGCCCCGTTTCTTGTTCGCGTAGAGCAACGCCGCGACGATGGCGGCCGATCCTATGCCGACGGCCGTTCCCATCCAGACCGCCTTGCCCGCCGATTTACGCGCTGCGGAGGCCATGTCGGACGTCTCGGAGGTGGAGGCAGGGGCGGCGGCGCCGCTATCGGGCGCTTCTTCGGTCGGCTTCGTCATGGTGATTCCCGATATGCAACAAAGCACAGGCGCAGAAAAGGCGAATGCGGCAAAAATCCGCCCAAGCGCCGTGTCGGCAACCGACTCTACCTTCGCACCGATGCGACAGCAAAAATCCGGAGCGTGCAGCCCCCGTCGGATTTGACGCAGGCCGTCCTAATGCGCCGGCAGCGGCTGATGCGCCTCGCCCCAGCCGCGCAGGTCCCGCGAAGAGGCGCGGTCCAGCAGGACGGCAGCATCCTTCACCGTGAAGTGCGCGGCGCTGTCGATCCCGTCCAGCTCTTCCCAGGTGACGGGGGCGGCGACGGAAGCCGGCTCGCGGGCGCGCACCACATAGGGCAGCACAGCCGTCGCGCCGCGCTGGTTGCGCAGCCAGTCGATGAAGATGCGGCCCTTGCGCTTCGCCTTGCTCATCGTCGCGGTGAAGCGGTCCGGTTCCTGGGCGGCGAGGGCGCGGGCGAAGCGGTCCGCGAAATCCTTGACCTCCGGCCATTGCGCCTGCGGCGTCAGCGGCACGACGACGTGGATGCCCTTGCCGCCGGACAGCATGGCGAAGCTGGTGAGGCCCAGATCCTCCAGCGCCCGCCGGATGTCCCGCGCGGCCTTCTTCACATCCTCGAAGTCCAGCCCTTCGTCGGGATCGAGGTCGAAGATCATGCGATCCGGCCGCTCGACATCCGCGACACTGGACCCCCAGCCATGAAATTCGATCGCGCCCATCTGGACGCAGGCCAATAATCCCTCGATATCCTCGATATAGAGATAATCCTCCTCATTCCCTTCCTTCTCGCGGATCGGGACATGTTTGACATGATCGCCGAAGCTGCCGCTGTCATGCTTCTGGAAGAAGCATTTCTTCGCCCGGCCCTGCGGACAGCGGACCAGGCTGATCGGCCGGCGGGCGATCCAGGGCAGCATCGCCGCGCCCATGCGGGCGTAATAATCGGCCAGCTCGCCCTTGGTGATCTTCGCCTCCGGAAAGATCAGCCGGTCGGGATTGCTGATCCGGATCGAGCTACGGGCTTCGGGCGTCGGCATGGCTTCCTCGCGTCGAACGTCGCTGGCTGCCTTGTCCTCGCGCAGGCCAAGGAAGCTGGCATGGCGGACGATATTCTCCGCCGTGAATTCGGCAAAGGCGATTTCAGCGACCAGATCGGGGCGAACCCATTGAGCGCCCCTGCTTTCGCTGCGCGGCACGCTGAGCGCGGCGGTCTTGCGCCCGCGCTTGCCCAGGGCGGCGATCAGTCCGGCGCTGTTGGCCGCGTTGAAGCCCGTGCCGACCTTTCCCGCATAGACCAGGCCATCCCCTTCCCGTTGGCCAAGCAGCAGGTTGCGGATGGACCGGCCGCTGGCGCTGCTGGGAGTCCAGCCGACGATGACGAATTCCTGACGGCGGGTGCATTTGACCTTCAGCCAGTTCTTCGTGCGCGCACCGCGATAGGCGGCGTCGGCGCGCTTGGAAATGATCCCCTCCTGCCCTGCGCCGCACATGGCGTGGAACAGCTTTTCGCCGGCGCCGACGACATGATCGCCGACATGGACATGGGCGGAACCCTCCCCCAACAGGCCGGCCAGCTTTTCCTTGCGGCCGATATTGGGCATGGCGGTCAGATCCTGCCCGTCCAGATGCAGCAGGTCGAAGGCGAACAGGTGCAGCGCCGCCTTTCCCTCTCCCTTCAACACCTGTTGAAGCGTGGAGAAATCCGGATTCCCATCGCTGCCGGGGGCGACGATTTCCCCATCGATCAAGGCGGCGGGCAGGTTCATCGCCCCGATTTCCGCCGGCAACGGCGCAAACCGGTCCGTCCAGTCGAGGCCCGACCGCGTAAAGATCTTGACCTTCCCGCCCGATACGGAAACCAGACAGCGATAGCCGTCATATTTGATCTCGTGCATCCAGCCATTGCCCGTGGGCACGGCATCGACCAGCGTCGCCAGTTGCGGCGGCTGGAAGGCCGGCATGCGGCCCGTCCCTGCCTTGGCGCGCCTTTTCGCCGGGACGGCGCGGTCGGCCTGCGCCATCGCCGCGTCAAAGGCTTTTCCCCTCTTCCCCTTCAGCGACATGGGCGGCGTGCCGGCGGCGATTTCCGCCATGGTGCGACCGCTCCTGATGCTCGTCAGCTCGCGCGCGGTCAGTTCGTCCGCGCTGCCGGCATGGGCATCCTCGATCTTGCGCAGCAGCCAGTTTTCTCCCTTTTCCCTGCCCCGCGGCTTCAGTCGGATCAGCAGCCATTCGCCCCGCATCCGCTGCCCGTGCAGGATGAAATGGAGATGCCCTTTTTCGATGTCGCTCGCGCTCTTGCCCGGAACGGGTTCCCATGTGCCCTCGTCCCAGAGCATCACGGTGCCGCCGCCATATTCCCCCTTGGGAATGGTCCCCTCGAACGTCGCATAGGAAAGCGGATGATCCTCCGTGCGGACGGCCAGCCGCTTGTCCGCGGGATCGATGCTGGGGCCGCGCGTCACTGCCCAGCTCTTGAGCACGCCATCCATTTCCAGGCGGAAGTCATAATGCAGGCGGGTCGCATCGTGCTTCTGCACGATGAAGCCGTTGCCATTGCCGTGGCTGCGTACGCGCTTGCCCGCCGGCTCGCGGGTGCGGGTGAAATCGCGCTTGCGGTTATAGGTGCTGAGCGGATCGGCATCGGCCATGGGTCAGGCCCGTTTTCGGCTGGCCGGCTTGGCGGGGGTCTTTCGCGTCGTGGCCTTGGCGGGCGCCTTGGCGGCAGGCGCCTTCTTCGCCGCCGGTTTCGCAGCGGAAGAAGCCGCGCCGGAACCGACCGACTTCTTGAGCGCCGCCATCAGGTCGATCACATTGCTGCCGCGCGGAGCCGCGCCCTCCTCTTCCTCCTCTATGACGCGGCGGCCCTTCGACTTCTTCTTCTTTTCGATCAGCCTTTCCAGCGCGTCCACATAACGGTCGTGGAAGCTGTCGGGCTTGAAGGGCGCGGTCTTCTTCTCGATCAGCGTCTCGGCAAGGTCGAGCAGCTCCGCGTCGGGCTTCGCATCCTCTATGTCGCGGAAATAGCTCTGGGCGCGGTTCACCTCATCGGCATAGCGCAGCGTTTCCAGAACCATGCCCCGGCCGCAAGGCTTCAGCGAGACGATATATTCCCGGCCCCGCATGGCAAGCTGGCCCAGCCCGACCTTCTTCGTCCGCCGCAGCGCCTCCCGCAGGACGATGAAGGCTTCCTCCGCCAGATCGTCGGCGGGCACGACATAATAGGGCCGCTCATAATAGAGGACATCGATCTCGCTGGCGTCGACGAACTGGGTGAGTTCGAGCGTCTTCTTGCTCTCCAGCTTCACCGCGTCGATCTCGTCGGGCTGAAGCAGCACATAGTCGCCCTTGGACAGCTCATAGCCCTTGACGATGTCCTCCGGATCGACCGGACCCAGGCCCGGAACGGTCTTTTCATACCGGACGCGCTTGCCGCTGGGCTGGTGTATCTGGTGGAAGGCGATCTGCGCGCCGGACTTGGTGGCGGCATAGATCTCCACCGGAATGGATACCAGCGCCAGACGAATCTGCCCCTGCCAATATGCGCGAGCGGCCATGAGCGTGCTCCCTCCTTTTTCAGGAGGAAATGCGCGGGCGATGGGGCGGTTCCGCGGCTACGACTCCCAGCACCCTTGACTTCGACCGCCAGTCGTGGTGGTAGCGCTATCAATAACGGACGTTCTTAGGAGTCGATGATGCCGGGGGTCTCCACTTTGCTCGATTGCCTTCCCGCCGACTGGCGGTCTGGCCTGTTCCTTGGCCGCGTGGAAACGGCGGATGGCCCAACCCCCATATTGGTCGAAGGCGGCATCGCCTATGACATGAGCCGCGTCGCCCCCACTGTCGCGCAACTGGTCGAAATGCTGCCTGCCGCCAGGACCGCCAATGGCGTGGCGCTGGGCGCGCTGGATAGGCTGGACCTGCCGCTGCTGAGCCCGGTCGACCTGCAATGCGTCAAGGCCTGCGGCGTGACCTTCGCCTTTTCCGCCATCGAACGGGTGATCGAGGAACAGGCGCGCGGCGAAGCAGGCGCGGCGGCGGAAATCCGGGCGCGGCTTGAGGAGCGGGTCGGCGGGTCGATCCGCGCCGTCGTGCCGGGTTCGGCCGAGGCGGCGGCGCTCAAGCAGGCGCTGATCGAAGACGGGCTCTGGTCGCAATATCTGGAGGTCGCCATCGGCCCGGATGCCGAGGTGTTCACCAAGGCGCCGGTGCTCTCGACGGTGGGCGCGGGCGCGGAGATCGGCATCCGTTCCGATTCCAACTGGAACAATCCGGAGCCGGAGATCGTGCTGATCGTCGATGCCGGCGGCCGGACCGTCGGCGCGACGTTGGGCAACGACGTCAATCTGCGCGATCTGGAGGGTCGTTCCGCCCTGCTGCTCGGCAAGGCCAAGGACAATAATGCATCCTGTTCGCTGGGGCCGCTCGTCCGGCTGTTCGACAATGATTTCACCATCGATGACGTGCGCAATGCCGTGGTCGAACTCACCATCGACGGCCCGGAAGGCTACAGGCTGGAAGGCACCAGCAGCATGAACCAGATCAGCCGCGATCCGCTGGAACTGGTGCGTCAGACGCTTTCCGAGCATCAATATCCCGACGGCCTGGCCCTGTTCCTGGGCACGCTGTTCGCACCCGTCCAGGATCGCGACGAACCGGGACGCGGCTTCACCCACAAGGTGGGCGACATCGTCGCCATCTCCACCCCGCGCCTGGGACGGCTGGTGAACCGGGTCGTGACGTCGAAGCAGGCGGCGCCGTGGAAATTCGGACTTGCCGCGCTGATGGCCAATCTCGCCAAGCGGGGCCTGCTCGCATGAGCGGCGCCATCTATCCCAGCCTGAAGGGCAAGCGCGTCTTCATCAGCGGCGGCGGCAGCGGAATCGGTGAAGGGCTGGTCGAAGCCTTTGCCGCCCAGGGAGCCAGGGTCGCCTTTTGCGACATTGCGCATGAAGAAGGCCGGGCCGTCGCGGAACGGCTGAAGGACGCGGATTTCGCGCCCGTCTTCCACCCCTGCGACCTCAGGGACATCGAAGCCGTGCAGGCCATGATCGCCACGGTGGAAGCGCAGCTTGGCGGCGTCGACATATTGATCAACAATGCGGCCAATGACGACCGCCACGGCATCGAGGATGTCACGCCCGCCTATTGGGACGAGCGCATGGCGGTGAACCTGCGCCACCTCTTCTTCGCGGCGCAGGCGGTGGCCCCGGCGATGAAGCGCGCGGGCGGCGGGGTGATCCTGAACTTCGGGTCGATAAGCTGGCACCTCGCCCTGCCCGATCTGGTGCTGTACCAGACCGCCAAGGCGGCGATCGAGGGGCTGACGCGCAGTCTGGCCCGCGATCTGGGGCGCGACAATATCCGCGTCAACACCATCATCCCCGGCAATGTGAAGACGCCGCGGCAGATGAAATGGTACACGCCCGAAGGCGAGGCGGAGATCGTCGCCGCGCAATGCCTGGACGGGCGGATCATGCCGGCGGACGTGGCCGCGCTGGCCATGTTCCTGGCGTCCGACGACGCGCGCATGTGCACGGGGCATGATTATTTCATCGATGCGGGCTGGCGCTGAGGCCATGGCCCCGGTTCCGGAAAGCGTCCTCAGCGTCGGCGCGACCCTGGGTGAAGGGCCCGTCTGGGTGGCGCGGGATGCAGCGCTCTGGTTCGTCGACATCAAGGAGAAGCGCATCCACCGCTTCGACCCTGATCTGGGCGTCGCGCGCAGTTGGGACGCGCCGGGCCAGGTCGGCTGGATCGTTCCGGCGCAGGACGGATCGTTCGCCGTCGGGCTCCAGTCCGGCGTGCACCGGTTCGATCCCGATGCCGCCGGCTTCACGCTGCTGCACGCGCCGGAGGCCGACCGGCCCGGCAACCGGTTGAACGACGCCACCGTCGATCCGGCGGGCGGCCTGTGGTTCGGGTCGATGGACGATGGGGAGGAGGCCGATAGCGGGCGCTTCTACAGGCTGCACCAGGGCCGGCTGACTGAAAGCGGTCTGCCTCCCGTCTCGATCACCAATGGTCCTGCCGTCTCGCCGGACGGCACGCTGCTCTATCACACCGACACGCTGGGCAGGCGGATCTGGCGGACGCGGATCGCGGCGGACGGCACGCTGCATGATACGGCGCTGTTCGCGGAGATCGAGGATGGCGCCGGCTATCCCGATGGACCGACCGTCGATGCGGAAGGCTGCCTGTGGACCGGGCTGTTCGCCGGCTGGGCCGCGCGGCGGTACGATCCCGCGGGCGGGCTGATGGCGGAGGTCCGCTTTCCCGTCGCCAATGTCACCAAGATCGCCTTTGGCGGACCGGACCTGTCGGTCGCCTATGCCACCACCGCACGCAAGGGCTTGACGAGGGACCAGCTTCTCGCGCAGCCCTGTGCCGGTGATCTTTTCGCTTTCGATCCCGGCGCGCGCGGGCAAACATCCTATATTGCAGCCATCTAGAATATAAATCGGAGGAGCAGGAATGTCCGAAGGGAGTGCCGATAAGGTCAATATGGCCTTCATCGCCGCCATCGTCGCCGTGGCGACCATCGGCGGGTTCATGTTCGGTTATGACAGCGGCGTCATCAACGGCACGCAAAAGGGGCTGGAAAGCGCCTTCGACCTCGGCAAGCTGGGCATCGGCGTCAATGTCGGCGCCATCCTGGTGGGCTCCTCCATCGGCGCGTTCCTGGCCGGGCGCATGGCCGACCTGATCGGACGGCGCGGGGTGATGATGCTGTCGGCCGCGCTGTTCCTCGTCAGCGCGATATTGGCGGGGGCGGCGGGATCGTCCGTCATCTTCATCGTCGCGCGCATCGTCGGCGGCCTGGGGGTCGGCGCGGCGAGCGTGATCTCCCCGGTCTATATTTCCGAAGTCACTCCGGCGGCGGTGCGCGGCCGTCTCTCCAGCGTGCAGCAGGTGATGATCATCTCCGGCCTGACCGGCGCGTTCGTCGCCAATTTCGTGCTGGCGCGCTATGCCGGCGGATCGACGGCGCAGCTGTGGCTGGGCTTTCCCGCCTGGCGCTGGATGTTCTGGCTCCAGGCCATTCCGGCCGCGATCTACTTCCTGGCGCTGCTGGTGATCCCGGAAAGCCCCCGCTATCTGGTGGCGCGCGGGCAGGAGGAGCGCGCCCAGGCCGTGCTCACCCGCCTGTTCGGCGCCGAAGCCGCATCGCGCAAGGTGGTCGAAATCCGCAACAGTCTGGCCGCCGATCATCACCGGCCCAAGCTCAGCGACCTGATCGACAAGGCCAGCGGCAAGATCCGGCCCATCGTCTGGACCGGCATCGGCCTGGCCGTGTTCCAGCAGCTCGTCGGCATCAACGTCGTCTTCTATTATGGCGCTACCCTGTGGGAAGCGGTCGGCTTTTCGGAGGATTATGCGCTCCAGACCAACATCCTGTCGGGCGTGCTGTCGATCGGCGCCTGCCTTGCCACCATCGCGCTGGTCGACCGGATCGGGCGCAAGCCGCTGCTGCTGATCGGATCGGCGGGCATGGCGGTGACGCTGGCGACCGTCGCCTATGCCTTCTCCACGGCGGTCACGGCGGCCGACGGCGCCGTGTCGCTGCCCGGCAATAACGGCGTGATCGCGCTGGTGGCCGCCAATCTCTACGTGATCTTCTTCAACATGAGCTGGGGTCCGATCATGTGGGTGATGCTGGGCGAGATGTTCCCGAACCAGATCCGGGGATCGGGGCTTGCCGTGTCGGGCTTCGCGCAGTGGATCGCCAATGCGCTGATCTCCGTCAGCTTCCCGGCGCTGGCGGTCTCGCCCGGCCTGGCGATCACCTATACCGGCTATGCCTTCTTCGCCGCCGTCTCCTTCTTCTTCGTTCGCGCCCTGGTGCATGAGACGAAAGGCCGCGAGCTTGAGGACATGGTCGGCTGAGCGGCCGGATCGCCCTGAAGGCGGGCGCGGTGGAAGCCGTGCTCGCCCCCGCCATCGGCGGATCGCTGGCGGCGCTTCGCTTCGCGGGGACGGACATATTGCGGGCCGCTCCGGCCGACAGCAGCGATCCGTTGCAGATGGCGAGCTTCCCGTTGGTGCCCTATACCAACCGGATCGCCCATGGCCGCTTTCGTTTCGCCGGGCGCGACGTGCGGATGCCGCTCAACTTCGGGGACCATCCGCACAGCCTCCACGGCATCGGCTGGACCTCGGCATGGAGCGTCGCGGCGGCGGCGCAGGACAGCGCGCACCTCACGCACCGATATGACGGCGATGGCGGCTGGCCATGGGCCTATGAAGCGCAGCAGCATTTCACCCTGTCCGACCATGCCATCGAAATGAGCCTGACGCTGCGCAACATTAGCGATGAGGCCATGCCGGCGGGCCTTGGCTTCCACCCCTATTTCCAGGCGGACGAAGACACGTCGCTCCAGTTCCGGGCGGACCGGCTGTGGCTTGCGACAGCCGACATGCTGCCCGTGCGGCAGATGGCCGCGGACGCGCTCGGCGACTGGTCGGCGGGCGCGCGGGTGCGGGGAAACAGCCTGATCGACAATGCCTATGGCGGCTGGGACGGCAGCGCCACCGTCCGGCGAGGGGATAGGACGCGGGTCGTGCTCAGTGCCGTGGGCGCGTCATGGTTCCATGTCTATCGCCCGCCCCTTTCCCCGGATTTCTGCCTGGAACCTGTCACCCACATGCCCGATGCCGTCAATCGTCCGGGGGGCATGGACAGCATCGAACCGGGCGCGGAAAAGACGCTTTCCCTGCGCATCGCCTTCCCTCCGTCCGACGAAGCGCTTCCGCAGCGCGACAAAATCGCCTAAGCTGCCCGCTCAGCAGCTATAGGAGCGTTGATGCAATTTCTGCGGACTGCCTTCTGGGTCGTCATCGCCGTCGCCCTCGCGCTATTCTGCGTCGCCAATTACACGCGCGTAGAAGTGAATCTCTGGGGCGACCTGGTCATGGAAACGAAACTGCCGGTCCTGCTGATCGGCGCCTATTTGCTGGGTGCGCTGCCCTTCTGGATCATGGCGCGGGCAACCCGCTGGCGCATGAAGCGCAAGCTGGAGAGCACCGAGCGCGCGCTCGTCGCGGCGACCGCCGCCCCCTCGTCTTCCGCCCCTCCATCCCTCGCCGTCGCGGACAACAAGGCCGCGACCCCTACCCTCTCCACCACAGGACCAGCATGACCAGCCCCATCTATGTCGCCATCGATACGCCCGACCTGCGCAAGGCTCAGGACCTTGCGCAGCAGGTGCGTCATCATGTGGGCGGGCTGAAGCTGGGCCTCGAATTCTTCTGCGCCCACGGCCATCATGGCGTGCATGAGATGATGAAGTTCGGCCTGCCGGTCTTCCTCGATCTGAAGCTGCACGACATTCCCAACACGGTCGCCAAGGCGGTGCAGGCGCTGCATGTGCTGGAGCCTGCGATCCTGACCGTCCATGCCGCCGGCGGGCGCGCCATGCTGGAGGACGCGAAGGCGGCGGCAGGGGCCAAGACCCGGGTGGTCGCCGTGACCGTGCTGACCAGCCTGGACGATGGAGACCTGCTCGACATCGGCGTGGGCGGCAAGGCCGAGGATCAGGTGGCGCGACTGGCCGATCTGGCGCGCAGCGCGGGGCTGGACGGGATCGTCTGCTCCGGCGAGGAGGTCGCGCTGGCGAAGAAGGCGTGGCCTGACGGGTTCTTCGTGGTTCCGGGCGTGCGGCCGGCAGGCGGCGCGATGGGCGACCAGAAGCGCGCGGTGACGCCGCGCGAGGCGCTGGACCGGGGCGCCTCGATCCTGGTGGTCGGACGGCCGATCAGCCTGGCGGAAAAGCCGGATATTGCAGCGCGGGAGATAGAGGCGACGCTTTAGGCGGCCCGTTCAGGGTCGAAACGTCATGTCCCGTCCGGCGCGAAGAAATGCTGGATCACCTCCCGCGCCAGGCGCGCCGGACGCAGCGTGGAGGCGTCGAGGCAGCACCAGCTCGACTTCACCTCCGCCAGCACTTCCTCGCCACGGCGGATCACCGTTTCGTAGAAGGCGCGCGCGCCCTGCACCTTTTCCAGCAGGACGGTCGCGATGACGTCGTCGTTGAGGAAGGTCGGCTTGCGATAGGTGATCTCATGCTTGAGCGCGACCCATAGGTGCTGGGCGACCGCCTCGGTGGGAGCGAGCGCCCGCCAATGGTCGAGTACGGCCGCCTGAACCCATTTCAGATAGCTCGCATTGTTGACATGACCCATGAAGTCGATGTCGTCCGGCTCTATGCCGACGGGATAAAGATGGGGAATGGCGTTGTGCACGGGCAGCGTCATAGCAGGTTCGAAGGCAGGGCGACAGGACGGCGCGCCATGCCGTGGGGCGAAGGGGCCGGAACGACCGGCCCCTCCCTCCCGTCAGAAGCGCCAGCCCAGGCTCGCGACGATCTGGTGCCGGTCGGTGTCGATGCCGAATTCGTCCGTCGTCGTGCCGTTGGCGAAGTCGATATGCGCATCCTCATATTTGGAATAGCGATATTCGAGCTTGGCGAAGGTATTGGCGTTGATGGCGCGCTCTACGCCCGCACCGATGCGCCAGCCGTCCAGCTTGAAATTGGTGTCGGTTTCGACATTGGTGTTGCCGGCCAGGACGTCCAGCTTCGTGTTGGTGTAGCCGCCCTTGACATAGACCAGCGTGTTCGGGCTGGCCAATATGCCCGCCCGCGCACCGATATAGAGGTCGCGGCCCTGCTTGACGCGGCCGAAGCCGAACTGGTCGGTGGGGTCCGATCGGCCGCTCTTCGAGGTGGAGTCGGTATATTCGCCCTCGACGCCGACCACCGCGCTGCCAAGGTTCACGTCATAGCCGGCGCCCACGCCGTAGAGCAGGCCGTCGATCGACTGGTCGTCGCGGCCATTGTCATTGTCAACGCTGCTGCCGGCGCCGGTATGGTCGTAGCCCAGTATCGCCTCGACGCGCGGGCCGGTGAAGGTAGGATTGACGTCCTGCGCCAGAGCGGGGCTTGCGACCGCTGCACCGGTCAGAAGGGTTGCGGCCAGGATCTTACGCATATTCGGGTACTCCACTTTATCTTCTCAATCCCCTGTCAGGCGGGGAGACGGTGAAGTCACGGAAGTCCCTGGAGGTTGCATGAACCTGAGATAAACAACTGAATTTGTGTCCTTTATGCCACAGAACCAGCTCGGTTCGCCGCGTAGCTGAGGCGTGCAGGCGGTGAGTTGATCAACATTCCACGACATTGACGGCCAGTCCGCCAAGGCTCGTTTCCTTGTAGCGGCTCGCCATGTCCTCGCCGGTCTGACGCATGGTTTCTATGACCGCGTCCAGGCTGACGATGTGGCGGCCATCGCCCTGGAGCGCGAGATAGGCCGCGTTGATCGCCTTCACGGCGCCCATGGTGTTGCGCTCGATACAAGGGATCTGCACCAGCCCGCCGATGGGATCGCAGGTGAGGCCGAGATTATGCTCCATGCCGATCTCCGCGGCATTTTCGACCTGCTGGTTGGTGCCGCCCAACACGGCGGCAAGACCTGCGGCAGCCATGGAGCAGGCGACGCCCACCTCCCCCTGGCAGCCCATTTCGGCGGCTGAGATGGAGGCGCGCTTCTTGTAGAGGAAGCCCATGGCCGCCGCGGTCAACAGGAAGCGGCGCTCCCCCTCCCGGCCGGCGCCGGGGACGAAGCGGCGATAATAATGCAATACGGCGGGGATGACGCCCGCCGCTCCGTTGGTCGGAGCGGTGACGACGCGCCCGCCGGCGGCATTTTCCTCATTCACCGCCAGCGCGAAGAGGCTGACCCATTCGAAGATCTGCGCCGGGCCGAGGGCATTTTGCTGGAGCACCAGCCGGTTATGGATGGCGCGGGCACGGCGCCGGACCTTCAGCCCGCCGGGCAGCAACCCCTCTTCCTTCAGGCCGCGATCGATGGACGCGCTCATCGCGTCGATCACGCTGTCGAGGAAGGCTTCGGTTTCCCGCGGCGCGCGCCAGGCCCCCTCGTTGCGCAGGACCAGCGTGGCGATGCTGAGGCCGGTGCTCTCCCCCAGCGCCAGCATTTCCGCGCCGGAGGAGAAGGGATAGGGCTGGACGACATTATGGCCGAGCGGCGCGTCGGCGGCGATCGCCTCCGCGCCCGGCAGGACCGCGCCGCCGCCGACCGAATAATAATCGCGGACCAGCGGCTCCTCCTGCCCGTCGAACCAGGCTGAAAAGCGCATGCCGTTGCTGTGCGCCTCCAGAAACTCTCCCATGCGGAAGAGGAGGTCGGTCGTTTCGTCGAAGGAAACGAAGCGGTCCTCCACGCTGCCCGCACGGATGCGGCGCTCGCTGCGGATGGTGGCGAGGATGTCGGCAATGGCGTCGGGATCGACGCTGTCGGGACGCTGGCCGGAGAGGCCGAGCAGGATCGCCATGTCGGTAGCGTGGCCCCTGCCCGTGAGGGCGAGCGATCCATAGAGTTCGCATTGCACGCGGGCCGGGATGGCGGGCAGCGAGTCCATGAACATCAGCGCGGCGCGCATCGGCCCGACCGTGTGCGAACTGGACGGCCCGATGCCGATGGTGAACAGGTCCATCACGCTGATCGCGGCGGCCGCATCGATGCGGGATTTGGTCACGTTCAATAATCCTTTGAGACACGGACGTTGGCGCTTTCGCGGCCAAGGGTGGAGATGGCGCCGAGCAGCGAGAGCCAGCGCGTGACCTGATATTCGATGCGGGTCGCGGAATAGCCCTGCCCGTCGGTGATCAGTTCCACATAGGTCTTGCGGGTCAGATATTTGCCCGCCGCGATGGAGGTGCCCTGCCCCTGCGTCGGATCGGCGGCGATGATGCGCAGCCGGTCGAGCCCAGCCGCCTTGCGCACGGCGTTGATCGGGTCGAGGCCGCCCTGCCCCTGAAGCGAACCCACGGCCGAGGCGAGTTGCAGCGCTTCGGGCGCGGACAGGTTGGTGATCGACGTGCCGAAGAGGATGCGGGACAGCAGTTCGTCCTGCGGCAGCGCGGGCACGCTGGTGAAGCTGATCACGGGCTTGAGGCCCGTGCCGCCGACATGAATGGTGGCGGTGAGGTCGCTGACATCCGCTTCCGCATCGATGTCGAGCGTCGGGTTGACGGGGGTGCGGCCGTCGAACTGGATCTTGCCTTCCTTGAGGTCGAAGCGGCGGCCGGCGAAGTCATAGGTGCCGCGGACGAGATCGGCGGTGCCCGCAATAGCCGGGCTCGTGACCGTGCCGCCGATGTCCAGATTGGCGCGCCACTCGCTCTCAAGGCCAAGGCCCGTGACGGTCAGGCGGTTGCGGGCGCGCGCCTTGATCGCGAGGTCCCAGGGAATGCTGGTGCGGGGCCGCTCTATCTCGTCGCCGCGACGGTTGATCTCGATCACGCGCAGTTCGGGAATCTGCGCCACGGCGGCGGCGCGCCCCATGGTGAAGCGGCTGCGGTTGAGGATCAGGTCGCCGCCGATGGTGCCGCCCTTGCCGGTGGAGGCGATGGTGATCGGGCCGGTGACGGTGGCGGCGATGTCGTCCCGTTCGAGGAGCGCGGCATTCTCCGCCTGGAGACGCAGGTCCATGCCGACCCCCGCTATGCCGTTGAAGGTGAAGCTGCCCGTCCCGGTGACCGTGCCGCCATTTTGCGCGGCGGCGCTGAAGCCGGTCATGACGAGTTGCGCGCCGGAGAAGCGGCCCCGCGCCTTGACGCCGTGCAGCCGCATGCCCGTGACGGGGCTGTTGATCGCGGCATTGTCCGTCGCGAGAGAGCCCGCGATGACGGGGTCGCCCAGCGTGCCGCGCGCGTCGGCGGTGACGCTGACCGGGCCGGATATGTCCACGATCTCCACCCCCGTGAGGCGCCAGAGCGTGTCGGCGGTGCCATTGTAGCGAAGCTGCGCGAACAGGGACGCGCGGTTGAGCCGCTCGACCAGAGTGCCTTCAGTGCCGAGCGGCATGAGCAGCGCCTGCGCCCGGCCGATGGTCTGGCCGTTCGCGACGAAGATCATGCGAGTGGCCAGCCGGTCATGGCTGAGGACCGCGTTGACGCCCGCATCCACGGGACGGGAACTCAGCGACAGGCCGGAGCGGGAAAGGCCGCGCACGCGCAGTTCGGCCTTCCCCGTCGGCATGCCGCCGCGCGTATGCACATAGCTGAGCGAGCCGGTCGCCGTGCCGCCAAGGCCCAGATCGTCATAGGCGATGTCCAGCAGCGAAAGCGGCAGTTTCTGCAGCCGCGCCTCTATGCTGGTGGTCTGGCCGCTGAGTTCGCCGCCAAGCTGGAGCGATCCGCCCGCAAAGCCTATCGATGCGGGGTCCAGGCGCCAGCCGTCCTGGGTGCGGGTGAATATGGCGGGGCGATTGAGCTTGATCGGCCGCTTGTCGATGGTGCCGCCGGCCTGAAGCTGGATGCGGTCGGGCGTGACCTGCGCCTCGCCGCTGAGGTCGAAGAGGCGGCCGCGCTGGCCGGAGAGGCTGGCCGTCACCTTGCCGCTGCCGTTGACCAGATCGGCATTGGCCGCAAGGCGGCCGATCTGGATCGCACCGATGCGCAGGCCCCGCGCCTGCGCCGTGGCGCCGATCGTCGTGCCGGAAGGGTCGAGCAGGATCGTGGCATCCAGCCTGCCCCGGCGCACGGCGATGCTGGTCGGGCCGTCGAAACTGGCGTCGGTGGCGGTGAGGGCGAGCTTCAGCTGCTGAACGCCGTTTACAGGGGCAAAGGCGACGGTGCCGGTCACAGGGCCGCTGACGTTCAGCACGCCGTCCAGCCCGCCGGTCACCGGGCGCAGGTCGCCGCTGGCGCCGACGCCCGATGCGGCCACGCGGGCGATGCGGACGATCGCCTGGCCGCCGGGCGGCAGCAGGATCGCGCCGTTGCCGGTGAAGGGACCCAGCGTCGATCCCCCCTCCGCCGTGAAGGCGTAACCCGCCGCATCGGGAACCAGATGGGCGTGCATGTCCGTGACGCCAAGCGCCTTCAGCGGGCTCTGCAGCACGACATCGACGGTCGGACGGTCGATCCTGCCGTCCAGGATCAGGCGCAGCGGACCATAGCTTCCATGCTGGCCATTGCCATCGAAATGAAACGTACCGTCGCGGCGGCGATAGCCCTTGGCCGACAGCGTCAGCAGCGGCGCCTCCAGGCGGAGGCCGGTGAACTGAAGCTGCCCGTCCGGTCCGAGGGACAGGCCGCTGCGCAACACCGGCAGGCCGCCGCCCAGCGACCGCAGGAAGCTGTTGTCCAGCCGCCGCATCCGCGCCATCGCATTGCCGCTCAAGGTGAAGGCGCCCCGGGGGCCGGGCACGGCGCGCAGCTTCGACGTCAGGTCGACGACGCCGAGGCCGCGAATGGCCAAGCCGCTGATCTGGCCGTCCAGGCCGATGTCGTAACGCCCCGATTTCAGGTCGGCGAGGAAAAGCAGCCTGCCGCGCAGCTTGTCGGACCGCACCGTCATCGGATTGCTGACGACCTGCTGGTTCCTGAGCTGCAACACGCCGTTCAGGTCGAAATTGCGGATGATCCCCTCTACCAGCGGGCCCTGGCCGTCGAGGCGCCGGGCGCGCAGATGGACGGGGATCAGCGCCGGGCCGCCCTTCGCCCTGCGTCCCTTGCCGTCGGCGCGGACATCGTGGATCACGGTCTTGCCGAAGGCGAGTTGCCTGGCAGTGAGCAGATATTCATAGCCGAAGGCCGAGAGCGGGCCATCCAGCCGGATGCGCGCCGCAATATCCCGGCCGCCCATCGACTTGAGCAAAGCCTGCGGGCGGGCGAGCTTCACATCGACCAGCAGATTGTCGAGCGCATTGTTGCGCAGGTCGATGGCGCCGTCCGCGCTGAGGTCGATCGCGGCGGAGCGGAGCGACAGCTTGCCGTCGATCACCCGGTCGGCCATCGATCCGCTCGCCTGGATGGCGAGGCGCGGCGCGGAAAGGCGCTGGACAAGGCCCTGTCCCGCCATGGCGGCTCCCTCGACCGTGCCGGCGGCCGTATAGGTGCCGCTGCGGGCCGCCAGCTTCAGGTCTATGGCGGGTTCGCTGTCCAGCGTGCCCGCCAGGCGGCCGTTCCAGCGGGTCCAGCTTCCCTGCCCCTGGATGCGGAGATTGGCGTCCTGCTTCAACCCGGCCATGATTCCCAGGACGCCGCCCCTGGGTGCGTTCACCGTGACGTCGAGGTCGAACTTGTCATCGTCGGGCCGGCTGTCGAGCGCGATGTTGAGCGCATCCTCTCCGTTCAACACCCGGGCGGAAAGATCGATAATGGCGCGGCCGCCGCGAATGTCCGCATCGCCGGAAAGCGTCGCCTGCTGCACCTTGCCCGTGATGCCCCGCTCCATGATGAGGCGCCCGACCGAAAATTGCATCAGCCGGATGTCGAAGCCGGGAAGGATCGGCCCCTCCCGCTCGCTGGGATTGAGCTTGGGCAGCTTGTGCAGCGTCGCCTGCGGAATGACCAGGCGGTCTATATCAAGCCGGTTGGAGAGCCAGGCGAAGGGCCACCAGTCCAGCTCCACGCGCGGGGCGTCAAGGAACGCGCCCTTGGGATCGGACAGGGTCAGGCCATGGAGAACGGCCTTGCGGTAGATGCTGCCGTCGATCCGGTCGACATGGATGCGCAGGCCCGAAGGCGGACTGATCTTCGCAATGCGGGAGACGAGGAAGCGATGGCCCGGCACGGTGTCGAGCCAGGCCAGCGCGCCGGCGGCGATCAGCAGCAGCGTGGCGAGAATGCCGGCGACCCAACGCTGCCAGCGGCCGTCCCAGGCGCGGCGGCGGCGCGGCGGCGGCGACGCGGCGGGCGTCTCCCCAGCCATCAGAAGGCTTGCCCCAGCGAGACATAGACGGCGATCTTCGGATCGCCCGACTGCGGATTGAGCGGCGTGCCGACATCGATGCGGATCGGGCCGAAGCTGCTGTAATAGCGCACGCCCAGCCCCGCGCCGATGCGCAGGTCGCGGAAGCGCGGCAGGAAACTGGTCGAGATGTTGCCGGCGTCGACAAAGGGCACGACGCCGAAATTGCCGAAGCGGATGCGGGATTCCAGCGAGAATTCCGCCAGGCTCTTGCCGCCGACCGGATCGTCATTCGGGCCGTAGCGCGGGCCGATCGCCTGATAGCCATAGCCGCGCACCGAAGCGCCGCCGCCGGCATAGAAGCGCCGCGAGGGCGCGATCCGGTCGACCGTGGACCCCAATATGGTGCCGAAACGGGCACGGGCCGCGAGCACGATCCGGTCGTTCATCGGCTGATAGACGCTGCCGTCAAGCTGCACGCGGGCATAGCCGAAGGTGCTGTTCTGGAAGGACAGTTCGGGGCTGAGCCGGCCGCCCAGGCGGAACCCCCGGCTGGGGTTCAGCAGGTCGTCGCTGCCGTCATAGGTGAGGCTCAATGGAATGGCGCCGATCAGGAAGGTGCGCCGGCTGCCGTTGCTGAACGCATCCGCTTCGTCCGACGCGATCAGTTCGCCGCCGATGCGCCAGACCCATTTCTTCTGGAACAATATGTTGGTCTGCCGCTCCAGCGCGCCCGACAGGGTTATGGTGCGCGCGTCATAGGCGTCCCGCTTGATGTTGCTGACGGAGAGCAGGCCCGTCAGCACATTGTCGCGACGGCGGAAATTGTTGCGGCGATAGGTGAAGGACGCCGTCTGCTCCTGCGTGCCGATCACCCCGCGCACAGTCACCGCCCCTTCCGGCGGGAAGAAATTGCGGTGCGCCCAGCTCACCTCTGCGCGATAACCCTCCCCGGTGCCATAGCCCAGTTCGCCCGCTATGGTGCGCAGCGGCGCCGGGCGGGCGTCGATGGCCAGGTCGACATGCTCGCCGTCTCCCGCATCCCTGGGGGTCATGGTCAGCGATGAAACGAGCCCGGTGGCGATCAGCGCCTGCCGCAGGTCTTCGACATCGGATGCCATATAAGTGTCGCCGGGACGGAAGCGGGCGATGCGCTGGACATGGCGGGCGCTGAACAGCGCATCATTGGCCATGACGATCCTGCCGAAGGTGCGGTAGGCGCCGGGATTGACGACGATGTCCAGATCGCCCTTGCGCTCCTCATGGTCGATGCGGACTTCCGGTTCCTCGACCTTGCCGAAGGGAAATCCGTTCTCGAGCAGCGCGACGGCCAGGGATTGCTGGCCGGCGAGGATGGCGTCGGCATCGACCGGATCGCCCGCCTTGGGCGGAAAGGCGGACCGTAATTCCGGTTCGCGCTCGCCGGTGTTCTCCAGGCCCTTCAGGTCGACGGACGACAGCAGATAGCGCGCGCCCGGCACGATCCGGAAGGTGACCGCCAGCCTGTCGCTGCCCGCCGGCGGCGGCGTCACGGCGCCGCGAATGCGCGCGGCATAATAGCCCTTGGCGCGCAGCAAGCGGTCGAGCAGGTCGCTGTCCTCCTTGATCCGGCGGTTGATCTGGGCGAGATTTGCGGGCTTCCCCTCGCCCTGATGCAGCACCGACAGTTCGTTGAAACGGGTGGTGAACTGGGCGTCGGCAATCTCCTCCACGCCGGTCATCGCGACGGTGTAGCGGCGCTCCTCACCCGTATCCGCGCCCGTATCCGCAAAGGTGACGGCCTCCTCAGCCTGTTCCTCGGCCGCTTCGGGCGCGACCGCCTGCTGCGGCACGTCGGAAGACTGGGGCGGCAGTTCGACCATGGGCGTGACGATGTCGGGCTGTCCCATGTCCGGCCAGTCGACGCCGATGTCGGGCATGGGGGCCAGATTGGGATCCAGATCGGGCTGATCGGGAACCGGCTGGGCGCCGGCCTGCGCCGCCGCCTGCGCATGAGCGACAGGCGCGAGCAGAAGCAGCGGCACGAGAAGAGCAGCTTGCGGCAGGCCTGAAATGCGGCGGCAGGTCCGCAAACCGGTATTCATAGCGCTGATCTAGACCAGAAATCGGGCGGATGGCCAGCCCCCAAGATGATGGCGGGATAGGCTGTGCGGGGATTTAGGCTGAAAGGCTGGATGGCGTGGAGATGTGTAACCCCGCTCCTGCCGACATGCCCCAGCGAACCCGCCTGTCAAAAGGCGGCGTTGAGCCGATCCATCAATGCCCGGGCCGGATTGGGTTCCGCCTGCGCCCGCGGACGCGCCATGCGATCCTGAAGGCGCGCGACCCTTTCGTAAAGGTCCTGGCTTGCCTCTATCAATGCGCGGGCGGCGAAGGGGAAGTTGCCGGCCACCGAAGGATCGGTGGTCGCGGCATGGCCGAGGCGGTATTTCTCGTCCAGCATCTCCGCATCGCTGAGTTCCCCCCGTTGCCAGGCGCGCTGGCTCAGCAACCAGGCGATGATGTGCATGAGGCGCGTCGTGACCTTGAGCGATTCGCAGGCGAAGGCGACGCGGCGAAGCGGATCGTCCGTCTCCGGATCGCCTCCCTCCCGCACATCGAAATAGGCGCGCGCTTCATCCGCCATCACCATGGCTTCGACATAGAGACCGTCGACAAGGCGGCGATGCAGGCCCTGTTCAAGAGAAGCGGCGAGTTTCATGGCCGATATGTGCCATAGAGCGGGCGCTTTGTCAGTCCCGATGCGGGCCCGTTAACCCCGAATTGTGTCATTCGGGATCAGTCGGGACCGCATTGGCCATAATCCGTTCAACCGTTCAGGCGATGATGTCGGGGACGAGCTGATCCTCCAGCAGCGCCATTTCGTCGCGCAGGCGCAATTTCCGCTTCTTGAGGCGCGCGACCTGCATCTGGTCGCCCGAACCGGAATCGACCAGCGCGCTGATGGCGCTGTCCAGGTCGCGATGCTCGATTCGCAACAATTCCAGCCGACGCATGATGTCTTCGCGGCTCACCATACACCTACTTTCGCACCCATTGCCGTCCCATCGCCCCTTGATAGCCCGGCGGGCCGGCACGAACCATCGCAAATTTCAAAGCGGCCTGTCGCAAAGCGCGAATCGCCCGAAGACACGGCCGGCGAATCGTGATCTACTCGTTCATCCATTGCCCTCGTAAGGAGAATGTCATGGAAAACAGCCACATTTCAGCTCTTTCGGCCAAGCATGCCGGGCTTGAGGCTCGAATCAAGGCGGAGACGAGTCGTCCCATGCCTGACGCGATCCTGGTGGCCTCGCTCAAGAAGCAGAAGCTTCGGCTGAAGGAGGAAATGGAGGCGCAACACTGACAGCGGTGACGCCTGTGTGAAAGGCATGGATCGGCGGTCCCTTGCCGCTGATCCTGCCCTTCCGGGAGAAGCTCCGGGGCCATGCCTTGCGGGGCTTTTTTGTGGGCGGCGCAATCGAGCCACCCTGTAATCCATTTTGGATGCTCAGCGCATGAAGCGGCGCTGGCGCAGATAATCGGGCACCGCAAGCTGTCCTTCCGGCGCGGAAACCCGGCGGCGCGCGAGTTGGGGATCGATCGGCACGTCGAACGCGATGCCGATGCGATCCTCCCGTGACCAGACGACCGAACCATGGACCTGGCCGATGCCGCGCAGGTCGAAGCGAATGCGGATGCCATTGGGCACGGCGCGCTCACAATCGGCCATGAGGCCGGTGGCGGAAAGATTGCGGACGCGGGCGCGGCCGAGCGGAACCCCGTCGGCCGAGCTTAGATTGGTGAGCAGGAAAAGGCTGTCGCGCGGGCCGGAACGCGCCGGACCACGATCACCATCATCCTGATTGCTATCCATCGACAACGCCCTGCAAGATCACTGGAATTTCCCGGCGACCCTGCCATGGCGGCATGGATAAAAGGTTAATCGTCGCGAGAGACTTTTTCCTGCCGCTCGTGCCGTTCCTGCGCTTCGACCGTCATGGTCGCGATCGGGCGGGCTTCCAGGCGGCCCAGCGAAATCGGTTCGCCGGTCACTTCGCAATAGCCATATTCGCCCTCGTCGATGCGGCGGAGCGCGGCGTCAATCTTGGAGATGAGCTTGCGCTGGCGGTCGCGGGTGCGCAGTTCGATCGACCAGTCGGTCTCGCTCGATGCGCGGTCGTTGAGGTCGGGTTCGCGGAGCGGTTCGTTCTGCAGGACGGCCAATGTCCCTTCCGCTTCGGCCAGGATCTGCTTCTTCCAGTCCCACAGGCGCTGCCGGAAATATTCCAACTGGAGCGGGTTCATGAACTCTTCGTCTGCGGAAGGACGATAGTCGGGTGGGAGTGTTACAGCCGATTTCGGCGGATTTTGGCCGTCTTTATCGGAATTCAGGACCGATGCCATCTGGCTCTCCGACTCGCGGGACCCCCGATGCTGAAAGTGCCGGGGTATCCGTGACTTGTGGTTGACGGCGCCTAATAGCCAGCGCCAAGGCCTGAGACAAGCGGGCAATCGGTCGTCCGGCGCGCCGGCCGCGCATTGCGGCGCGCTTATCCCCAGAAAATTCGCGATTCCCGGCCATCGGCAGATCATAAAAGAAAATAGACCAGCCGTATCGCCCAAGCGGCCGGCCGCCGTATCACAATGGGACGTTAACCATATGAGTTCATAATTTGTTAGTTTTTTCCTCGACTTGACCCCGATATTCAGAGTTAACGCCATTGAAGTTAACGCTTTGTTTTGCGTTGTTAGCAATAGGGAACGGCCCCGCATCCGTTACTGCGCAACGCGGTGACGAGATCGTCAGGCCGAAGACAAACAAGAGTGGAACCTATGTCGGTACGGATGGCATTGGCTAAATTATGCGCTTGCGCCGCCGGCGGCGCGATCATCGGCGGCGGCGCCGTCCATGTCGCGGAAAGCGCGCGTCCGGCAGGGGTTCAGAGCACGAAGAGCGTCAAGGCGGCGCCCCGCAAGCATTATGCGGTGCGCAAGGTGCAGCGCGTGGTGAAGACGGTTTCCTGCGCCCCGCAGACGGTGACGGTGACCACCCAGGCGGCGCCCATCCCCCTGCCGGCCCCGGTCGCGGCCGCGGAAATGCCGGTCATGTCCGGCGGTGGCGGCGGCGCGCCGGTGGTGCTGGCGGGTGGCCCCGGCTTTGGCGGCGGCGGGTTTTTCGGCGGCTTCTTCGGCGGCAGCAGCGGCGGTTCGGGCGGATCGGTGGTGATCTCCTCCACCAGCAGCTCGACCGGCGGCATCACCAGTTCCACCAGTTCGACCACGGGCGGCGTGTCCACCTCGACCGGCGGCGTTTCGACGTCTACGGGCGGGGTTTCCACCTCATCCGGCAATGTGTCGACATCCTCCGGTAATGTGTCGACCTCTTCGGGCAACGTCTCGACCTCCAGCGGCAATGTGACCAGCAGCTCCTCGACGTCGAGCTCCACGTCCAGCTCCTCTTCGACCAGTTCCTCGACCAGCAGCTCGACGTCATCTTCGTCCTCGACGTCCTCTTCGTCCAGTTCGTCGGGCGGCGACCATCATCATCCGCCGCCGCCGACCGACGTGCCGGCGCCGCCGATGGTGCTGCTGTTCGGGGCGGGCGCGGCGGCCCTGCTGGCGCGCAAGCGTTTCGCGCGCGCCAAGGCGGGCGCCGAGGGTTAACCGCGGGGCGATCCGGCCGGCGCATCCGGGGGGAGCGCCGGCCGGGTCGGGTTTCAACTCGTCGCGATGATCCGCTCGATTTCCGGCACCGGGTGGTTCGACAGGTCCTTCGCGATCTCACCCACTAGCCGGCTCTGCACTTCCTTGTGATAATGTTTGCGCATTTCGCCCAGGGCGGCGGGCGGCGCGACGACGATCAGCTTTTCGAAATCATTGGCGAGCGCGCGGCGCTTCAGCAATTCTGCAGCTTCCGCGGCGAAGCGCGCTTCCTCCAGATCGTGGAAATTGGTCTGCTCGACGGAGCCGCGATGGCTCGCGACCGAATTGGGCCCCCGTCCCGTGCCGTCGGAGGCCTGCTCGCGATCGGGGGGATTATCCTGTTCCTTCACCTCTTCCGTTTCCAGATTGGGAAAGGCCGGGCTGCCCTTGTTGCGAAAGAACAGCATCTTGCGCCCATCGGCCACCAGCACCATCGCGTCATGGTCTATCTGCATCGTCCCGTTCCTCTTTTCTCAACGCCTGATTTTACCACCAACGGACGGCGGTGTGCAGGGTTGCGCGGCTGGTCGCAGAACGGCATAGGGCTGACCCATGCACGACATTCGTTTCATTCGCGAAAATCCCGCCGCTTTCGACGCGGGGCTGGCCCGGCGCGGGCTTGAACCGCTGAGCGCGGAGTTGCTGGCGCTCGACAAGAAATGGCGAGAAAGCACTTCTCGAATTGAAGCTCTGCAAGCCAATCGCAAATCGAGCTCGGCCTTCTACGGCCAGCTAAAAGGACAGGGCCAGGGCTTTACGCCGGACGCTTTGGCCTATCAGCAGCAGGCGATTGAGGCGTCCAACGAAATCAAAGAACTCGAACCCGTCGTCATAGAAGCCCGCGCTCAGCTAGATGCCCGGCTGGCGGCGATCCCGAACCTGCCCGCCGACGATGTGCCGCTGGGCGAGGATGAAGCCCAGAATGTCGAGGTGGCGCGCTGGGGCGAGCCGAGGAACTTCCCCTTCGCGCCCCAGGATCATGCAGATTTCGGACCCGCGCTGGGGCTGGATTTCGAGGGCGGCGCTGCGCTGTCCGGCGCGCGCTTCACGGCGCTGCGCGGGCAGATGGCGCGGCTGCACCGGGCGCTGGCGCAGTTCATGCTGGATCGCCAGTCGGGCGAGAACGGCTATGAGGAGGTCAATCCACCGCTGCTGGTGAAGGACGAGGCGCTGTTCGGCACCGGTCAGTTGCCGAAATTCGCGGAGGACCTGTTCAGGACCACCGACGGGCGCTGGCTGATCCCGACGGCGGAGGTTTCCCTCACCAACCTGGTGCGCGAGCAGATCGTGCCGGTAGAGAGCCTGCCGCTGCGGTTGACCGCGCTGACGCCTTGCTTCCGGTCGGAAGCCGGGTCGGCGGGACGCGATACGCGGGGCTTCATCCGCCAGCATCAGTTCGAGAAGGTCGAGCTGGTCGCGATCTGCCAGCCGGAGGAGTCCGAGGCTGAGCATGAGCGCATGTGCACGGCGGCCGAGGGCGTGTTGCAGGCGCTGGGCCTGCCCTATCGCAAGGTGCTGCTTTGCACCGGCGACATGGGTTTCGGCGCGCGCAAGACATGGGATCTGGAAGTCTGGCTGCCAAGCCAGCAAACCTATCGCGAGATCAGTTCCGTCTCCAATTGCGGCGATTTCCAGGCGCGGCGGATGAACGCGCGCTACAAGCCGGAGGGGGAGAAGCAGACGCGCTTCCTCCATACGCTGAACGGGTCGGGACTGGCCGTGGGGCGGACGCTGGTGGCGATTCTGGAAAATTACCAGCAGGAGGACGGCAGCGTGATCGTGCCGGAAGTGCTGGCCCCCTATATGGGCGGGGTGACGCGGTTGCGGCCCCGGTAGGCTGCCGGCCCCCAAGCGAAGGGATTCCAGACATATGCGCATCCTGCTCACCAATGACGACGGGGTCCATGCGCCGGGCCTGACCGTGCTGGAGGAGATCGCCCGGACGCTGTCGGACGACATCTGGATCGTCGCGCCGAGCGAGGAGCAGTCGGGCGCCGGCCACAGCCTGACGCTGACGCGGCCGTTGCGCGTCCGGCAGCATGGCGAGAAGCATTTCAGCGTGTCGGGAACGCCGACCGACGCGGTGATGATGGCGGTCGGCCATCTGATGAAGGATGCGAAGCCCGATCTGGTGCTGTCAGGCGTCAATCGCGGCGCCAACCTGGCGGAGGACGTGACCTATTCGGGCACGGTATCGGCCGCGATGGAGGGCGCGATCTCCGGCATCAGATCGATCGCGCTCAGCCAGGTCTATGTGCGGGAGGGGATGGGCGACGCCGTGCCCTTCGCGGCGGCGCGGGCCTGGGGCGAGCGGGTGCTGCGCCCGCTGATCGCCATGCCGGCCAGCCCCCGGCTGCTGTTCAACGTGAACTTCCCGGCCGTCGAACCCGAAGCCGTCAAGGGCATCCGCGTGGTGCGGCAGGGCTTTCACGATGTGGACCGGACGAAGATCATCCATGGCACCGATCCGCGCGGCTATGATTATTACTGGTTCGGCCTGGGCAAGAGCGACTCCGTGCCGGAAGGCAGCGATCTGGCCGGCATTGCCGAAGGCTATGTGACGGTGACGCCGCTGCATTACGACCTGACGCAGGACAGCGCGATCGCGGCGACGGCGCAGGCCTTCGGAGGACAGATCGGCTGACGGCATGTTCCTGCCCAGGCGGGGATATGGTTTTGCAGCCGACCGGAACAGAATCTGGCCATGGCGGGGCCAGCGCGTTAAAGATATGGCGATGTCGCGCGCATTCCTTCTTCCTGCCTTCACCATTCCCACGATGCCTCCCATCCACATCATCGAAGAAAAGGTCCGATGAGGATCGTTCCGGTAAGGCCGCCGTCCAGCGCGGCGGGCTTTCTGCGGCGGCGGTCTTCGCTGCCGATCTGGGCCGATCTCACCTGGCGGGTGGGACTGGTGTTCGGCCTGATCGGGCTGGTGTTGCTGATCCACTGGGTCGGCCGGGATGGATTGAAGGACAATCTCGACGACAGGATCAGCTTCGTCGACGTGCTCTATTTCACCACCGTCACCGTGACGACGGTCGGCTATGGCGACATCGTGCCGGTCAGCCCGGAAGCCCGGCTGTTCGAGGCATTGCTGGTGACGCCGATCCGCCTGTTCGTCTGGCTGATCTTCCTCGGCACGGCCTATAATCTCTTTTTCCGCAACATCCTCTACAGGTGGCGCATGGCTCGCATTCAGGCCGATCTGCACAATCATATCGTCGTGACCGGCTTCGGCACCAGCGGGGCCGAGGCGGTGCGCGAGCTACTGGCGCGGGGCGTCGACCCGCGCGAGATCGTGGTGGTCGACCCGGTAGAGAAGGCGCTGGCCGAGGCCGAAGCGTTGGGCTGCAACATATTGTGCGGCGATTCGACGCGGGACCGGACGTTGAACGATGTCGCGATCCACCGGGCGCGGACGCTGATCGTGTCGGCGGGGCGGGACGACACCTCGATCCTCATCACCCTGACGGCGCGGCATCTGGCCCCTCGCCTGCCCATCAGCATCGTCGTGCGCAACGAGGATAACGAACTGCCCGCGCGGCAGGCGGGCGCGACCACCGTGATCAACCCGGTCAGCTTTGCCGGGCTGCTGCTGGCGGGCAGCACCAGCGGCCAGCATATTGCCGACTATATGTCGGACCTTGCCGCTTCGGGCGGTCAGGTGAAGCTGAACGAGCGCTTCGTTCTGCCGGAGGAGATCGGGCAACCGCTTTCCGCCATCGCCACTGGTCTGGGGGTACGCATCTACCGTGATGGGCGGGCCATCGGCTTCTGGGAAGAGGGCGCGGGGCGGCTCCAGACCGGCGACCTGATCATAGAAATCGTGCAGGGCGCGGCCGCCGGGGAAGCCCGGTCCCTGCCCTGATTTCCTGCCCCCCGTGACATTGCGCTCAAAAATCCCTATGTGCGCGCCGATCATGGCAACCAAAATTCCCGAAGCGCCGAAGGTCGGCATGGTGTCGCTGGGCTGTCCCAAGGCGCTGGTCGACAGCGAGCGCATCCTGACCAAGCTGCGTTCCGACGGCTATCAGATGTCCGCCGACTATGCCGGCGCCGACGTCGTGCTGGTCAACACCTGCGGATTCCTCGATTCGGCCAAGGAAGAATCGCTGGAAGCCATTGGAGAGGCGATTGCGGAGAATGGCCGGGTCATCGTCACCGGCTGCATGGGCAATGAAGCGGAACTGATCCGTCAGAAATTCCCGCAGGTGCTGGCCGTCACCGGCGCGCATCAATATGAGGCAGTGGTGAACGCGGTGCATGAGGCTTCGCCGCCCATCCCCAACGCCTTCGTCGATCTGGTGCCGGAGGGTGGGCTCAAGCTGACCCCGCGCCACTACAGCTATCTGAAGATTTCGGAGGGCTGCAACCATCGCTGCTCCTTCTGCATCATCCCCTCGCTGCGCGGCGATCTGGTCAGCCGGCGCATAGACGCCGTGCTGCGCGAGGCGGAAAAGCTGGTGCATGCCGGAACCCGGGAACTGCTGATCATCAGCCAGGACACCTCCGCTTACGGGGTCGACACCCGGCATGAGGCGCGCCAGTGGAAGGGGCGCGAGGTTCGCGCGCACATGACCGATCTGGCGCGCGAACTGGGGCAGCTTCGCACCGCCGATGGCACGCCGCCCTGGGTCCGTCTGCACTATGTCTATCCCTATCCCCATGTGGATCAGGTGATCCCGCTGATGGCCGATGGGCTGCTGACCCCCTATCTCGACATTCCCTTCCAGCATGCCGCGCCTTCTGTCCTCAAGGCCATGAAGCGCCCGGCGAACGAAGCGAAGGTGCTGGACCGCATCCGCAAATGGCGGGACATCTGCCCGGACATCGCGATCCGTTCCTCCTTCGTCGTCGGCTTTCCCGGCGAGACGGAGGCGGATTTCGACTATCTTCTCCAGTGGCTGGACGAGGCGCAGCTCGACCGCGTGGGAGCCTTCCGCTTCGAACCCGTGGAGGGCGCGGCGGCCAACGACCTGCCCGGCGCCGTGCCGGAAGAGGTCAAGGAAGAACGCTATCAGCGGATCATGGAGAAGACGGCCGCCATTTCCGCCGCACGGTTACAGGCGAAGGTCGGCCGCGTGCTGCCCGTCATCATCGACGAGGTGGGCGAAGCGGACGAGGACGGCTCCATCGGCGCGACCGCGCGCAGCCAGGCCGACGCGCCGGAGATCGACGGCAATGTCTTCCTGCGCGACGTGGGCGAAGGCTTGCAGCCGGGCAGCATCCTGAACGTGCTGATCGAGGATGCCGACGAGCATGACCTCTACGGAGTGCCGTCGGTTTAGGGCACCATGTTCCTGCGAGGACATGAACCCAGTTCCGACGTCAGAACGGAACGCCCGCCTTTGCAGAGGCACGGCGCATTGTGGGGGGGCAGCGTCATTCTGCCGCCGCAAAGGCGTCCTGATACTCCGTCCTGATCGCCTTGCGCATGGCCCCGTCCACAGGCAGCGCGATCTCATAGCTTCCCTCCGCATAGGGCCCGGCGCTGTAGGGACCGATGACCACGGTGACGCCGTCGATCAGCTTGCCGTCCTTCGACGTCGGCACCAGCACCTGCTGCATCGGATCGATGCATTTGGTGAAGTCGTCGTCATCGCTCCGCTTCACCGGCTCGCCGCGCTTTTCGGCGCGAGCCTTGTCCAGTGCGTCGCAGAAGCGGTCATGAATGGCGGCCGCGAAGGCGGCAGGCGAAGTCATCAACGCCGTGACCACCGTCTCCCGCTTGCGCGCCTTGTCCCACAGCAATGCGTCATAGCCGGTCATGCCATGCGCCCCGCCGGTATAGACATAGCTTTCCGATTGGAGCGCAAGGAAACGCGGCGTATCGGCGGCGACCGTCCAATGGACGTCAAGCGCATGGGCGCGGAAGGGATAGCCGGACGCCCTGGCGGCCTTCTGGTCTTCGCGCGCCATTTTCACCGCATCCGCCTTGCCGACCTTCAGCGCGTTGCCGAACTTCTCCGCCAGGGCGGGTATCTGCGCGGCCTGGGCAGGGTAGCCATAGGCGAATTCGAGCAGATCGGTCTTCTCCTTCTGCTCGAAGGGTTGGGCGGGCGGCGGCGGCTCCGGCTGGCCGGACATGCGGTTCGCGAAATTGCTGGCCGCGACATCGTTGCCCGGCAAAGCCGCTTCGCCCGCATTCCGGGCATCTTTCGACGGCGAACAGGCGCAAAGCAGCAGGACCGCCCCCAGGGGCAGTCCCGCCAGTCCCCTCCCCTTTATCCGGCGCATCAATGGGCCTTGGCTGCCGCCATGCACCGTTCGCTGATCGCCTTGCGCGCATAGCTGCTCTGGAGCGCCGCGCCGGCATTGGGCCAGCCTTCCGCGATCAATGCCTGCTCCACCGCATGCGCGCCGTCGAAACGCCCGCTTTCCGCCAGCGCATAGGCACGGGCGCGCAGGGCCTGAAGGCGGCCATCGTCGCTGTGCATCATCATGTCTCTCCTTCTTTTAACTTCGTTCAATCTATGCCTGCGCTCCGTCCGACGCAAATGATAGCGCGGTCGAAGGAGGCGCGCGGACGACGAAAGATTGAGCTTTTCTTACCCGCCGCCTTTCTCCAGAACATAGGGCATGAGCGATTTTTCCGACCTGCTGAAAGCCGACAACAATCAACCTGCCCGTTCGATCCTGATCGTGGATGCGCCAGGGCTGGAAAGCTGGCTGGGAAGCCAGCCGGAGCGTGTGCGCGCGCTGGCCGCCGCGCAGAAATTCAAGGGCAAGGCGCATGAATTCGCCATTCTGCCTGGCGAAGATCCGGCGGACTGGTCGGTAGTGGCGGGCGTCGCTTCCGCCACGAAGCTGGGACCATGGTGCCTTGCCAGGCTGGCCGAGGCCTTGCCCGAGGGGACTTATCGGTTGGTCGAAGGCGCGGCCGGCGCGGCGATGCTGGGATGGCTGACCGCGCAATATCGCTTCGACCGCTATCGCAGCGAAGAAAATGGATCGGGAGCGCGCGTCCTGCTGACCGCGGAAGTGGCGCAGATCGATGCGGCCACGCGCCTGGCGGAGGCGGTGGCGCTGGTGCGCGATCTGGTCAACACGCCCGCCGCCGACATGGGGCCGGCCGAACTGGAAGCCGCAACCCGCAAGGTGGCGGAACGCTTCGGCGCCGACTGCAAGGTGACGAAGGGGGATGCGCTGGAACATGGCTTCCCGATGATCCATGCCGTGGGCAAGGCCGCGGACAAGGGCTTCGCGCCGCGCCTCATCGAATTGCGCTGGGGCGATCCCGGGCACCCGAAGGTCGCGGTCGTCGGCAAGGGCATTTGCTTCGACAGCGGCGGCCTGGACATCAAGCCGTCTTCCGCCATGCGCCTGATGAAGAAGGACATGGGCGGCGCGGCCCATGCCCTGGCGCTGGCGCAGCTTGTCATGGACGCGCGCCTGCCGGTTAGGCTTCACCTGCTGATCCCGGCGGCAGAGAATGCGGTGTCCGGCAATGCCTTCCGGCCCGGCGACATATTGCGGTCGCGCAAGGGGCTGACGGTCGAGATCGGCAATACCGATGCCGAGGGGCGGCTGGTGCTGGGCGACGCGCTGACGTTGGCGGGAGAGGACAAGCCGGACCTGATCATCGACTATGCGACGCTCACCGGCGCGGCGCGGGTGGCTGTGGGGCCGGACCTCCCCGCCCTGTTCGCCAATGACGAGGCGCTCGCCGCAGACATGGATGCGGCCGGGACCGCCGTCGACGATCCGACCTGGCGCCTGCCCCTGTGGGACGGCTATGCGGAAATGCTGAAGTCCGATGTGGCCGACATCAACAATGCGGGCGAAGGCGGCTTTGCCGGGGCGATCACCGCCGCGCTGTTCCTCAGGCGGTTCGTGCCCGACGCCGTGCCCTGGCTGCATCTCGACACCTTTGCCTGGCGTCCCGCCTCCCGGCCGGGGCGGCCCAAGGGGGGCGAGGCGCTGGGACTGCGCGCCGCCTTCCATATGCTGCAAGCGCGCTACGGCCGTAAAAAGTAAAAAGAAAGCGATTGTCCGAGGCCGTTACGCAACCGGATTGGCTATCGTGCGTTACGGGGTCATGGATGCCCATTCCGCACAGACTGAAGCCGCAGAGCTGAACCGTCCCGGCCTGAAGCCGCTCAGCCAATGGATGCGCACATTGGTCGATTATGTGCGGTCCGGCAAACCCGACCTCACCAACCGGCAGATGGCGCTGATGCTGACCGTCTACATCGGCGCGGGGCCGCATACGGTGCGGGGACTCGCGGAAGCGCTGAACGTCTCCAAGCCGGTCATCACCCGCGCACTCAACAAATTATCGGCGCTTGGCTATCTGCGGCGGGAACGGGACTCCACCGACCGACGCAATATTTTCATCACCCGAACCCCAAAAGGGGCGGAATTTCTTGACGCCTTTCACCATTTCATCGCAGGAACCGGCCGCGATGAACGCCTCAACTTCTCCCCGGCGGAACGCACCGCCTGAACGCATCCGATTCAAGCTGGACGGCCGATCGGTCAGGCTCGACACGCGCGTCCACGCGGCGCGCGGCGACCTGGCCGACCTGGCGCTGGCCGGCGTGCTGTTTTCCGCCCATTATGCCCGTGCCGTCGAACTGACCTGCGTCGCCGCCGGCGCACCGGTGCTGGCGTCCGACACGCCCAAGGCGCAGGCGGTCAGCGAATTGCTGCGCGGCGAGAGCTTCCACGCGCTGGACGTGACGGCGGACTGGGCCTGGGGCTTTTGCGGGCATGACGGCTATGTCGGCTATGTCCGGCGGGAAGCGCTGGACGTGCGGGAGGTGGTGAACAGCCGCGTGATCACCGGCACGGCGCCGCTCTTCAGCGCCGCCGACATCAAGTCGCCCATTGCCGATTACTGGCCGCGCGGCGCGCAGTTCGCGGCAGAGGCGCGGGGCGATTTCTTCGCCTGTGCGGAAGGCTTCGTGCATCGGCGCCATGTCGCGGAGATCGACGCGCTGGAAAGCGACTGGGTTTCGGTGGCGGAGCGTTATCTGGGCCAGCCCTATGTCTGGGGCGGGCGCGGGCATCGCGGCGTCGACTGTTCCGGCCTGGTGCAGGTATCGCTCGGCCAGTGCGGGATCAAGGCGCCCCGCGACACCGATCTGCAGCGGGAGGGGATCGGTTCCCCCATCGCGCCGGATGCGCCGCTCCGACGAGGGGACTTTGTCTTCTTCCCCGGCCATGTCGGCATCATGACCGACGAGCGCAACATGATACATGCCAACGCCCATTGGATGAGCGTGGTGATCGAGCCACTGGCCGACGTCGTCGGACGGTTGGCGGCGGACCACGCGGAACCCGTGACGGCGAGGCGGAGAATCGGCACATGACACATCGGATATTCATCGACGGCGGCGTCGGCACCACGGGTCTGGAAATCAACGAGCGGCTGGCGGGCCGTCCCGAACTGTCGATCATCACGCTCGACGAGGACAGGCGCAAGGACGCGTCGGCGCGCAGGGACGCACTGAACGCGGCGGACATCGTCATCCTCTGCCTGCCCGACGATGCGGCGCGGGAGGCAGTGGCCCTGATCGACAATGGCCGGACGCGGGTGATCGATGCGTCGACGGCCCATCGAGTGGCGGACGGCTGGACCTATGGCTTTGCCGAACTGGAACCGGGGCATCGGGACAGGCTCGCAAATTCGCGGTTCGTCGCCAATCCGGGCTGCTGGCCGACAGGCTTCCTGGCGCTGGTGAGACCGCTGGTGCTCGCCGGTCTGCTGCCGGGCGACTGGCCGGTGACGGTATCCGGCGCGTCCGGCTATTCGGGCGGCGGCAAGTCGATGATCGCGGAATATGAAGGCGCGGAGGGCGCGCCGAGCGCGTTCCGGCCCTATGGACTGGGGCTGGCCCACAAGCATGTGCCGGAAATGCTGCGCTATTCCGGCTTGCAGCACCCGCCCCTGTTCGCCCCGGCCGTCGCCAATGCCTATCGCGGCATGATCGTGGAGGTGCCGTTGCAGTTGCGCGCCCTGCCCGGCGCGCCTTCGGTGGCCGATGTGCATGGCGTGTTGGCCGCCGCCTATGCGGGATCGCCCATCGTCAGCGTGGAAGCGCTGGAGGACAGCGCGGCGATGACTCAGGTCCGGCTGGAGCATGTCGGCGCGACCGACCGGCTGGCGCTGTTCGTCTTCGGCAATGAGGCGGCCGGTCAGGCGCGGCTGGTGGCGGCGCTCGACAATCTCGGCAAGGGCGCGGCCGGAGCCGCCGTGCAGAACCTCAACATATTGGCGGGACTGCCGGAAACGGCTGGCCTGCGGCTATAGGCCAACATTCGATCTGCTCCATCCGTCATGCCGGACTCGTTTCAGCATGACGGATGGGAAGTCGGGGCGAGCGAAGCTTCGGAGATGCGCTGGATCAATGGATCGTGCCCAGCGGCCCTTCATGGGTCAGCAGCACGATCAGCCGCTCGATCTGCCGCCAATGGCAGAAGCGGATATGGTTGCCCAGATCGCGGCTTCGGTCGGCGCGCGCCGCGGCTTCATAGCCTGCATTGTCGCCAAACAGCGACATCAGCTCAGCTGCGTCCTCATAGCTCTTTCGATTGGAAAGATATGGCATGTTCATGACGAAGCCCCCCAAAGTCCCCACCCTGACGGTAAGGATCATGGTTCAATCCCCATGCCAACCATGGCCATCGACGGAGCAGCGCGGCCTGGAAGGGTGAACGCCCGGTTAGCCAAGTCCCGCCATGGCACAAACATCCCGTTGCGGCACAGACCTGTCCTGAAAAGGCGCAGGCGGGAAAGCGCTGGCCATGCATCCCCGCGCGTGGCAAGGACCGGGAAATGACCAATGCCAGAAAAGAACCGATCGGCGCAGGCGCCATTTTGGCGCTCACCATTTTGGGCGGAACAATCGTCGGCGGCCTGATGGGCCAGCCAAGTGCCGGCCTGCTGGGCGGCACCGCGCTGGGCATCGTGATCGCGGTGCTGCTATGGGTGCGGGATAGGGGAAAATAGCTCCGCACCCGGCACTTGCGCGCCTTGCCACCATCTGTGGGCCAGCATAAACGGATAGCCATGAAGAAGCATCTGATCGCGCTCACCCTCCTCACGCTGGCCGTTCTCATCGGCCTTTTCTTCTATTTCGCGCGGGGAGATACGGCGCGGCTTCCGGCCGGCGCGGATGTGGGCAAGGAGCCGGTTTTCACCAGCCCCCGCAGCGAAATGATCCCGACGATGAACGTCGCGGATGCCGTGCCGTGGAAGGGTGGGGAAAAGCCGGTTCCCGCAAAGGGGCTGAACGTCGATCGCTTCGCGGATGGGCTGGACCATCCCCGCTCGCTGCTGCGCCTGCCCAATGGCGATGTGCTGGTGGCCGAAACCAACAGCCCGTCACGCCCGACGGGCGGCATCGTCAACCGGGTGATGAACTATCTGATGAACAAGGCAGGCGCCGGCGTGCCGTCCGCCAACCGCATCACCCTGCTGCGCGACGCCGATGGCGACGGGCGGGCGGAAACCAAGACCGCTTTCCTCAGCGGGCTCAACTCCCCCTATGGCATGGCGCTGGTGGGGAACACGCTCTACGTCGCCAATACCGATGCCTTGATGGCCTTTCCCTACAAGGAAGGGGACAGCAGGATCACGGCCAGGGGGCGCAAGATCCTGAACCTTCCCGCGCAGGCGCCCAACATGCACTGGACGCGCAGCCTGGCCGCAAGCCCGCAGGGGCTGCTTTATGTGGGTGTCGGCTCCAACAGCAATATCGGGGAAAATGACCTGGAGACGGAGGCCAATCGCGCCGCCGTGCTGGAGGTCAATCCCGATACGGGCGCTTATCGCATCTACGCTTCGGGCCTGCGCAACCCCGTGGGGCTGGCTTTCGAGCCCAGGAGCGGCGCATTGTGGGGCGTGGTGAACGAGCGCGACATGCTGGGCAGCGATCTGGTGCCCGATTATCTGACGCGGGTGGAATTCGGCGCCTTCTATGGCTGGCCGTGGAATTATTGGGGCGGTTATGAGGATCGCCGTGTCCAGCCGCAGCGGCCGGAGGTTCGCGAATATACCAAGCGGCCGGACTATGCGCTGGGCAATCATGTGGCGCCGCTGGGCCTCAGCTTCGCCGACAAGGTGACGCTGGGCGCGCCCTATGCCAACGGCGCCTTTGTCGGGCTGCACGGCAGTTGGAATCGCAAGCCTGCCGCAGGCTACAAGGTCGTGTTCGTGCCCTTTGGCGACAATGGGGAGGCGGGCAAGGCCAAGCCGGTCGATGTGCTGACGGGCTTCCTGGGAAGCAAGGGCGAGGCGCATGGGCGCCCGGTCGATGTGACGGCGGACGCCAGGGGCGCGTTGCTGGTGAGCGACGATGTCGGCGGTGTCGTCTGGCGGGTGACGGCGGCGAAGTGAGGTGATGGGTTCTTGCCGGGGCGTGCCCTTGATCCTCTCCCGTCGAGGGTCGGCAGAGAGGGACACTCCGCCAAAATACGCCGGCCGCAAACCCATGAATGGCGCGCTCAGGATTTGATGCAAACAGGCTCGGCACAAGGAGAGAGGGCGCGGGAATATGTTTCAAGCCCTGCCGACGCCGTGATGGGCCTTTCTGGTCGAACCGCAGGACGCCCAGATGGGTTTACGGCCTAGATATTGAGGCCATGCCGCCCGGCCAGTTCCACCACATATTGCCAGGCCACGCGGCCTGAGCGGCTACCCCGCTGGGTCGCCCACTGGATCGCGTCCAGCGGTTGGAAGCTGAGGCCGAGGCTGGCCGCATAGCCGTTGACAATAGCGACATAGGCATCCTGGTCGATCGCATGGAAACCCAGGGACAGCCCGAAGCGGTCCGAAAGCGCCATCTTGTCGTCCACCACGTCGCGGGGATTGACGGGGTCGTCCTGCTCCGACAGATGGCGGGGCACGATGTGACGGCGGTTCGACGTCACATAGAGGCGAACATTGGCCGGGCGGGCGGCGGTTCCGCCCTGGAGCAGCGACCGAAGCGCACGGGCGTCGCCCACCCCATTTTCATCGAAGCCAAGATCGTCGAGGAACAGGATGAAGGGCCGGCGCGTGTCGCGCAACAGGGTGAAGAGTTGCGGCAGGCTGGCCAGTTCGTCGATCGCGCATTGCAGCAGGGCGATGTCCTGCCCCTCCGCCTGAAGCTTGCCGATGACGGCGGCAACGACGGCGGACTTTCCGGTTCCGCGTGCGCCCCACAGCAGCACGTCATGCGCCGCATGTCCGGCAGCATGGCGACGGCTGTTTTCAAGCAGCGCCTGCTTCTGCGCATCGATGCCGGTCAACAGGGCGTAATCCACCGGCGCGAAGGCCTCCACAGCCCGGATCGTGGCGCCGTTCCACACATAGGCGGGCGCGGCGGCCAGATCGGCGGAAGAAGCGGGCGGCGGAGCGATCCGTTCCAGCGCTTCGGCAATGCGGGTCAGCAGGGCATCGTTCATGGCGCCCTCGCTTAGCCCGCATCCGCATGACGGGCAAGCGCGGCGCCCATGTCATTCTTCTGTAGCAATGGCCTTTTACTCCCGGAAATCGGGGCTTATATCGCTGGGGTCGTGACCATCCCAAATCCAGTCTTTTCCACCCGAATAAGCCGCTATGGCAGCGAAGCGCTGCGCGAGGCGGCGCTGCTGATCCGTGCGGGCGAACCGGTCGCCGTGCCGACGGAGACGGTCTATGGCCTGGCGGCGGACGCCACGGACTCCAACGCGGTGGCGGCGATCTACACCGCCAAGGGACGGCCAAGCTTCAATCCGCTGATCGTCCATGTCGCGGACAGGGAGATGGCTGGGCGTGTGGCCGATTTTTCGCCCGTGGCCGACAAGCTGGCGGAGCGGTTCTGGCCCGGCGCGCTGACCATGGTTCTGCCTGTGCGAGCCGACAGCGGACTGTCGCCGCTGGTCATGGCGGGACTGCCGACCGTGGCGCTGCGCCTGCCCGCCCATCCGGCGATGCGGGCGTTGATCCGGGAGAGCGGGCGTCCGCTCGCCGCGCCTTCGGCCAATCGCAGCGGCGCGATCAGCCCGACGCGCGCCGAACATGTGCTGGCGAGCCTCAACGGCAAGATCCGCATGATCCTGGATGAGGGGCCGACCAGCGAAGGGCTGGAATCGACCATCGCCGCGCCGGAAAGCGACTGCATCCGCCTGCTGCGACCGGGCCCGATCACGGCGGCCATGCTGGAGGAGGCAAGCAGGCTGCCGGTGGTGACGGGCGCTGACAATGCGAAGATCGAGGCGCCGGGGCAGTTGGAAAGCCATTATGCGCCGTCCAAGCCGGTGCGGCTGAATGCGCTGAAGGCGGAGAAGGACGAATATCTGATCGGCTTCGGCCTGATGCCGTGTCATGTGAATCTCAGCCCCGACGCCAATATGCGGGAAGCGGCAGCGCATCTGTTCGCGGCCCTGCACATCGCGGATGCCAGCGCGGCGGAGCGGATCGCGGTGGCGCCGATCCCGAATGAGGGGATCGGGGTGGCGATCAATGACCGGTTGCGGCGGGCGGCGGCTTAACATTCGCATTCATGCGGCCCGCCTATGAACAAGTTCAGCATGACGCGTGGGAATGGGCCGGATAAAAGGGCGAGAAATCACTCACCCGCAATTATCATAACCCGCATCGCGGCATTCGCGGCGACGGCGTTCTTCCTCCTTCTTCCGCTCGCGGGCTTCGCGCGCCTCCTGCTTGCGCATCTTGCGGCCGTAATTGCGGTCGGCCTCTTCCTGGCTGGTGGTGCTCCAGTCGACCACCTGGCTGCCCGCGCGCACCGGCGCGGTCACGATATTCGCCGCCGTCCGCGCGATGCAGCCCGGCAGGAACAGCAACAAAGCCGGCGCGGCCACCCATGCGATCCTGTTCATATCTCTTCCCCGGCTTGTCATGTCCGCCAGCTTAAAGACGCTGGCGGCCAGGGCAAGCCGTGGGCGACGAACCGTTAGGGCGCTTCGATCCGCTCGGCAAAGCCCTTGCGCAGCTTGGCGAGCTTGGGCGGGATCACCGCCATGCAATAGGGGTTCCGGTCCCCTACCCGCTCCCAATATTTCTGGTGATAATCCTCCGCCGGATACCAGGGCGCGTCGGGCTCTATGGCGGTGACGATCGGGTTCGCCTGATCCGCTTGGGCGCGCTCGATCCCGGCCTTCGCCTCCGCCGCCTGTTCGGGCGAATGGGGGAAGATGGCCGACCGATACTGGGTGCCGATGTCATTGCCCTGCCGGTTGAGCGTCGTCGGATCATGGGTGGCGAAGAAAATGTCCAGCAGGTCGCCATAGCCGATCGCCGCCGGATCATAGGTGATGCGGATAGCCTCGGCATGGCCGGTCGCGCCGGAGCAGACCTGCTCATAGCTGGGGTTCGGCAGCGTGCCGCCGATATAGCCGCTTTCCACGGCCTTCACGCCCTTCAGATTCTGATACACCGCTTCCGTGCACCAGAAGCAGCCGCCAGCCAGGGTTGCGATCTCTTCGGCCATATAGGGAGTCCTTATCCTGAATTGGCCGCCGAGATAGGAAGGATCAGCCCGCGGTTCCAGTCTGCCGCATCGCCGCCTCCGCCTTGGCGCGTTCCTCGGCCACCAGTTCCTTGCGGGACAGCTTGCCGACCAGCGTCTTGGGCAGGTTGAGGCGCACCTCCACCTCGCACACCTTCTCATGCTTGCCCAGTTGCGGGTTCAGCCAGTCCTTGAGCACGGCCCCGTCGATCCCGGAGCCCTCCTGAAGGGTGACGAAGGCCTTCGGACATTCGCCGCGATAATGGTCGGGAATGCCGATCACCAGCGCTTCCTTGACCGCCGGATGGTGGTAGAGGACCTTCTCGACCTCGCTGGGGAAGACCTTGAACCCGCCGACGGCGATCATGTCCTTCAGCCGGTCGACGATCTTCACATAGCCGTCCTCGTCGATCAGCCCGACATCGCCTGTGCGCAGCCAGCCGTCGACGAAAACCTCCTCGTCGGCGTCCGGCCGCTGCCAATAGCCCTTCATGATCTGCGGCCCGGAAAAGACCAGTTCGCCCGGTTCGCCCTCGGGCGGCGGACGGGTCGGGTCCTCGCGGTCGACCAGCTTGACGCGGGTGCCGGGCACCGGCTGCCCCACCGTGCCGGACTTGTTGAGGCCCTCATAGGGGTTGGAGCAGACGACCGGGCTGCTTTCGGTGAGGCCATAGCCCTCGACCAGCTTGGAGCCCGTCATCGCCTCGAACCGCTGCTTGACCTCCAGCGGCAGCGGCGCGCCGCCGGAAATGCAGAGGCGCAGGGAGGAGAAGTCGATATTCGGCGTCGCGGGATGATCCAGCAGCGCCTGGTACATGGTCGGCACGCCGGGCAGCGAGGTCGCCCTGGTCCGCTGCAGCGCGGCCAGAACCTGCGTGCCGTCGAAGCGGGGCAGCATCACCATCTCGCCGCCGTTCAGCACCGTGCGGTTGAGCACGCATGTATTGGCGAAGACATGGAAGAAGGGCAGCACCGCCAATATGCGGTCGGGCGCTTCGGGATGCGGATCGATCAGGCGGACCTGCCGCGCATTGGCGGTCAGGTTCTGATGGGTCAGCATCGCGCCCTTGGGCCGGCCGGTGGTGCCGCCGGTATATTGCAGCAGGGCGATGTCCTGCTCCGGATCGATGGCGACCGGCACGGGGTCTTCGCCATGGCGCAGCAGGTCCGCATAATGGGTAAGGCGCGGATCGTGCGGTACCGCGACCGTCTCCTTGCGCTTGAACAGCCGGAACAGCACCGACTTGGCAGGCGGCAGGACTTCCGCGACGCAGCCGACGACCAGCCGTTCCAGGCTGCTGTTGTCCAGCACTTCCAGTGCGGTGGGCAGCAATGCCTTGGCCGACAGGGTGAATAGGATCTTCGTCCCGCTATCCTCGACCTGATGTTCCAGTTCGGCGGCCGTGTAGAGGGGGGAATAGTTGACGACCGTCGCCCCGGCCATCATCGCGCCATAATAGGCCGCGACATAATGAGGGACATTGGGCAGGAAAAGACCGACCCGGTCCCCCTTTTCTATGCCCATGTCCTGCAATCCCCTGGCGACCCGCCGGATGCTGTGGAGCATTTCGCCATAGCTCGTCTTGCGGCCCATGAAGTCGATCATCACCGCTTGCGGATTGGCCGCGGCGCTGTTCGCCACCATCTCCACCATCGACAGGGGCGGGAATGTCTGCTCCCAGGCAGAGGGATGATTATAGCGGGTTTTCCAGATTTTTTCGCTGCTCTCCATTTGTACAGGTGTAAGTTACGCCTTCCCTTTACGCAAGCGTAAAGCACGGCAAAAGGGCCGCGGCCCTTGGCAAGGCGCGGCCCTTTTCCCGGTCTCTGCCGTCGTCGCTCCGCACGGGGCGGATTGACGTTACGGCATCAGACGTGACCCTTGTTGTCGCTGAACGGATCGAGGATTTTCGCGGCGCCCGAAATCAGGTCGGACTCGCTCTTCAGCGCTTCTTCCGCGCGGCGGGTGGCATCCTCGCGCTCCCGGCGCAGCTCGTTGATCAGCGCCTCGCGATCGCCGTCCAGACGCGAATCGGTGGGGGCCTCGATGCCCGCCTTCTTCGCCGCCTTCGTCACCAGCGCATCCAGTTCCCGCTGCGAGCAGAGGCCGAGCGTCACCGGGTCCTTCGGCACGATGTTGGAGATGTTCCAGTGCGTGCGGTCGCGGATCGCGGCGATGGTGGTGCGCGTGGTGCCGATCAGCTTGCCGATGGCGCCGTCCGAAATTTCCGGATGGTTGCGCAGGATCCAGGCGATGCCGTCGGGCTTGTCCTGACGCTTGCTGACCGGCGTATAACGCGGTCCCTTGGTGCGGCGGACCGGCTCGGGGCCCTTCAGCATCTTCAGGCGATAGTCCGGATTGGCCTCGCCCTTGTGGATTTCCTCCATCGTGATTTCATGGGCGCGCACCGGATCGCGGCCGGTATATTTGGTGCCGGCGGTATCGTCGGCAATCGCCTGCACTTCCAGGATATGCAGCCCGCAAAACTCCGCAATCTGGTCGAAGCTCAGCGCGGTATTGTCGACCAGCCAACTGGCTGTCGCATGGGGCATGAGAGGCTGGGACACGGGAATTCTCCGGCATAGAAACGGCGCTTAAAAACGACAAGGGCCGCCCAAGCAGGGCGGCCACGCCCGACCCGAGATAGTGCATCCGGCCGCGCCGGGCAAGGAAAAGCGTCAGGCCGCGCTGCCGAGCGCCTGGGGATCGATATTGTGCAGGCCGGTGAGGAATTCCCGCGCGCTGCGTTCCCAACTGAAGCTCTTGCCATAGGCGGCGCATGCCTGACGGTCGCAGAGGAGCGCTGCGGCGATGGCGTCCTCCAGCCGGTCCGACAAGGCGCCGCTTTCCGGGGTGACGATGTCGACCGGGCCGGTGACGGGATAGGCCGCAACCGGCGTGCCGCAGGCCAGCGCCTCTATCATGACGAGACCGAAAGTGTCCGTGCGGCTGGGAAAGACGAAGACGTCGGCGCCGGCATAGGCGCCGGCCAGTTCCGCCGCGAACATGGGGCCCAGGAAATGCGCCTGCGGATAGGTTCTTTCCAGCATGGCGCGGGCGGGACCGTCCCCGACGACGACCTTCGTGCCCGGATGGCCGCTGGCCAGGAACGCTTCCAGATTCTTCTCGACCGCGACACGGCCGACATAGAGCTGGATCGGACGCGGCAGATCGGCAAAGAGGATGGGCGGCGTCGCCATGGGCGTGAAGGCGGCCAGGTCCACCCCCCTGCCCCAGGCACGCACCTGCGCCAGCCCATGGGCACGCAATTGCCGCCGCACGGACCGGGTCGACACCAGCACCGCCTCCGCCGGTCCATGGAACCAGCGGATATAGCGCCAGAACCACGCCGCGGGCAGCCCGGTGCGCTGCGCCACATAATCCGGAAAATGCGTATGATAGGCAGTGGTGAAGCGGATGCCGCTGCGCAGGCACCAGCGCCGTGCGGCCAGGCAAAGCGGCCCTTCCGTCGCCAGATGGATCGCGTCGGGACGGAAAGCCGCGATCATCTGCCCCACAACGCTCGAACGGGCGAAGGCCAGCCGGATTTCCGGATAGGTCGGACAGGGGATGGAACCGAAGAGATCGGGCGAGACCAGCTTCACCTCATGCCCCATCTTCTCCAGTTCCGCCTGCATGGTCTGGAGCGTGCGGACGACGCCGTTCACCTGCGGGCTCCAGGCGTCGGTGACTATGGCGACACGCATCGTTCGCCCTCCCGTCAGGCCGCGATCCGGGAAGGTTCTTCGGCGGCGCGCCCGGCGAGCTCGTCGGCCCAGTGCAGCACCTCCATGCGCCCGTCGAAATGCTCGACCAGCGCCGTGCATCCCTCCACCCAATCGCCGTCATTATAATATTCGACGCCCGCGATCTCGCGGACTTCCGCATTGTGGATATGCCCGCAAACGACACCGTCGACGCCGCGGGAACCGGCCTCATGCGCCACCACCTCCTCGAAGCGGGAGATGAACTCGACGGCGTTCTTGACCTTGTGCTTCGCCATCTTGCTGAGCGACCAATAGGGCAGCCCCATGCGTTGCCGCACCGCGTTCACCACGACATTGACGCGCATCAGCATGGTATAGGCGGCGTCGCCCACAAAGGCCAGCCAGCGGTGCGCAAGCATGATCGTGTCGAACTCGTCGCCGTGCAGCACCAGCAGCTTGCGGCCGTCGGCGGTCTCATGGATCGCCTTGCGCCGGATCTCGACGCCGCCGAAGCTGAGGCCGGTGAACTGGCGGAACATCTCGTCATGATTGCCGGGGATGTAGACGACGCGGGTGCCGCGCTTGGCCCGCTTCATCACCCGCCAGACCACATCATTATGCGCGGCGGGCCAATAGAAGCGCTTCTTCAGCCGCCAGCCGTCGATGATGTCGCCCACCAGATACATGGTGTCGCTGTCGACGCTGTCGAGGAAGTCGATCAGCATGCTCGCATTGCAGCCGCGCGTGCCGAGGTGAATGTCCGAAATCCAGATCGTGCGATAGCGGCGACGCTTCCCTTCCCGTTCGGGAATGGCGAACTTGTCGTCGGCGCCATCGTCCAACTCCGCCAGGAAAGGCAGGCGAGTGATGGCGTTCATGATGCGACCCCTGAGCTGTTTCCCTCAGGAGCGAATCCATAGCCGCCCTATGTTACAACTCCGCAGCGAATATGACGGAAATGCTACGGTCTTGGCCAGTGCAGGACATTCCTTCTCCCTCGAGGGAGAAGGATGGGAAGCCTTGGCGATGAAGGAGCCTAGGCTGATTTGGATGAGGGGGAAGCGGGCCTGCGGCCCGCGCGATCCCATGGATCGCAACGCCCTCACCCCGCTGCGACTAGGCAGCAAGCTGCCAAGTCTGCGCAGCCCTCTCCCTCAGGGGAGAGGGATAAAGCGGGTGTTCGATTACCACCCCCAATCAGACCCACCCCCTCGTCAAACCGTCAGCACGATCTTGCCGAAATGCTCCCCCGCATCCATGCGCGCATGCGCGGCCGCCGCCTCCGCCAGCGGAAAGCGCATGTCCATCGCCGGCCGCAGCCTGCCCTGCTCGATGAAAGCCCACACCACCCGCATCAATTCGTCCGCCACCAGGCTCTTGAAGGCCACAGAGCGCGGGCGCAGCGTCGATCCGGTCAGCGTCAGCCGCTTGCCCATGATCGCGGGAATGAAGACCTCCGCCTTGGGTCCGCCCATGACCGCGATGGACACATGGCGCCCGTCTTCCGCCAGACATTGGATGTTGCGCGGCAGATAATCCCCGCCGACCATGTCCAGCACCGCCTGCACGCCCTGCCCGCCGGTGATCCGCTTCACTTCCTCGACGAAATCCTGGCTGCGATAATTGATCGCATGATCGGCGCCCCAGGCCTTCGCCTGCTCGCATTTCTCATCGCTGCCACAGGTCACGATGACGCCGATGTCGAACAGCTTGCAGAGCGAGATCGCCATGGTGCCGATGCCGCTCGTGCCGCCATGGACCAGCACCACATCGCCCTCCACCACATAGGCGCGCTCGAACAGGTTGCTCCACACGGTGAACAGGGTTTCCGGCAGGGCCGCCGCCTCGACCAGATCATAATCGTCCGGCACCGGCAGGCACTGGCCGGCGGGCGCCACCGCATATTCGGCATAGCCCCCGCCGGGCAGAAGCGCGCAGACGCGCCGGCCGATCAACAGTTCCGCGCTCCCGCCCGCAGCGACGATGATGCCGGAAACCTCCAGCCCCGGAATGTCCGGCGCACCGGGCGGCGGCGGATATTTCCCCTGCCGCTGCATCACGTCGGGCCGATTGACGCCGGCCGCCGCCACCTTGATCAGCACCTCGTCGGGCCCCGGCACGGGAACCAGCCGCCGCTGCGGCACCAGTGCCTCCGGCCCACCGGGAACCGCTATGCCGATCACCGTCATTTCCGTCGGCAGGTCGTTCGGCTTCACGCCCTCTATCGCCATTGCGGCCCCTCGCGGCAGATGTTGCACCGCACCTAAATCGACGGGCGGAATGCAGGGCTTATTGACAGACTGGCCCGCAGGGTCAACATTGCGATTCATGGACATGGAAGACGATCTGCCCCGAAAGGCCGATGATCCTCTGGCCCAGCTGATCCGGCAGGATCTGGGTCCGCTGTCCGTTGCCGATCTCGAAGCGCGCATCGCGGCGCTGCAGGGCGAAATCGCCCGCACCCGATCCAGGATTGAAAACGCCGTTAACCACAAAGCAAGCGCCGAGGCGTTATTCAAGCGATGAACCCGTGCCCCGCCCCACGCGACTCCGACAAGGGTCTCACCGGGCATGGGCAGTCTGGCAATTCCGGTGGTCAGGATGCCCATCTTGATCCGCCGTCGAGCAATGCCGACATATGGTTCAAGACAGCCCCTCATTGGGGGTCAGGAGTATAAGAGACATGCCATCTTTCGCACCCGCCCTTGAAACCACCCTGCATAATGCGCTGACCCACGCATCGGAGCGTCGTCACGAATATGCGACGCTGGAGCATCTGCTGCTCGCGCTGATCGACGACGAACATGCGTCGAAGGTGATGCAGGCCTGCGGCGTGGAGCTTGGCGAATTGTCCGACGCGGTGACGCAATATCTGGATACCGAACTCGACAGCCTGAAGGTGGAGGGGGCAAGCGACCCCTCCCCCACCAGCGGCTTCCAGCGGGTGGTCCAGCGCGCGATCCTGCATGTCCAATCCTCCGGAAAGGATGAAGTGACGGGAGCCAATGTGCTCGTCGCGCTTTTCTCCGAGCGGGAAAGTTATGCCGTCTACTTCCTCCAGCAACAGGATATGAGCCGCCTGGATGCCGTCAGCTATATCAGCCACGGTGTCGGCAAGGGCACGGCCGCCCCTGAACCGCGCGAAACCAAGGGCGCTCAGGAGGAGGAGAAGAAGGCGCAGGACAGCAAGGGCAAGAAGGACAGTGCCTTGGAGCAGTTCACCGTCAACCTCAACGAGAAGGCGGCGCGGGGCAAGGTTGACCCGCTGATCGGCCGCGCTTCCGAAGTCGACCGGACCATCCAGATCCTGTGCCGGCGGTCGAAGAACAACCCGCTCTATGTGGGCGACCCGGGCGTGGGCAAGACCGCCATCGCCGAAGGGCTGGCGCGCAAGATCGTGGAGGGCGAGGTTCCCGACGTCCTCAAGGAAGCGGTGATCTACTCGCTCGACATGGGCGCGCTGCTTGCCGGAACCCGCTATCGCGGCGATTTCGAGGAGCGGCTGAAGGCGGTCGTCACCGAGCTGGAGAAGATGCCGCATGCGGTCCTCTTCATCGATGAGATCCACACGGTGATCGGCGCGGGCGCGACCAGCGGCGGCGCGATGGATGCGTCCAACCTGCTGAAGCCTGCCCTGTCGGGCGGCACGATCCGCTGCATCGGCTCCACCACCTATAAGGAGTTCCGCAACCATTTCGAGAAGGACCGCGCCCTGCTGCGCCGGTTCCAGAAGATCGACGTCAACGAACCCACGGTCGAGGACACGATCAAGATTCTCGCCGGGCTGCGCAGCGCCTTTGAGGAGCATCACAACGTCAAATACACCCCCGACGCGATCAAGGCGGCGGTGGAGCTGTCTGCGCGCTACATCAACGACCGCAAGCTGCCGGACAAGGCGATCGACGTGATCGATGAGGTCGGCGCAATGCAGATGCTGGTCGTGCCATCCAAGCGCAAGAAGACGATCACCCCCAGGGAGATCGAGCAGGTCATCGCGACCATGGCCCGCATCCCTCCCAAGACGGTCTCGGCGGACGACAAGTCGGTTCTCGAAACGCTCGACACCGACCTCAAGCGCGTCGTCTTCGGACAGAACCGGGCCATCGAAGTCCTGTCCTCCGCGATCAAGCTGTCGCGGGCGGGCCTGCGCGATCCCGACAAGCCGATCGGCAACTATCTCTTCTCCGGCCCCACCGGCGTCGGCAAGACGGAGGTCGCCCGGCAACTCGCCCATCTGCTCGGCATTCCGCTCCAGCGGTTCGACATGTCGGAATATATGGAACGCCATTCGGTCAGCCGCCTGATCGGCGCCCCTCCGGGCTATGTCGGCTATGACCAGGGCGGCCTGCTGACCGATGCGGTGGACCAGAACCCGCATAGCGTGCTGCTGCTGGACGAGATCGAGAAGGCCCATCCGGACCTGTTCAACATCCTGCTCCAGGTGATGGACAATGGCCGCCTCACCGATCATCACGGCAAGACGGTGGATTTCCGCAACACCATCCTCATCATGACCACCAATGCCGGTGCGTCGGACATGGCGAAGGAAAGCATCGGCTTTGGCGAACTGACCCGCGAGGATGCGCAGGAGGACGCGGTGAAGAAGCTCTTCACCCCCGAATTCCGCAACCGCCTCGATGCCATCGTACCCTTCGGCTATCTGCCGCCGGAGATCGTGGCGCGGGTCATCGACAAGTTCGTGCTGCAACTGGAACTGCAACTGGCCGACCGCGACGTCCACATCACTCTGGACGACGAGGCGAAGGCCTGGCTCACCAAGCGGGGCTATGACAAGCTCTATGGCGCCCGCCCGATGGGCCGCCTGATGCAGGAGAAGATCAAGCAGCCGCTGGCCGAGGAACTGCTGTTCGGCAAGCTGGTGCATGGCGGCGAAGTCCATGTCCGGCTGAAGGACGACGCCCTCGCCTTCGAAATCACCCCCGCCGCCCCCAAGAAGGGGAAGAAGGGTGGCAAGTCGAAGCCTGCGGAACGGGCGAAGTAAGACAGCGCCATCATCGGCAATCATGACAAGGGCGGCCCCTCGGGGTCGCCCTTGATCATTCGGGTATGCCGAAGAAACCGGCCACGGATCAGCGCGGCCGATCCTCCCTCCGGCATCAAGCCTCCCGAACCGCTGGACCGCCTGCCGAAGCGAGAACTTGCGGATTGCTCTCCATCGGGCACAAGGATGGCTCACGCCAGATGCGGGAGAGTCGCGATGTCGAACGAAATCACCCTCTACACCAATCCGATGTCGCGCGGGCAGATCGCCCGCTGGATGCTGGAGGAAGTGGGAGAGCCCTACGACATGGTCGTGCTGGATTATGACGTCGGCATGAAGTCGGCCGATTACCTCGCGATCAACCCGATGGGCAAGGTTCCCGCCATCGTCCACGCAGGCAAGGTGGTGACCGAATGCGCCGCCATCTGCGCCTATCTGGCCGATGCCTTTCCCGCCGCCGGCCTGGCGCCCGCCACCGATGGTCGCGCCGACTATTATCGCTGGCTCTTCTTCGCCGCCGGCCCGGTGGAGGCCGCCATCACCAACAAGGCGCTCGGTTTTGCCGTTCCCGAAGGCCGCGAGCGTCTGGCCGGCTATGGCACGTTCGACCATGCGATCGATGCCCTGGAGCGCGCCGTCTCCGGACCAGCTTGGATTTGCGGCGACCGGTTCACCGCCGCCGATGTCTATGTGGGAGCGCAGGTCGATTGGGGCCTCAGCTTCGGTTCGATCCCCAGCCGCCCCGTCTTCGAAGCCTATGCGGCGCGCCTGCGCGAGCGCCCGGCCTATAAGCGGCAAAAGGAACTGGACAACGCCCTGATCGCAAAGATGCAGAAGCCCGCCTGAAGCACCCCCAAGGCAAAAGGCCCGGCGAACCACTTCGCCGGGCCTTCCCTTATTTCAGCTAAAGCCGTCTTCAGTTGCGCTGATTGCCCATGAAGCGCAGCAGGAACAGGAACATGTTGATGAAGTCGAGATAGAGGTTCAGCGCCCCCATCACCACCGACTTGCCCATCATGTCCGTTCCGGCGACATAGGCATAGATGCTCTTGATCTTCTGCGTGTCATAAGCGGTCAGACCCGCAAACAGCAGCACGCCGACGAAGCTGATCACCAGATTCATGGCGCTCGACCGCAGGAACAGGTTGATGAGGCTGGCGACCAGCAGACCGACAACACCCATGATGAGGAAGGTGCCGAAACCCGAAAGGTCCCGCTTCGTCGTATAGCCCCAGAGGCTCAGCCCCGCAAAGGCAGCCGCCGTCGCGAAGAAAGTCTGGGCAACGGACGTGCCGGTATAGACCAGCAGGATGGACGAGAGCGACAGGCCCATCACCGCGGCATAGGCCCAGAACATCGCCTGCATCGCGAAGGTCGACAGACGGTTGATGCCAAAGCTCATCGTCATCACGAACAGCAGCGGCGCGAACATGATGACATATTTCAATATGCCGGGTCCGGCCAGTATCTGGTAGGCAAACCCGCTGGAGGCGAACAGCATGGCGACGACGCCCGTCAGCAGCACGCCGCTCGCCATATAATTGTAAACCGACAGCATATAGCTGCGCAGGCCAGCGTCATACGCCTCCCCGCGCGCAACGGTCGTGCCGCCAAAACCCGCAACGTCGGAACGCGGATCGGACCAATTGGCCATGAGATATTCTCCTTCACCGGCATCCATGCGGCCGGTTCCCTCATTATCGGCTTATCGCGCTTCCAATTCAAGCGGCGAGCGCAATCTGACTTATCGCCGCGAAACAGCTATAGGAAGGCGATGCACCGCCTGTTCGTCGCCATACGCCCGCCCGCCGACATCCGCGCCGGCCTCATCGCCCTGATGAACGGGATCAACGGAGCGCGCTGGCAGGACGACGACCAGTTGCACATCACCCTGCGCTTCATTGGAGAGGTCGACCGCCACCAGGCCAATGACGTCGCCGACGCACTGGCGAATATTCGCTTTTCGCCCTTCCGGACCGCACTGTCCGGCGTGGGCTGCTTCGACCGCAAGGGCCATGTCAACGCGCTCTGGGCAGGCATGGAACCACGCGCACCCCTCGCCCGGCTTCATCGGAAAGTGGACCGCGCCTGCATCGCCGCGGGCCTGCCACCGGACGATCGCAGCTATCTGCCGCATATCACCCTCGCCCGCTTCGGACGCACGGCCGGCCCGATGGACGCCTTCATCGCCCTTCATGCCGGCCTGGCAAGCGCCCCATTCACCGTCGATGAGTTCGCCCTCTATGAAAGCCATCTCAGCCAGAACGGCTCGACCTATCATTTGATCGAACGCTATCGGGCGGACAGGAACGATCCCGAATAAGACGCGATTGTCGCAAGCGTTCCCGGCGAATTCAGGTCGACAGCGCGCCGCAGGCCACCCGTCCACCCGCATTGCCGGCAGGATCGGTCTTGTTGTCGTCCGCCTGCGCATGGATCACCAACGCCGCGCCGTCGCCGTCCAGCAGCGGCGTCGCGCCTCCGCTGATGGTTCCGCCGGGGATGACATATTCCATTTCGCCCGAACCGTCGGCGCCGGCGATCATGTTCGGCATATCGCCCATGTGCATGCCCGCAGGATTATCCTTGCCATGCTTGTGACCCGTGGGATTCCAGTGCCCGCCAGCGCTCGTGAAATCGGGCGGCGTGCAGGTTCCGGTGCCGTGAATATGCACGGCATGCATGCCCGGCGTCAGCCCTTGCGCGCGCACCAGCACATGCAGGCCATCGGTCGCCTGCGTCACCGTCGCCTCTCCGCGCGGCGATCCGTCCGCGGCCAGCAGCTTCGCATGGGCCACGGGCGCGGCGGCGTCGCTTGCAGGGGCCGTCCCCGACGACCCGGTCGCACAGGCCGATGCCAGGGCAGCCATCGGCAATGCCAGAAGAATTGCGGCAATTTTCATGATGAACCAACTCCGAGAAGAACGCTGCTAGGCGAACGCAACATGACGGTCTTTGTTGCCTAAGCGATCCGAAATGTCACCGCTTTTCATCCCGATCATGCCCCGGGCCGGAGGGCACAAGCCGCTCCTCCAAGGGCGCTCGAGCAAGACAGGGGTTCGCCAGGGGCCAATCCGTTGCACGCAACTTCCGCACTGCATTGGCAGCACCAGAGGCTGGCCGGGCTGAACAGCACCTTCCCCGATTTGGTCCGAAGCCCGCTACAGGCGAGTTCGCGGCCGTCCCTGTACAAACCGCATGGAAAAAGGGGCCGGTCTCTCGACCAGCCCCTCGATCCCTTCCCATCCCGAAGGATGGAAAATCTTACTGACCCGAACCCGGACCGTAGGTGATTTCCACGCGACGGTTCTGCAGTTCGCGGACGCCGTCGGCGGTTTCGACGCGGGGGTTCGATTCACCGAACGCCTGGGTCGTGATCACGCCGTCAGGAATGCCCTTCGACGAGATATATGCCTTGACGGCATCGGCGCGACGCTGGGACAGACCGACGTTGTACGAGGCCGAACCCGAACGGTCCGCATAACCCGCCAGCATGACCTGCGCGCTGCCGCAGTTGCTGTAGGCCGAAACCGCATTGTCCAGAATGGTGGCGGCGTCAGGCGTGATGTCCGACTTGTCCCATTCGAAGAAGACGATGTACGGCCCAGGGCTGCACTCAGCCACCGGCGGCGGAGGCGGCGGGGGCGGAGGCGGCGGGGGCGGCGGAGGCGGCGGGGGCGGCGGCGGAGCAGCCGGTTCACCACCGAAGTTGTAGGTCAGGCCCAGCAGCAGGCTGTGGGTGCGCAGCTTGGTGTCGACCGACGAGCCGGCGGGGCCACCGATGGTGGTGTAGGCCGGGATCAGCTTGATGTCGTCCTGGTTGAAGAAGCGATACTTCAGCGAGACGTCGACATTGTTGGTCAGCGGATAGCGAACGCCAGCCAGCGCCTGCCAGGCGAAGCCGGTGTCGGAATCGTTCACCAGATCGTTGGCCAGCTTGCCGCGCGAAACGCCGACACCGCCGCCGACGAAGCCCTGCAGGCCGTCATCGGGACCGAAGTCCAGCAAGCCGTTCAGCATGAACGACAGAGCCGAAGCCGAACCGCCGAAGCCGCTCTTGTCCAGATCCACCTTGGCGCGCTTATAAGCGGCCTCGGCCTCCAGACGGAAACCGCCGAAGTCATAACCGATATTGGCGTCACCATCGAAGCCCTTGTGGTAGTCCACGCCGGCAACCGTGTTGCTGGCAGCGCCGCCATTGCCGGGGGTGAAGGTGATGTCCTGATCTTCGACGAGAACAACGCCGGAATCGATACCGATATACCAGCTATTGTCACGCGCCAGGGCCGGGGTGGCCAGGGCGCTGGTCGCAAGCACAGCCGCGAGGGCAAGCTTCCGCATCTGAATTCCCCTTTCAAAAGTGTCACGAAGGACTGCTGAAACCCTGTATCGGGTAGAAAGTTTCATGGCAAGTCCACAATTGGCAAAACTGTTGCAAAAATAACGCAGTTAACCCTGTCGCCTTCCGTTGGCTCCTAATTCGAAAGGGCAATTCTGGTAAAAGGCGGACACAGCGAAAGTCACAGCAGGATCAGCTTGCGATCAGTCCATGTGTCCGCAGCGCGCCCAGAATTGCGGCAAGGGCCGAACGCGCCTCCACGTCGACTATGGCGCCCCCCGCCGGATTGGCGACGGCCGCCCCGGCCGCGCCCACGACCCGCTGCCCACCGACATAGAAGCCATCTGCCCGCACGGCGGAATCCTCCCAGCGCGCGCCGTCATGCCGCATGACATGCCCCCGGTCCGCGACCCATAGCGAAAGGCCCGCGCGGGGCGCGGCGAAACGCCATCCCCCTTCGGTCCAGCAGGCCAGGGCCCCATCCTGCCCTTCCCAGGCGCCACCTGCCCCGGCGGCCACGATCCAGCAGTCGCCAACCGTCGGCGACGCGGGCGGCTCATCTCGGTCGGCGCTTTCCACGGCGCCATGCAGCAGCATGTCGATCCGCGCCAGCGCCTCGTTGTGAAACAGCTCCTTCTGCGCCTGCCCGGCGAAAAGCTGGGGCAAGGCCCAACGGAGCGTCGAGTCCATCACCATGATTCGATTGTCCTTTTCTTCAGAAAATGGCCATCAGCCGACCAGAACGATCCGCGCCGCGCGCCCCAGCGCATAGGTGCCGATCTGACGGATCTCGACCGCCAGCCCGCCCGAATGGCCCATATCCTCCACCACCGCGGCCGCGTCATAGGTCCAGGGCGAACGGTCGGTGACGATCCTGCGCAGTTCCGTCGACCCGGCCAAAAGGCGCAGTTCATAGCTCTCCCGATCCTCGCCCAGGGGCACGTCGGCCCCGCCGGTCCAGCGCCACCCGCTCCTGCTGCGCCTGGTCCAGCCGACGATCCAGCCGCCATCCCCGTCCGGACGCGCCGTGACATGCACCGGGGAAGGCGGCGCCAGGGCCTCCCCCCTTATCGTCAACAGCGCATCGGCCGGCTCGCTGTCGCCGACCCCGATCGCGGAGACATGGAGGCTGCCGCCAATCTCCACCCCGCCATAAGCGGCAAGCTCGACCAGCCGGTCCTCCTCCAGCAGCAGGAAGGCCTCGCCCTCGCCATGGGAATCCATCGCCCATTCGGTTCCGAACAATCCCCGCCGCAGCCCTTCCAGCCGGAAACTGGCGGCCCCGGTCTGCACCACATGGCTGAACTGGACCAGTTCCCGCCCGACGAGGCACAGATTGCGCCCCAGCCCCAGCGCCGCCTCGTCCGCCCCCGCCAATTCCATGTCCGCCGACAGCAGAGTGACATGGAGGGCATTGATCCGGTCGATCATCGTCACGCTCCCCGCGGCCAGTCCATTGTCCGTTCGCCCCATCACGGCGCGGCCGGCCGTCCGCCCGGCAGGCGAAGCCTCTCCCGTCGCACCGACGACGAAAAGCGCCGCGCCGCGCCACGCCTCGCCACCGCTCGCCGCCGCCACGATCAGGGGAGCGGCCGCCGCCCCTTCCCTGATCATGGGCAGATCGGCCAGCATCAGCGTGGTCGGGCCATGCGGCGTGTCGGCCTGCCGCACCATCGCGCCGGAGGACGCCCCCGGCGGAATCGCGGCGCCCGCCCCCGGCAAGCGCCTCAAGGCGAGGCGCACGGCCATCGCCTCCCATTCGCGCTCCTCTATCCGCCACCGGCCCGGCACGCCTTCCACCGCGACGACATCGCCCGGCGCATGGCGCAGCGCATCCCACCCGCAGCGCAGCGTCATGGTCGATCGCCCCGCCCAGGCCATCCCCAGCTTCCGCGCCGCCAGCGACCGCGCCTCCTCGCCCGACAGCACCATCGGCAGGTCCACCCCCTGCTCCAGCCGTCCCGGCCCCGGCCGTCCGATACGCTGCACACCCGCCTGATAGTCGCGCGCCGGATCATGATAACGGACCGACAAGGCCGCCGGCACGCTGTCCGCCGCGCCGCCCGCATGCTCGAACCCGTCCAGCGCCCGCCCATTGACCGACCGGCACAGCGCCCCCGCCGCGATCCCCGCCGTCCCTTCCCCCTCCGCGGCCCGCAGGCGCAACCCCGCTTCTTCCGCCACGAAGGCCAGGCCGAACGCCTCCACCAGCGGCGCCAGCGCATCGCCCACATCGGCGCCGCCCGCCGCCATGCCGGCGACCGCGCCCAGCCCATCGCCGGTCAACATCCCCCCGCTCAACGCCGCCGCCAGACCGGCAATCGCGACCGGCCCCTCGTCCGCCTCCACCTCGAAGGTCAGTGAAGGAATGCGGTTGCCATAATCCGCCAGCGCCAGATCCTCGAACACGGCATAGGCGATCCCCCGATGCGCCGGCGTCGCTCCCACGCCCTCCGCTGCCGCGATCAGCGGATCGACCGCCTGATCCTCGCCTCCGCCATGCAGCCTGAACGCCCCCAGCTCGGTCTTGAAGTCCCCCGCCGCCCCGCGCAGCAGGTTGCCGTCCGCCCAGATGCGCCGCACCGACCGCACGGCCCGCGCCGACAGCGCCACGGCAAAGCTCGCCGAATAGCTGTAGCTGGTGACGCTGGGCCGCCCCTTGCCTCCGCCGCTCCTGCGCCTCGTCTCCTTGAGGTCCGTCGCCCAGATCACGGTTCCCGCCACCCGCAGCGTCCCGAACAGCCTCGGCACCTGCGACCCATAGGTCGACGTCTGGACCTGAACCTCGTTCAGCCGCCGCCCCTCCACGCCCTTGGGCCTGAACAGCACCGCATGATCGAAGGCATTGCCGATCAGCCCGCCGATGACGCCCCCCAACGGCCCGCCAATGGCCGTGCCAAGGGAGGTCAACACGATCGTCGCCATAGATTCTCCTATTCCGCCCGCCAGTAACCCAGCACCGGCCAGGGCGAAGGCCCCGGCATCTCCACGACGCGCCCCACGCCCGCATGGGCATGGACATGCCCGCCCGGCACGACGATCATCAGGTGCAGTTGCAACGGCCCCGGCCGCACCAGCGCCAGATCGCCCTCGCGCGCCGCATCGACCCGCCGCAACCCCGCCGCGCGCAGCCAGTCCGCCGCCCGGCCCTCATCCCCGGACCGCAGCCCATATCCCTCCGGCGGCGCCCGCCCCAGCACCAGCGCCGCCAGCCCGACGCAATCCAGCCCCCGCTCGGGCAGCCGCCCGTGCAGGCGGAACCGCACGCCCACCAAGGCGCGCGCTGCCGCCACGACCCCGCTCACGCCGCCCCCGGATAGCGCGTCAGCAAATCCGTCCCCGGCAGATAGGGCTCCCCCCGAAAATTCACCGCATTGCCGAACCGGCCGACGCACGTCGCCAACTGCCGGTCGCACCCCTCGGTCAGCAGCGCCAGCGCACCCGCCTCCACCGCAAAGGGCGGCGGATCGGCCAGGCCGACATCCTCGGCGCCATTGTCGATCACCCCCTGCACTATCCCGCCATTGGCCCCGGTCAGCCAGCGCAGCGTCCCGAAGGCGTAGGCCCCCGGCTCCAGCCCGGCCACGCTCGCCACCGCATCCTCCACCGCGCCGACGGCCACCACGCGCCGCCGCCCGGCCAGATCGACCCGGCACTGCCTGTCCCCCAGCGCAGCCCGGCAGTCCGGCGAAGTGGACGGCGCGACAGAAGCCTTCAGCGCCGCCATCGCGCCCACCAGCTCTGCTGAAAAAGCCCCCGCCTTGCGCGTCACGGCCCCGATCTCCCCCCGCGCCAGCAGCAGCCACAGATCGCCCGGCGCCTCCCACTCGGTCAGCCGCAACTCCAGCCCGGCCCCGTCCCAGCGCCCCGCCATCAGGTCCGCCTCGCTGATCGCATCCGCCACCAGCGCGCCTTCGACATCGCTGTCCGCGCCCTCCACCCCGATGCCGCCGCGCACGGCGGAAGGCGTCATCCCCGGCGCCGCCCGATAGAGCAGATGGCCGATCTCCAGATCGCGATCATGGCTCGTCAGCCCGATCGTCACCCCGTCCCGCCGCTCGATCCGCCAGCAAAAGGCCAGCGTCGCCAGCGGCTTCTCCAACGCTTCCAGCCCGCTCATTCCCTGATCTCCACCAACGGCACCGACGGCGCCTCGCCCGCCGCGAAGGTCGCCCGGTTGATGTCCAGCCGGTCCTCGGCAAAGCGCACCGGCACGTCGAAGCGGAAACCGGCCGTCAGCACCGCCCCTTCGGCGGGCGCGACATCGAAGGCCATCACGCCCAGCCCGGCATGGCTCCAGCCGCCCATCATCTCCACGCCGTCCACGGCGACCCGGATGGTCCCCGCCACCGGCCGCGTGATCCGCCGCGCCTGCGCCTCCTCCCCCGCGCCGTAGAAGCGCTGCAAGGGAAACTCCGCCCGCACCCCGTCGCCCAGCCCCAGCCGCTGGTCCAGCGGCCCCGGCGCCTCCCCCATGCCGCAACTGCGGTCATCGAAGGGATCGCTGAACCGGAACCCCCGCGCCGCGCCCCGCCGCGCCCGGAAGAAGGCGATCAGCGCCGCCATGTCCGCCTCCGACCGCACGCCCGGCCCGGCATCGAAGGACAGGCGCGCATTCGCCCAGTCGCTGCTGCGCCGCTCATGCCCCGAAACGCTCTCCACGACCTGCGTCGAAAAGGCCGGCGCGACACTCGCCTCCCGCCCGACGCCCAAAGGAAATGACACATCATCAAAGGCTTGCACATCTTCCTCCCCATTCAATCTGAAGCAGGTGAAGCCGTCCCGCGCCACCTGCGGCAGCGCCCAGATGAAGGTCGCGGCCGTCCCCCGCCGCACCGCCGCATCCGCCGCCGCCGCGATCTCCCGCCATTGCGCGGCATCCTCCCCGCGCAGCACGAAGCCCGAAAGATAATGCTGCGCCTCGACCGGATAGCCGAGCCGCTCCACCGCCAGTTCGACGCCCCGCGCCGTCAGCCGCTCGCGTCCCTGCGTCACCCAGTCATAATCTTCCAGTTGCAGCACATCGAAGGCGGGCGACGCCCATCCCAACGGCATGTTCGCCCGCTTGGCTTCCGGCGCCAGCGGATCGAGCACCGTGGGCAGATAGGCGAGCAGATGCGTCACCGCCCCCGGCGCCACCCCCTTCACCCAGGCGCAGAGCGCCGCCGTCGATGCCGCCAGCACTTCGCCCGCCCGGTTCAGCAACGCCTTCTGCCCGGCGCTCAGCGTCCCCCGCACATCCGGGATCGACACCAGCGCCGTCCCGAACGCCGCCCGCGCCGCATCGTCATACAGGCAGATGCGCCCGTCGGCGGGCATCACCCACCACCAGGGCTCGCCCACCTGAAATCCGATCTCCAGTCCAGCCGCCAACCCGATGGAAACAAAGGCCCCTGCCACCAGCCGCAAATAGCTCATCGCCCCGTCATGCGCAGGGGAAAGCAGGGTGGAGGGCGGCGACCAGCCCGTCAGCGCGGGAGAACCATCCTCCGCCCGCTGCTTCCAGTCGTTCCAGCAGTGCGCGTCGAACAATTCATAGGAAAGCGACCAGATCACCCCCAGCCCCAGCGCCTTCGCCCGCCGCGCGAAATCGGCATGCCAGGCGGCGCAGGGCGCGTTCAGCACCCCGCCGGCCAGGCTGATGTAAAATCCGCCGCCCAGCGGTTCCAGCCGGAAATAATGGCTCATCCCGACATAATGGTTGATGTCCCCGCGATAGCCCAGCGCATGGATCGACGCGACGATCCGCTCCGGCGTCTGGTTGAAGCAGTCGTCATAGCCGGTCGCCATCGACAGCCCATGTTCGGGCAGCACCGCATCGCCCACGCGCAGCACCGACCCGGCCCCGTCGCAGCCCATGTCGGAAAGCTCGCACCACCCCTCGACCCCGCCGGCAAAGGCGGCGCTCCCCGCATCGTAACCGGGCGCGGCGAGGGAGATGAACATCCGGTCCACATCGCCTGCCCAGACCTCTTCCCCTTCGCTCAACAGGAATCCGCTCCTGATCGCGGCAAAATCCAGTGTGATCACAGCACCTTCCGGCCCGCCGCTCGCATAGTTCCACAAGCGCACATACCAGGCCCGCGCATGCCCCGCCGCGTCCCTCCCCTCGATGGTCAGCGTCGGCCCATGCGTCTGGTCCAGTCGCCGCAACCCTCCGCTCCGCCAGCGGAAGCGCAGCACGCAATCGCGAAAATCCCGATCCGTCTCATAGGCCAGCAGGGCATGGCTCCACTTGTCTTCCGCCTCCCAGATCAGCCCCGCCAGATCCCCGGACCCGTAAAAGACGGCATCCACCCGAAGCGCGTCCGGCGCGGTGGTGACGACACCCGCCATCATCGGCCGGGGAAAATTGACGGTCCAGTGCGTCGGCGCGAACCGCTTCATGAACCGCGCCTCCTGCCCCCGCCGCGCATCGGCCAGCCAGTAAGCCAGTCTACTCATCCGCTTATCGCCCCCCTGACCGCCCGGGCCACCTGCCGCGCGCTGCGCGCCAGCAATCGGGCGCTATCCGCCCCCTGCCCCTGCACCGCGATGCTCACCCGCACATCCCGCGCGCCACCACCGCCATGGGGAACAACCTGCCCGCTCGCGGTGGGTACAAAGACCTCCGGCCCCCGCTCCCCCACGACATAGGCGCGCCCCGGCGCCACCGGCCCGCCGGTAGCCCGCCCCGGCAAGCCCAACACGGACGCCGCCAGCCCGATCAGCCCGCCATCGCCCCCGATGCCGTTCATCCCGGCCCGCAAGGCGCTGGCCGCAATGTCGTCCAGCACCCGCAGCGCAATGGCCTTCAGCTCCTCGAAACCGAACTGCCCGGTCCGCACTGCCCGCAACAACCCCTGCTCGATCCGCCGCCCGGCCCGCTCCGCACCCGTCGCAAGAGGCCCTTCCAACTCCCCCCGCATGGTCTCGACATCCCGCGCAAAACCCTGCCTGTCCGCCCGCACCCGCACGACCAGATTGTCGATCTCCTCGTCCATCCCTCTCACCTCGCAACCGAAAAGAAAAAGCCCCTCCCTTCAGGGAGGGGTTTGGGGGAGGGGAAAGCCCCACATTCCAACCTCAATCCGGCATCCCAGCCCGCAACCTCTCCAACTCCCCGCGATCCATCCCCACGCGCGCCTCGTCCTCATCCCCATGAGCCGCCCGCAACACGCTCTCCAGTTCCGCGGGCGTCGACCGCCAGAACTCCTCCGGCCGCCATCCCAGCAACCACCCCGCGACCCCTGCCAGCCGCGCCGCCGCTTTGAAAAAGCTCATCGTCCCCCCAAAATCTGCCCGAGTATCCCGCGCAGAACCGGCGTCAGCTTCGCCAGCCCCACCGCCACGATCGCCTCGCCCAAAGCCTCCCGCGTCAAGCCGGCCGGCGGCTCCGCCAGGCAATGCCAGAACAGCCCGGCCATCTCGCCCAGCGACAGCTTCCCGTCCGCCGCCCGCTCCACCAGCGCGAACAACGGCCCCAATTCCTCCTCGGCCGCCACCAAAGCCGCGAAACTGGGCCGCAGCACAAGGCGCTCCCCACCCAGTTCCAGCGCAGCCTCGCCCCGGGCACCGTTAGCTGGGGCGCCATTGCCCCCGCTCACAGCGACACCACCGGCCCGGAACTTTCCAGGCTCAGCGCATAGTTGCGCTCGCCATTATAATCCCCGGCATAGTCCAGCCGCGTCACCAGAAAGCGCCCGCGCATCTTCTCGCCGCTTTCGAAGCTCAGCTCATAATCCTCGATGGTCCCGGCCAGCGCATGGTTGCGCAGCCGCACCTCCGCCGCCGATCCGGTGAATATGCCCGCCGCCGACACGCTGACGGATCGCACGCCCGCACCCGACAGCAGCTCGCGCCAGCCGCCCGATCCCTTGTGCGTGACGTTCACCGCCTCGCCGTTGACGGACAGTTGCGTGGTCCGCATCCCGGCCACGGTCGCATAGGCCGCAGGCGCCCCGCCATCGCCTATTTTCAACAGAAACGCGCTTCCTTTTTCCACGCCCATGGCGCATTCTCCTCTACGATAAACCGTGCAAGATTCGGGATTTGGAGAGAGGCCCCCTATGTTCGTCACCGCCCCCCTGATGCTGTTGCTGGCCGCCGCTCCGCAGGGCGGCGTCGATGTCGGCACTGGCCGCAAGGACTATTCGCAGTGCCTGTCGAAACAGATTCAGCCCGCCATCGACAAGAAACTGTCGCTCGGCGATTTCCAGTCCGCGCTGAAGAGCGAATGCGGCGCCAAGGAAGCCGCCTTCCGCGCCGCCATCGTCGCCGACGACAAGTCGAGCGGCATGTCGGACAAGGACGCGCAATCGGACGCCGACGACCAGATCAGCGAATATCGGGACAAGATCGTCGGAGAATATGAAGACTATTCGAAGCCGGGCAGCTAAGCCCACCACTCCCCCGCTTCACCGCCGTCCCCGCGAAAGCGGGGACCCATCCTCCCCCGCGACGCCGACGGGCCGCCTCGGTTAGAGCCAATCGACATTCAGATGATGACGAGCCGAGCCGAAGACCACCGAAGGTAAAATGATGGTTTTCCGTGACCCGGAGCGCAGCGTACTCAAAGTACGTGAGCACCGGAAGCACGGAAAAGTGTCATTTGCAGGCCGTCAGGGCTGAATGTCGATTGGCTCTAAGCCCGCACCACCCGCACCCGATAATCCGCCAGGGCCTGCCACCCGTCCCGCGCCGCCGTCCGCGCCACGCGGGACCGCACCAGCCGCGCGCCAACGACCCGCCAGCCCTCCACCGGCCCCAGCGCCCGCATCGCCGCATCCACCCGCTCCAGCAGGCCGCCCAGCCGCGCAGGCGCCTCCCCCACGTCGAACACGCTGACCGCCACGGTCAGTTCCCGCCCCTCCACATCCTTCGCGCCCCAATCCAGCGCGATGCAGTCCCCCACCACCCCATAGGGCGCGCTGGCCCGTCCCGGCGCGCCGTCGAACAGCCCGTTCACCCCCGCCATCAAGACGGCATCCCCACGCAGGGCCGCAACCACGGCTCCACGCACCGCCACCTCCGCGCTCATCGCCGCCCCCCTCCCGAATGCCGCACCGCTTCCCGCAGCGCCAGATCGCCCATCCACCGAGCCTTCAGCCCGCGCCCGGACAGCCGCACCGCCTCACCCTCGACCTGCGCCTCCACGCCGGCCGCCGCCAGAGCCGCGGCAATCCCCCGCCGCCGCGCCTCCATCCGCGCCTCGACCAGCGCGCCCAGCCATCCCCTCATGCCCACCGCCCCCTCATGCTCATGCCAGCCGCATCCGCCGCCATGGCCGCCACAGCGCGCTCACCACGGCGGGCGGCGTCGCCACGTCCCCGCCCCGCGCCGCGAAATGCTCCGCCGCCAGCCGCACGATCCCCTGCCGAATCGCGTCGGGCAGCGCATCCTCATCGACCGCCAGCCCCGCGCGATAGCGCACCACGACCTCCCCCGGCCCATCGACCGGCCGCGCCCGCACCCAGCCATCGCCGGAAGCATCGATGTCGATCGCATGGGCCTCCGGCGCCAGCGCCACGCCGGCCGCCTCCACCCCCTCGATCGCCACCACCGGCCGCGCCGTCAGCCTCTGCCAGCTCCCGTCCGCGACGACCGTCTCCGACGCCTCCCGCACCACCAGCCACTGCCCGATAAACTGCTCGCAAAGCCCCGAAGCGCTTCCCAAAAGCCGCTCCAGCACGCCATCCTCATCATCCGACCCGATCCGCAACCAGGCCTTGAGATCCGCCAACATGGCCCCTCCCACCAAAAAAGGGGACGCCCCGCAGGACGCCCCCAGTCTTTCCTTCTCCCCTTGTGGGAGAAGGATACGCAGCCTTAGCGGCAAGGCCGCTTAGGCGAAGTTGGATGAGGGGTGATCAGGAAGCCGCGAACTTCATCAGCTTGATCGCCTCCGAATTGGCCACGGCCCCGCCGATCCGCTTCACCGCATAGAAATGCACGAACGGCTTGTTGCTGAACGGATCGCGCAGGATGCTGGTCTCGCTGCGTTCGGAAATCACATAGCCCGCCTGGAAATTGCCGAACGCGATCGACAGCGAACCCGCCGCAATGTCCGGCATGTCCTCGGCCTCGACCACCGGATAGCCCAGCAGCGTCGCCGGCTGCCCCGCGCTCAGCGAAGGCTGCCAGATGAACGCCCCGTCGCTGGTCTTCATCTTGCGGATGACCGACAGCGTGGCCGAATTCATCACGAAGCAGGCCCCCTGGCGATAGGGCGCGCGCAACGCCTGCACCAGGTCGATCAGCCTGTCCTGCCCCGAAGCGGCAAAGGCCCCCGAAGCCCCCGACGCCACATATTGCAGCGACCCGAAGGCGCGCACGCTGTCCGCCTCATTGGTCGTCGTATAGGTCAGGAAGCCCTTGGGCTTGTTCGTCCCATTGCCGTTGACGAAGGCCGCGCCCTCCGCCGCCGCGAACTCGCGGGCGATCTCCCCGGCCAGCCAGCCCTCGACATCGAACTGCGCATCGTCCAGCATCGCCTGGCTCGCCGCCGGATTGGCGTATAGCTCGCCCGAAGGCGGCACGATCTCGTTGAAGCTCGGCGTCGCCGTCTCCGCCCGCGCGCCCGTCTCGCTGGCCCAGCCGGACACGATGCCGCCCGACGTCACCAGCTTGCGATAGCCCGCCGTCCCCGTCCGCACGACATTGGCGATCGACCGGATGGGCGAAATCGCCTTCAGCGTCGCGCCGATGATCTGGTCGATCTCCCGCGGCACCGCATAGCCGCCCGCCGCGCCCGAAGCGCCGGAAAAGCTCTTGAGCTCGACCCCGGCCTCCAGCCCCTGCCGCACATAGCGCTCGACGAAGGCGGCCCGATGCGGATCGACCGCCCCGCCCTTCACGCCATCCAGCGCGGGCCTCTGCTGAACCAGCAGCGCCCCCCTCAACGCCGCGACCTCACTTTCCAGCCCGGCGATGCGCTCACCCTGCGCCATCACGTCAAAGCTCGCTTCCAACTGATCCGTCATCCACCACTCCCACGAAAAAGGGCGGCCCACCGGACCGCCCGAACAGCTCCTTCTCCCCTTGTGGGAGAAGGATACGAAGCCTTGGCGGCAAAGCCGCCCAGGCGAAGTTGGATGAGGGGTAAGGCCCCCTATTCCACCGCAATCACCCGAGCCAGATCCTGCATCGGATGCGTGACGACGCTCACCTCCACCACCTCCAGCTCCAGCAATTCCCGGGGCGAAACCCCTCTCGCCTCCCGCACCCGATAGCCGAAGGACAACCCGTCCACCGCCTTCTCCCGAAGCGCGCGACCCGCCTCCCGCCCCGCCGCCGTCCGCCCGGAAACCCGCCCGATCACGCGCAGGCCCCGCGCATCCTCCTCGACCTTCTCGACCGTCCCGATCACCTCGCCGGGCCGATGCTGCCACAGCAGCGGCACCCCCGCCGCCACCCCGGCAAAGGCCCCTGCCCGCACCACGTCGCCGCCCCGGTCCACCCGGTCGAACACCGCCGCATAGCCGGCGAACCGCACGTCACTCATGCGCCAGCCCCAGCAGACCCAGCTTCACCGCCATCCCCAGCAGCATCAGCGCGGTGACGATCCGCACGACCCAGGCGACGACCGCGCCCCGCGCCGCCTTCTTCGCATCGCGCCAGCCGCCCAGCAGTTCGCGCAGCTCCCGCACATCCGCCTCCGCCCCGCGATCCGCCAGCCCCAGCCGCTCCAGCGCCCGCCCCGCGCCCAGTTCGCTCGCCTCCTCGACCAGCGCGCGGATCATCAGCATGTCCGCGCCCGCCGGCTGCGCCTCGGCCTGCGCCACCAGCCGCGCCAGCATCTCTCCATCATATTTCATCACCTGCCTCCGCGCCCGTCGCCTCACCCCATGCCCAGCATCGCCTTCTTCTCCTCCGCCGACAGGAAGTCCGCGGCCGCCACCCGGTCCCACAGCGCGCTCCTCTCCTCGAACAGCGCGGGCACCGCATCCAGGTCGGCGCCCAGGCACAGCGCCGGCCACCAGCCCTGCAGACCCTGCGCCAACCCGCCCCAGATCTTCGCCAGCAGCGGCAGGATCGTCTGCCGCCACAACGCCCGATTGGCCTCGCGATAATTGGCGTAGCTATTGTCCCCCGGCAGGCCCATCAGCATCGGCGGCACGCCGAAGGCGAGCGCGATCTCCCGCGCCGCCGCCGCCTTCAGCCCCACGAAATCCATCTCGGCGGGCGTCAGGCTCATCGCCTTCCAGTCCAGCCCGCCCTCCAGCAGCATCGGCCGCCCGGCATTGGCCGCGCCGGAAAAGGCGACCTCCATCTCCCGCTTGACCCGCTCGAACTGCTCGGGGCTCATCACCGACCCGTCACCCGGATCATAGACCATCGCGCCTGAAGGCCGCGCCGCATTGTCCAGCAGCGCCTTGTTCCACACCGTCGCCGCATTGTGGATCGCCACCGCCCCGGCGGCCGCCCCGACGCAGCCCAGCCCATAATGATCGTCCAGCGGATGCAGCGCCTTCAGGTGCACGATCCCGGTCCTTCCGGCGCCATCCTCGGGCGACAGCCGCGTCACGCTTTCCCCGACGCGGTAGAGATAGGCCGCCGGCCATCCCCGCGCATCCGCCTCCACGCTCACCCGCTCGGGCCGCAGCGCATACAGCTCGCCCGGCATCCCGTCCGCGCCCAGGATGATCTGCACATAGGCATTGCCATGCAGCAGCAGATGGCCCGCCACCGTCTCCACCAGCGACTGTCCGGACGAACAGCGCGCCACCAGCGCCTTCACCCGCGCCCGAACCTCCTCCGCGACGCCGCCGACAACCAGCGCGGTCCCGCCAGCCCCCTCCGACACCAGCCGCAGCGCCCTCTGCGCCACCGGATTGCCGATCACCCCGGCCCGCACCTGCTGCTCATAGCTGGCCGGCCACTCGCCCAGCGCGACCCCGCCCGATCCCCAGGCACGCGCCAACACCGGCCGCGCCCCGCCGCGCGCCGCCTTCACCCCGAACAATTTCATGGACCCACCCACCGACAAAAAATCCTCCCCCCCGGAACGGAGGGAGGATCGTGAAGGTCTGCGGCGCTCAGCCGCCTACCGAAAACCGGACGGGTCTGCCCCGTCCCCGAACTCTCAGGGATTGCGGGCCAATACCCGATCGCAGGCGGAATTGGTCCCCTCGCTCTTCCCGATCACGCGCCCCGCCACAGCGCCCGCCGCACCGGCCAGCAGGGATTCGCCCAGACTGCCGCCGGCCAGCGCGCCGACGCCGGCCCCGCCCGCCGCACCGATCGCCGTGCCCTTGTCCCGCCCCTTCTTCGCCTGGAGCAGGCAATAGCGCACATCATCCCGATCGCGCGGCGCGGCCCGCGCCACCCGCGCCCGCTCCTTGCCGTTCAGCGAAGCCGCCAGCACCGGCGAACCCACCAGAGCCAGCCCCGCCGCAGCCATCGTCCATCCGGCCAGTTTCATGACCAATCTCCTTGCAAATCAGACGAAAGGACTACGCAAACACCAGGTCATTGTTCCCCCATTACGAACCGGCAATGTCGGTCGATCATGACCATAGCGCTCCTGCGAAGGCAGGACCGCGCAGGATCAGGCATCCCCCCATATCCCCCGCACCCGCGCATCCCCGCGCCGCCCCAGCATCAACTCGGTTAACCCCCACACCAGGGCATCGGCCCGATCCGGCGACCGCCCCGGCCCTTCATAGCCGCCGCCCAGCATCATCCCGCACATCTGGTCCTCCAGCGCGGGAAAGCCGCCCCGATGCGCCACCCGCCCGGCCTCATAGAGGGCCGCCACCGGCTCGGCCCGCGCCACCTTCCCCCGGCTCGCATGCACCAGCCGGACGGGCAGCCCGGCCTCGGCGGCGCGCAGCACGCTCTCGACCATCGCCCCGCCATTATTCGCCTCGGCCACGACCCGGTCCGCGCCATGCACCAGCGCCGCCGCCGCCACCGCCCGCGCCCAGCCCTCCGGCGTCGCGCCCTCCACGGTCGCATCGGCAATCACATAGGCGCGCCGATCCGCCCCCAGCCCGACGACCACGATCCCGCAGGCGTCGCCATGCGCGGAGGCGGGCGGATCGACCGCCACCACCACCCGCGCCAGCCCGCCGCGCACATGCGCCACCCGGCACCGCTCCAGCAGATCGCGGGTCCACAGCGCGCCCTCGACTTCCTCGATCAGCTCGCCCTCCAGCTCCTGCCGCCCCAGCCGCGTCCCGCCATAGCTCCGCTCCATCGCCGCCAGGAACCCTTCCGCCAGATGCGCGACATTGTCCGCCGTCCGCCCCCGCGTCACCACCACGTCGCCGCCGTTGCGCGCCACCAGCCCCCGCACCAGGGCGACGGGCCGCGGCGTCGTCGTCGCCAGCACGCGCGGCGCGCCGCCCAGCCGCATCCCCATCATCAGATTGTCCCACACCGCCTCGCCGCCCGCCCATTTGGCGATCTCGTCGGCCCAACCATGGCTGAACTGCGGCCCGCGCAGCCCCTCCGCCTCTGCCGCGCCGTAAAGCGTGGCGATCGCGCCATTGGGCCAGACCAGCTTGCGCAGCGCCGGCGCGAAGACCGGCCGGTTCCACCAGGGCGCGATGGACAACAGGCCCGACGCCCCCTCCACCATCACCGCCCGCGCCTCGCCCAGCGTCGCGCCGACCAGCGCGATGCGCGCCGCCGGATCGCTCTCCGCGACCGACCGCACCCACTCCGCCCCGGCCCGCGTCTTGCCGAACCCGCGCCCCGCCATCATCAGCCAGATGCGCCAGTCCCCTTCGGGCGCCAGTTGCTCCGGCCGCGCCAGCCAGCGCCAGTCATGCGCCAGCGCATCGGCCGCCGCCGCGCCCAGCCCGGCCAGCACCCGCTCGCGCGCCGCCTCCGGCAGATGCGCCAGCCGTTCGAAATCCGAAAGGGCCATGCGCCCGCCTCCATTCATCGATTTTCCACGGCCGCCGATTTGGCCGATCAGCCCCACATCCCTATATGCCCGCCATGAGTTCCATCCGCCCCGCCCGCGCCGCCGACGGCGCCCGCCTGCTCGACATCTGGCGCAAGGCCGTCGACGCGACCCATGATTTCCTGACGCCGGCAGACCGCACCGCGATAGAGGCGGAGGTCGCCGCCTTCCTCCCCCACGCGCCCGCCTGGCTCGCCACCGACCCGGACGATCACGCCATCGGCTTCATGCTGATCGACGGCACGCATATGGAGGCGCTGTTCATCGACCCCGCATGGCGCGGCCAGGGGGTCGGGCGCCGCCTGATCGACCACGCCCTGTCGCTCCACCCCACGCTCACCACGGACGTCAACGAACAGAATGCGCAGGCGATCGGCTTCTACGAAGCCATGCGCTTCGCCCGCACCGGCCGCTCCGACCAGGACGGCCAGGGCCGCCCCTACCCCCTGATCCACCTCCGCTACGCCCCCTGACGAGATGACCTGAAACGGCCAGTTTTTGTCGTTCTTCGAGCCGCTCTGCGTCCCGAAAACCTGCCGTTGCAGGAATTGCTCGAAAGCCTATGATCAGCAAGCGCTTGGTCTGAGGGAAAATAATGTTTGTTTTTTGGTGGATGGGTCGAGGCTATGTCACCGCGCTAACCATATTTGGCACAATGATGGTTTTTGCGCTCATGCTCCAAATTGCGCAGCCCCTACTACCAGATCAACGATGGTATTGGGGGCTGTCGTTAATTGCAGCGGCTATGGTGAACTGGAAAGTGGGCAGCTATTTTAATCGAAAACGTTTGCTGAAGACACCTAAAAGAAATTTGAAGGAACGGCTACTGTATAAAGCTCCAAATCGCTTTATGTCTGTCCCAATGGAGACGTTTTCGATCGCAATATTTGCCGCCGGTTTAGCCTTGACGATCTATGGTGTCCTATATCCAGATGTCGGATAATCATCTTGCGTTACCCCAAAGCCGACTGCCCGCAAACCACCCTCCATCGGCTTTCCCGGCCTACGAATCGCGTCCAGCTTCCTGTAACCCGCTGGTCCGGCTCGGGATTAGAAACTGCCCAGCGGCAAGCGACCATTTGTTGCCGCTTGGATCAGTAATTCGGGTTCCCGATTGCCGCCACTAAACGACTTGGCCGTTTGGTAATCGATACGGCACATGCAGAGCAGGATCGGGACTTTCGTGCCACTTTACGAGAAAATCCCAAGCTGCCTTTTCATGTGGGTGCGCCAGCCATCCCAGTTCCTCCCGATTTTTTCGATAGGTTTCGAGTAGCCCAGTTAAGGATTGCGGTATGCGATCAAGCTGGTCCTTGATGAGTCCGACCCACAGGTCAGCCGGAACCGGCAAGCCGTGTTCGACTTGAAAACGGCCCAATACATCGTCGTTCGCTATGTAATAGCCGACGAAGCCTCCCTGAAAAATACCGCTCTCCGTTCCCGGCTTATGTTGGTTCAACCACTGCCGAAGAGCGGGAATGTCGATGCCCACAACACCGAGAAGTCGAAACCCCCAAGGCCTGCGTTGCGCATCGGGATCGAAATAGGACGCGATCTCGCCAGACGATTGTTGCATCCAAACTTTATTCGCACCTTTGAAAAGGCGTTTTTCGAAAAAGCCTTCAGATTGAAAGGCTCGTGACAACTCCGTCCGAAAACTGCGAATGTCCATCGCCTACACCTATTCTACCGAAGCTGAGCTACAGATAGTTTCCTATGCCGACAGCCCAGAATTTCAAATGGATCTTCCGCAATCGGGAGAAATTCCGCCAAAGCCGCCATCCCCCTACCCACCCAAAATCCCCTACCCCCCACTCCGCTTCCGCACCTCATCCAGCGCCGCCCGCAACCGCTCCACCGCATCCTCGCCATCGGGCCGCTCCACGCTCTCCAGCCGCTGCATCTCCTCCACCTCCTTCTCATGCGCCCTGAACAGCAGCGCCTGGATCATGTGCGGATGCCCCCGCCTGATCTTCCGGCTCTTGACCGCCCCTTCCCCGTCCAGCACGATCTCCTCATCCTCCGTGCCGAACAGCGCCTGCCGCAGCATCAGCGCCCGCAATTCCTCATGCCCGATGCTCAGCGCCTGCTTCCACGCCCGCGCAAACGCCGGATCGCGCCGCTTCAGATAATAGACGGTCGACAAGTTCCGCCCGACGACCCGCGCCGCCTCGCTGACGTTGCAGGTCAGCGCCAGCGTCTCCAGGAACTTCTGCCGCAGCGCCGGCGTCCAGCCATTCCGGCGCACCGCGCGCATCTGCGGCGCGACGCCCAGCGCCCCCTGCGGCCCATTCTCCAGCGCCAGCACCCGCTCGGGCGCATTGGCCCGCCCGCCGAACCGGCTCCTCTTCCCTTCTCCGTCCGCCACAGCCAATCCCCCGCATGCAAAGCAAAGGGGCCGGCCCCGACAAGGACCAGCCCTTCACCGCCTCATCGGCGACTCACATTTTCCCAATGTAGACCTATGTGCCAGAACAGCGTGACGATGTCAACAAAAATGTTCCATATGGGTTAAAACCTCCTCCCGGTTCACCGCCCCGCATCGTCCCCGCCGGCCACGCTGCGCGTATAGTCGATCCTGATCCGAACCCAGCTCCCGACCATCACCTTGCCATTCACCCGCGGCGGCAGCACCAGAAATTGCCACGCCGCCAGCCGAACCGCCTTGGCAAAGCCGGACCCCATGGGCGATTCCCCCAGCGCCTGGCAGTTCTCGACATGGTAATGATCCACCGTCTTGCACGCGACCAGACCCCAGCCGCTTGTCGGCGCATCGGCGGGCAGATAGCCGGCCAGTTCCGCATGGCTCGGCCGCCGGTACCATTCCGCATCGAACAACTGCACGCCCCCCGGCCCCTCGCCCGGCCCCGCCGCCGCCGCGCTGTTGCCCTGCCCCGTCGCGCCGTCGGCCGCGCCCTTCTTCGCCATCTTGCCGATGTCGGCGGACGCCATCTGCTGGCTGTCCAGCACCAGGAACGGCAGCGGCGAGGGCTGCTGCTCGGTCGGCTTCACCACGGGACGGTCGCGCTTGACCACCGGCTGCTGCACCTGCCGCCGCGCCGATTTCTCCTGCTTCTTCTTCTCGCTCTTCTCGGCCTTGCTCTGCGCCTTCTCCGCCTTGGGCGCGGGCGCCATCTCGAACGTCACCGGATTGCGCAGGTCCGGCAGCCGGATCACCGGATCGGGCGCCAGCGTCAGCAACGCCAGCAGCAGCAGCGCGTTGAACAGCAGCGCCAGCAGCAATCCGCCGCCGCGCTCGCGCCATTGGGAGGGAAGGGATAAGGTCAAATTCACTCGGATGCGCCGGGCCGGACTCATAAGGGGTCATGCCCAGACGCCGCCGCGCCGTCAACGCCGTGGCGTCAACAGATATCCTCCTCCCGGACGACAGGACGGCTTTCCCGGGTCGCCCGCATCCGGCTCGCCCTGTCGTTCGGGTCCGACGTCAGCACGACATGATCCTCATGCACCTCCAGCAGCACGCCGGCAAAGGGCATGCCCTCCAGACTGCCCGTGACCCGGTAGCTGATCGAATCCCCGACCTTGAACGTCGCGGGATCGGTATTGAACTCAAAGGGACAGGCGCCCTCTCCCATGCCAAGCATATGCGTCTCCTACACGGCAAAGCTACCGTGGCGACGCGGCACCGATCAAGGCCCCTGTCGCTTCCATCACAAGGGCGTTACAGGCCGGCCATGGACATACGCCTCGCCCGCCCGTCGGACCTCCCCCGGCTCCACCCGATCATAGAGCGCGCCTATCGCGGCGAAACCGCCCGGCAAAGCTGGGCCATAGAGACCGCCCCGCCCGCCACCCCCCGCACCAGCATCGCCGCGCTGGAGGCGATCCTCGCCGACCCCGCCGAACGCCTGCTGGTCGCGCCCGCTCCGGACGACGCCCCCATCGGCTGCGTCCATATCTCCGACCGGGGCGACGGCCGCGCCTGTCTCGGCCTGCTCTGCGTCGATCCCGCGCTCCAGTCGGGGGGCCTCGGCCACCGCCTCATCGCCGCCGCCGAACAGCTCGCCGCGACCGCCTTCGGTACCCGGCGGATGGAAATGACCGTCATCTCCACCCACGACAATCTCATCCGATATTATCGAAGACGCGGCTACCGACCGACGGGAGAGACGCGCCCCTATCCCGTACCGCTCGATCCGCCGCAGCAGATGGTCGTCCTGGCAAAAGCACTGGCGGCCCGAAAGCAGTTGGGCTAGGGCCTCAACCCGATGCTCACCAAGCTCTACCAATGGACGCTGGCGAAAGCCGCCCACGCCCACGCCGAACGCTGGCTCTTCGCCATCAGCTTCATGGAAAGCAGCTTCTTCCCGATCCCGCCGCACCCGCTGCTGGGCCTGATGTGCCTCGCCCGCCCGGAACGCGCGATCCGCTTCGGGCTGATCTGCACCATCGCCTCGGTGCTGGGCGGGCTGTTCGGCTATGCCATCGGCCATTTCCTCTATGAAACGGTCGGGCAGCAGATATTGCACGCCCTCGGCCTCGCCGCGAAATTCCCCGTCGCCGCCTGCTATCTGCGCGATTATGGGGCAGAGATCATCCTGATCAAGGGCGCGACGCCGATCCCGTTCAAGCTCATCACCATCACGGCGGGCTTCATCGGCCTCTCCCTCTTCACCTTCCTCTGGGCCAGCGTGCTCAGCCGCGCCTTCCAGTTCATGCTGGTGGGTTTCCTGTTCTGGAAGTTCGGCCGCCCGATAAAGGCGTTCATCGAAAAATATCTCGGCCTGCTCTCCGCCGCCTTCCTGGTGCTGCTGGTCGGCGGCTTCATCGCGGCCTCCGCCCTGTCCGGCGGCGGGGACAAGAGCGACAAGTGCAGCCACGCCACCATGGCCACCCTGCACTGATCCGCACCGGCATGAAGGACATTCCGGCCCGCTTTCCGAAGCTCACCGCCCTGCTCGCCGGATTCGCGGCGGCCACCGGCTTCGAACCGCTGAAGCTCTGGCCTGTCACCCTCGCCTGCTTCGCGCTGCTCATCCTCCTGATCGAACAGGCTCCCGACCGCCGCAGCGCTTTCCTGCGCGGCTGGCTGTTCGGCGTCGGCCATTTCACCCTCGGCCTCAACTGGATCGCCCACGCCTTCACCTTTCAGGACGCGATGCCCCACTGGTTCGGCTATGGCGCGGTGGTCCTCCTGTCCCTCTACCTCGCCGTCTATCCCGGCCTGGCCACGCTGGCGGCCCGGTGGCTGTACCATCTACAGAACAACGTGTTCCTGCGAAGGCACTGGAACGAGACAAGCGGCTCGCGACAGCCCAGTCCCGCCGTCAGAACTGGACTCCTGCCTCCGCAGGAGCACGCCACACTTCCTTTCACCCTCCTCTTCGCCGCCTGCTGGCTCACCTCCGAATATCTCCGCGCCACCGTCTTCACCGGCTTCGCGTGGAACCCGCTGGGCGTCACCCTCCTCCCCACCGGCATGGCGATCGCCTCCACCCTGATCGGCACCTACGGCCTCGGCGCGCTCGCCATACTGGCGTCGGGCGCGCTCCTCCTCGCCCTCCGCCGCCGGTTCCGCCCCGCCGCCGCGCTCATTACACCCCTCATCGCCCTGACCCTGTGGGGCAATCTCTCCCCCGCCCCGCCCACCCCCACAGGCGCCCCCAAAATCCGCGTGGTCCAACCCAATATCGGCCAGGACGAAAAATATTCGCCCGAACTCGAACGGGCCCATTTCCATACCCTCGCCACCCTCTCCGGCACGCCGCGCCCGGCCCCTCGCCTGATCTTCTGGCCCGAAGCCGCCATCCCCGCCTATCTCGACATGGAGCCCGACTGGCGCGCCCGCCTCGCGGCCCGCCTCGGCCCCGGCGACCTCCTCATGACCGGCGCGACCAAGGTCTATTTCAAACAGGTCGGGAAAGAAGGCGTCCCGGAAAACGCGCTGGCCGGCGCGAACAACAGCCTGTTCGTCGTAAACGCCCAGGCCCGCCTGCTCGGCCGCTACGACAAGTCCCATCTCGTCCCCTATGGCGAATATCTGCCGATGCGCCAGGTTCTCCAGCCGCTCGGCCTGTCCCGCCTCGTCCCCGGCGCCGTCGACTTCTGGCCCGGCCCCGGCCCGCAAAGCCTGGCCCTGCCCGCCACGCTGGGCCGCCCGCCGCTCAGGATGGGCGTGCAGATCTGCTACGAGATCATCTTCTCCGGCCAGGTTGTGGACGAAGCCAACCGCCCCGACTTCCTGTTCAACCCCTCCAACGACGCCTGGTTCGGCAGTTGGGGCCCGGTCCAGCATCTGGCGCAGGCCCGCCTCCGCGCGCTGGAGGAGGGCATCCCCATCATCCGCTCCACCCCCACCGGAATCTCCGCGGTGGTCGACGCCCGCGGCCATATCCTCGGCAGCATCGGCCACCACCACGCCGGTTTTCTCGACACCGCGCTCCCCCCCGCGCTGCCGCCGACGATCTTCGCGCGGTTCGGCAATCTTCTCCCCTTCGCCTTTGCAGCGCTGCTCGTCCTCGCCTGCATCCCACTTGCCCGGTTGCGCGGCAGCCGCTAAGGCATCCACTGCACATAAAGATTTCTTTATACGCAGACACAGCATCAGACTGGAGCAACCATGCGTTCGAACTACCTCTTCACCTCGGAATCCGTTTCCGAAGGCCATCCCGACAAGGTCGCGGACCAGATTTCCGACGCCATCGTCGACCTTTTCCTGTCGAAGGACTCCGAAGCCCGCATCGCCTGCGAAACGCTGACCACGACGCAGCTCGTCGTCCTCGCCGGGGAAATCCGCTGCAAGGGCGTCTATGAAAATGGCGAATGGGCGCCGGGCGCACAGGAAGAGATCGAACGCACCGTCCGCGACACGGTAAAGCGCATCGGCTATGAACAGGACGGCTTCCACTGGGAAACTTTCCGCTTCGAAAACAATCTCCACGCCCAGTCGGCGCACATCGCGCAGGGCGTCGACGCCGCCGGGAACAAGGATGAAGGCGCGGGCGACCAGGGCATCATGTTCGGCTTCGCCTGCGACGAAACGCCCGACCTCATGCCCGCCACGCTGGACTACAGCCACAAGATCCTGGCGAAGATGGCCGCCGACCGCCACAGCGGCCGCGCCCCCTTCCTGGAGCCGGACGCGAAGAGCCAGGTGACGCTGCGCTTCGAAAACGGCAAGCCCGCCGCCGCCACCGCCATCGTCGTTTCGACCCAGCACGCGCCGGGCTATGACGAAGGCGAGAAGGAAGCCGAGCTCAAAAATTACGTGAAGGGCGTCGTCGCGGAAATCCTGCCCGGCGAACTGCTCTCGGATGAGACCGTCTATCACATCAACCCGACCGGCAGCTTCGAAATCGGCGGCCCGGACGGCGACGCCGGCCTTACCGGCCGCAAGATCATCGTCGACACCTATGGCGGCGCCTCGCCCCATGGCGGCGGCGCGTTCAGCGGCAAGGACCCGACCAAGGTGGATCGCTCGGCCGCCTATATCACCCGCTATCTCGCCAAGAACATCGTCGCCGCCGGCCTCGCCCGCCGCTGCACGATCCAGCTCGCCTACGCCATCGGCGTTTCCGAACCGCTGTCGCTCTATGTCGACACCCACGGCACCGGGACGGTCGGGGACGACAGGATCGAACAGGCGATCAAGAACATCAAGGAACTGGGCGGCCTCACCCCGCGCGGCATCCGCACCCATCTCGGCCTCAACAAGCCGATCTACCAGCCCTCGGCCGCCTATGGCCATTTCGGACGCAAGGCGGAGGGCGACTTCTTCCCCTGGGAACGCACCGACCTGGTGGAAAAGCTCAAGGCCGCCCTTTAAGGCGCGCCGGGATTCCGTTCAGGGCAAGGCGAAAAAAGCGCGAAGCGCAGTTCGGCAGGTAAGCGCCGGAAGCGCGGAAAGCCGCCATTTGGGCTGAATCCCACACACCCGATCCGGGTCGGGAAAGCACATCGCATCAGGGGTTGCCGGTCGCCCGGCAGCCCCTTTTTCATGGCCCCTTACCCTTCCTTAACCATGCTCCGCCTAGCGCCGGATGGATCAAGGAGACATGGTTTGGCCTCTTCCCTCTCTTACGGCGCCCAAGGCGCCGAAGCCGCGTGGACAGCCCTCAACCGCAGCCAGGCGGTGATCGAATTCGCGCTGGACGGCACGATCCTGACGGCCAACGCCAATTTCCTGGCCCTGATGGGCTATGGGCTGGAAGAGATTGCGGGCAAGCACCACCGGATCTTCTGCACGCCGGACCATGCCGCATCCCAGGAATATGCCGATTTCTGGCAGAAGCTCGGTTCCGGCGCCTTCGACGCCGGCGCCTATGAGCGCCGCGACCGCAACGGCCGCGAAATCTGGTTGCAGGCCACCTATAATCCCGTCTTCGAAGCCGACGGCACATTGCGCAAGGTCGTGAAGATCGCCACCGACATCACCCGCCAGGTCCGGCAGGAACGGGAGGCGCGTCATCGCCTGGCCGACAGCCATCGCCTCCAGCACGATCTGGAGCGGCAGAAGAATGCGCTGGAAAAGACGATGACCCAATTGGCCGACATCGTCTCGACCATCCGCGGCATCGCCGCCCAGACCAACATGCTCGCCCTCAACGCCCGGATAGAGGCGGCCCGCGCCGGGGAGGCCGGCCGCGGCTTCGCCGTCGTCGCGGGCGAGGTCAAGAAACTGGCCGACGACACCCGCATCGCCACCGAACGCGCCGCGGCCATGATGCAGCAGGAACGGATCGGCCTGACGGACCGGCAATCGGCGGCCTGACAAGGGCCCCCGCATGGCGGCAACATGACGAAAAGTTCATTGGCATGCCGCCCGCAAAACGCCCATAAGCAGGGCGTCGGACCCGCACCCCTGTCGGGTCCGGCAACCTCTTTCCAAGGGGAATGCGATGACCAGGCCACTGACTTCCGCCCTCCTCGGCCTAGCCCTCATGACCGGCAGCGTAGCCCCAGCGTTGGCCGCGCCATGCAAGGACGCCAAGGGCAAGTTCGTCAAATGTCCGCCCAAGCCGGTCGCCAAGAAGGGACCGTGCAAGGACGCCAAGGGCCGCTTCGCCAAGTGCAAATGACCTGACGGGTTCGCATCGGCCCCGGCCCGTCGCCTCCCAAAGGAACAAGCCCGACGCCGCCCACGGCGTCAGGCCTGAGCCTCCTGTCCCCGGCATCATCTCCTCAACAACGGGGACAGGAGGCGCCCCATAACGCTCCCCTCCTTACCCCATCCCCCTTCCCGCATTTTTCGATCCGGCAGGTGATTTCACTCGCACCGAAAATGCTCTATCCGCCCGCGCATGACAGCGCATAAATCCGGCGATCCCACCACGCTCAACCGCCTCTACGGCCGCCAGTCCGGGCACAAGCTCCGCAAGGGGCAACAGGAACTGGTCGATTCCCTGCTGCCCGCCCTCTCCGTGCCTGAGGAAGGGGATGTCACCGCCGCGGGCCTGTTCGGCTATGACCGTCCCCTGCATTTCGAAATCGGCTTCGGCGGCGGCGAACATCTCGCCTATCGCGCCGACCTGCTGCCCGATCACGGCTTCATCGGCTGCGAACCGTTCCTGAACGGCGTCGTCACCGCGCTCGGCCATATCCGCGACAGGGCGCTGGGCAATGTCCGCCTCCACATGGGCGACGCGCTCTCCGTGCTCAGCCGGATTCCGGACGGCTCGCTCAGCTTCGTCTATCTGCTCCACCCCGACCCCTGGCCCAAGGCCCGCCACGCCAAGCGCCGCATGATGAACCCCGGCCCGGTCGCGATGATCGCGCGCAAGCTGAAGCCGGGCGGCGAATTCCGCTTCGGCACGGACCATCCCGTCTATCTGCGCTGGGCGCTGATGGTGATGAACGGCCATCCCGATTTCGAATGGCTGGCGGGCTCTCCCACGGATTTCCAGCGCCGCCCCGGCGGCTGGCCCGAAACCCGCTACGAAGCGAAAGCGCGCAGCCTGGGCCATGAAGTCTGGTACTTCCGCTACCGCCGCCGCTGATCGCCGCCCCGGCCCTCTCCAAAAAGAAACCCCGCCGGAGCAAGCTCCACGGCGGGGCCAAGGTTCAGGGAGGTGTCACTCCAAGGGGGAAGAGTGACCACATCAATCTAGGGCTCCCATCCGGCAATTCAAGGGCTTGCCGGCCCTCCTTTCCCCGCAACACGCCATCGTCCCCGCAATCGCCACATCTTCATTGACCGTTCAGCCCCCCTCCATCAATCTCACGGCCAGATCGCAACGCCGTGAAAGACCGACAGGTGCCGAAGCCATATTGGGCGTTTCTTCTTCCAACGCTCCTGTTTCCCGCCCCCCTCGTCACCGCCGCCCACGCCGAAACCTATTATGTCGATTCCCGCCAGGGCGACGACAATGCGGACGGCACGGCCGGCAACCGGGCCTGGCGCTCGCTCGCGCGGGTCAATGGCTGGCCGCTCCGGCCCGGCGACCGCGTCCTGCTGGCCGCCGGATCGGTCTGGCGGGAACCGCTGACGATCGCCCGCTCGGGCAGGGCGGGATCGCCCATCACGGTCGGCGCGACCGGCTCCGGCCCGCGCCCGCGCATCGATGCGGGCGGCGTTTCGGAATATGCCGTCGCCGTGATCGACGCCGATCACGTCACGATCAGCGGGCTGGAAGTCACCAACGCCGCCCCCTCGCCGGCCCCGCGCATCGGCATATTGGTGCGCGCCGAAAACCGCGGGGTGACGCGGGGCATCCGCATCAGCGACAATTATGTCCACGATGTCCGCGGCACCAACGACCGCAAGGACAATGGCGGCATCCTGTTCCGCGCCACCGGCCGGCAGGTCGCCACGCGCTTCCAGGACCTCGCGATCGAGCGGAACATCCTGTGGCGCGTCGACCGGTCCGGCATCGCCGGGATCAGCGACCGGGTATCCTTCCTCGACTGGTTCCCCAGCAGGAAGGTGGTGATCCGCGACAATTATCTGGAGGACATCGGCGGCGACGGCATCGTCCCCCGCGGCACGGACGGCGCCCTGATCGAACATAATATCGTCCTCCACGCCGGCAGCCGCGCGCCCGGCTACAATGCCGGCATCTGGCAGTGGAGCACCGACAACAGCCTGATCCAGCTCAACGAGGCGGCCCATACCCGCACCCGCTATGACGGCCAGGGCTTCGATTCCGACTTCAACTCGCGCCGGACGACCTTCCTCTACAATTACAGCCACGACAATGCCGGCGGCTTCCTGCTGATCTGCTCGCCCCGCCGCAACGACAAGGACAATCTGGGCAATCGCGGCACGCTGGCGCGCTTCAACGTCAGCCGCAACGACGGCGCCCGCATCTTCCAGCTTTCCGGCAATGTGTCGGACGCCCGGATCGAAAGGAACGTCATCCATGTCGGCCCGGCGATGGACGTGCAGATGATCGTCGCCACCGAATGGCAGGGCTGGGCGCGCGGAGTCCGCTTCGCGCGAAATGTCTTCAAGGTGGCGGGCACCGCCCGCTACGGCAGCGAGAGCGGGCGCAGCGGCCCCGACTATCTGATCCGGGCCGGCTTCACCCCGGCCGAATCGATCCGCTTCCGGCGGAACAGCTATTTCGGCAGCCATATCGACCTGCCGGACGATGGCGCCGGCCAGACCATCCAGCCCTATCAGGAAATCGCGTCGGACTGGGACGTGCCCAGGTTCGACCCCGCCAGCCCCGACGCTTTCCCCGAATTCATCGACCGCCACCGGAACTGGATGCTGGCGATGCTGGGGCGCGAACTGGGAACCCCCGTCCGGCTCCGGCAACCACGGGCCAGTTCCGCCTTCGAAACCCGCCGCTGACCCGATCCCCCTCCGCCAAAGGCAAAGGAGCCCCGCCCCTTGCGAAGGAAGGCGGGGCTTCAGTTGGGTCGCACACAGGCCAATGCCTGCGGACGGCAATAGGACATAGTTCCGCCGGGAAGTCGATTGCGATAATCTAGACCTGGATCAAGCGCATGGAGGGCCATGACGGCGGAAAAAGGCAACGGCGCGCCGGGTCCGGCCCGCCGCGCCGTCATCGCCGCGTCCCTCGCGCCCCTCCCCCCGGACGGGCCCGGACCGCTCGCTCAGTTCGCCTTGCTCAGATCCACCTTCTCGACCCATTCGGGATAGAAGGTCGGCTCCCGGTTCGACCATCCGACCGCCGTCGCCGCCGCTTCGCTGATCGACTGGAGCAGCGCCCGGCGCTTTTCGGGGTGGAGGTGCGGCAGGCTGGCCGCCGCGCAGAAGGCTCCCGGCAGCCATGGCCGCGATCCTGCACCCAACAGCCGCTCATACAGGAAGCGATAGGCGGAAAAGCTGCACAACCGGTCCTGCCCCAGGTCGAAGGCGGAAACCGTCACCAGCGGCGCCATGAAAGGCTCCATCTGGTCCAAGCCGCTGTCATCGGGCACCCGCGCCTTGATCTCCTCCAGCCGCCCGTAGATCCGCGCCTGCGCGCGAATGCTGGCTTCCTCCACCATGTCGCGCGACCACAGCTTCATGGCGTCGCGCCGATGAAGTCCGATGTCCAGCGATCTTCGGATGTAACGCTGCGTAGCGGCCGGGAAACTGGCGAATTCACGCAACTCCGCCAGGGTAATCGCCCCGTCCGCAGGTCTTGCACTCGTGCCCATGCTTTTGCCCTCCGACTTCAAGTCGTAAGCAGAACATGCGCCCCCGATGGTTACTGCAAGCTTAAGCGCCGGTTCTGCCGACAGACACAGGGAATCATTTTTCCTTGTGCAGCGCAACATGTAATTTTTATGAATGCGCCCAATCGAGTAGCATGAGCCGGTTCGCCGCCAAGCCCCCGCCGGCATTGTCCGGCGGCAGCCGCTTTCCTCCAAACGGGCTTTTCGTGCGAGGCGCTCGAATGCGGCGAATGGCTCATGCGCGCACAACCAAGCTGCCCGATAATCCGCCAGGGCGGAGGCCCGGCTCCCGATCCCTTCAAGCAGGACAGGCCGATCGGCAAGGGCAACCCAAACCCGGTCGCCGCCATGGAGCGCGCCGCGTTAAACCGGATGCAGGCCGCGCGCTCGAATTTTCCGCTTTCGCATCGTTTTCAGCCGCATCCCTTTCAGCGCAAAACACCCATCCACGACCGGCTCAGGACAGGCGTTTCTGCGCGATGCCTTACCCGGCCCTGCGCTCCAGCACCGCGCCGATCATGCTGCGCCATACGGCCACGTCGCCCGCCTGCGCCATTTGCGCATCGGGCTCCCGCAGCGTGTGCAGGATCGCATAGGCATCGTCGACATGGTCCTGCCAACTGGCATCGACTGCGCTCGCCGCATGCGGATCGTCGCCCTCGCCGTTCAGGCTGAGCTGGCGCCCGGCCAGCACGCGGGCAATGCGTTCGATCGCGGGAGTGGCGGAAGTCGGCATATGAAGTGGCTCCTCTCACCTGCGGAGGGCAACGCGCGGCTGCCCTCCCAACCGATCATATCACGATTTCCCCTATCGTCTATCGCCCGTCCTTCCGATCCTCGCCGTCCGGCCGATCCCTGCCTTCAGGAAAACCGGAAGACGGGACCGGATCGCCATGATCGCCCGGCGCGGTCGCCGATGGCGGATCGGATGCATCCATGCTGTCCATCAATCCCTCGTCCAGCTTCTCCTCCGTCGTCACCGCATGGTCCTGCGCGTCGGTAGGCCGCCTGTCGTCGGCTTCCTCGCGGCTGTTGGGCCGAATATCGGTCTTGTCGCTCATCATGCTCTCCTTTTTTGGCGCGCCGGCGCCTCGAACCATGAAACGGACGGCGGCAAGGGCGGGTTCCGCCCGCCGCCCCTATCGACCAACGCATGGAACCCTTCGACCAGCTTCGCCGCCAAGGGGCGACAGACGCCGCGCCTTGTCCTAGACTTTCGCCCATGAGCATAAAAAACGAGGACGGCGAGCCTGGCGTGCCGCCGACGGTCGCACTGTATTCGATATTGGGTTTCTGGTTCTTCTACGCGGTGCTGGTGACGCTGCGCGCCTCCGTCATGGGGTTCGAGGCGCAGGGGGCCATGGCCGCGCGCCGCGCGGTGGTGACGGTGATCGGCATCGTCGTCACCTGGGTCCTCTATCTTTGCCTGCGCCGCTTCGACCGCCAGCCGCTGACGACGCGCATCGTCGCCGCCTTCTCGCTCGCCGCGCCCTTCGCGCTGGCGACGGCGGCGGCCAATTTCTACGTCTTCAACATCTACGACCCGGCCTCGCTGTTTCCTGACGCCGATTATCAGAAATATGCGAGCGAACAGGGCTTCGCCCTGATGCAGATCGTGGAGGACGCGATCAGCCGCTATTTCTTCCTCGCCGCCTGGGCCGGCCTGTACCTCGCCCTCTCCTACGCCAGCGAGGCGCATCGCGTCGAACGCCGCGCCGACCGGCTGGAACGCGCCGCCCAGCAGGCCGAACTGCGCTCCCTGCGCTATCAGGTGAACCCCCATTTCCTGTTCAACACGCTGAACTCGCTCTCTTCGCTGGTCATGAAGGACCGGCGCGACGAGGCGGAACAGATGATCCTCTCCCTCTCCAATTTCTACCGCACCAGCCTAACCGGCGACCCGCTGGAGGACGTATCGCTGGAGGAGGAAGTGCATCTCCAGAAACTCTATCTGGACATCGAAGCGGTGCGCTTCCCGGATCGCCTGTCGACCAGCATCCGCATCCCGGACGCCCTGCTCAATGCCTGCGTTCCCGGCCTGATCCTGCAACCGCTGGTGGAAAATGCGATCAAATATGGCGTGTCGCGCACCTCCAGCCCGGTGACCATCGCCATCGAAGCGCGGGAGGAGGAGGGCATGCTCCACATCAGCGTCACCGACAATGGCGACAAGCCGCCCAGCGAAGCGGACGCGGGCAGCGGCATCGGCCTCGCCAATGTGCGCGACCGCCTGACCGCCCGCTTCGGCGAACAGGGCCGGATCGACTATGGCCCGCGCGCCGGCGGCGGCTTCGCGGTGGACCTGACCCTCCCCATAATCCGCCGGAGCTAGGCCGTATCGACATTCAACTTGAAAATATAAGCGACGTCATGCTGAACTTGCTTCAGCATCCATTTCTCCCCAGCAACCGCAGGTGGGTAGAGGCACAATGGATGCTGTCGCCGCAGCCTGGAGCGTTTTCCAAGCAGATGGAATCATCTGCTGACTCGGAAAACGCGACAAAACAAAAACCTAGAGCAGTCGAGCCGATGCAATCGGATCGGAATCTGCTCTAGGGTACGGAATTTCCCCATCCTTGGCGCAATCCGTGAAAGGTCGAACCCATGCCCATCCGAACGCTGATCGTCGACGACGAACCATTGGCGGTCGAGCGCCTCCAGATGCTCTGCGCCCGCGAACCGCGCATCGCGCTGGTCGGCACCGCCAGCGACGGGGAGGCGGCGCTGCGCCTGATCGAGGGGCTGGAACCGGACCTGGTGATGCTCGACATCGCCATGCCGCTGCTCGACGGCATCGGGGTGGCGCGGGCGACCTCGCGCATGGGCATCTGCCCGGCAGTGATCTTCGTCACCGCTTTCGAAGGTTTCGCGGTGGAGGCCTTCGACCTTGCCGCCGTGGACTATCTGCTGAAGCCGGTCGCCCATGAACGCCTGTCCCGCGCCATCGACCGCGTCGAACAGGCGCTGGGCAACCGCACCGTCCCCTCCCCCGCCACCAGCACGCAGGACGAACCCGAATGGGCGGAGGAATTCTGGGTGCCGCACCGTTCCGAACTGATCCGCATCGGCGCGGTCCAGATCGACCGGATCGAGGCGGAACGCGACTATATGCGGCTGCATGTGGGGGCCAATAGCTATCTGCTGCACCAGACGATCAGTTCGCTGGAAAACCGGCTGGACCCGCAGCAGTTCGTCCGCCTGCACCGCTCCCACATCGTGCGCCGCGACCATATCTCCCGGCTGCGCCACGACGGCAGCGGCGTCTGGTCAGCCTGCCTCGCGGACGGCACGGAAATCCGCATCGGCCGCACCTATCTCACCAACGCCCGCGCCATGGCAGGCCGCTGACCCCTTCAATCCATCGCAGATGGGAAGGGAAACCGCCCAAGACGATGGAGGACAGCGCCCACGGGACGCCGCAACGCTCCGCGCCCACAAAAGGAAAGGCCCGGTGAATTCCGGGCCCTTTTCCAAAAACCGATTGAATAACTCAGGCGCCTGCGCCGACTGGCTTTTACTTGCTCAGATCGGCAAAGCGCTCCCCATTCTGAGCCTTGGCGACGGCAAGGTCCACAGCGCCGCGAACATGCGCGGCTGCAACCTGCTGACACTTCTCGATCGCGGCCGTGGTATCGTTGAGCGGGCAGACCTTTGCCGCGGCACGCCGTATACGGGCATTCAGGACGCGTTGGTCGCTCGTCTTCGACAGGTCCAGATCATGATAGCTGACCTCGACACTCTTTCCGTTGGACTCGAATTCGATGGCGGAAGCCGTGCCAGCGGCGGCCATGGCGGCGAGAGCAGCGGTGAACTTGATGGCGATCATGGCAATTGTCTCCTCAACGCTATGCTTTTGTCGGCCTGGGCCGCGTGGGGCGCGGTGCAGACCTCAAGCGAAGAGAAGAGAAGGCCTCAACAGATCATCGTCTCTGTCTTCGCCCATTTTGTTTAGGCGCATTGCAAATGCATCGCTTTTCGCTTTCGACCGGCGCCTGTCCCTGTCGGCCAACGGCGCTCCCGTCGACCAAATACAGTCTCACGGGGACGAACGACAATTTTACGACAGAAAAACAAACGTTCCGTAGCGTAAAATTACAATCGTTCAACAATTCGCGCACATAAAAACACCCCCGGCGCAAGGGAAAGGCCGGGGGTGCATCCAGGAAGCTGTCGGGCTCTCCGGGATCTCTTTCAATCATCTTGCGGCGATACGGCCCGGGGCCAGTCGATCCATAGCCAGATCGTCGCCATGTCGAACCGCATCATAGCGCGGGTGCGCAACGACCGTTTTCCCCATTCGATGATCCGCCCATCCATCACGCCCGGCAACATCAGCCGTGGACGAACGGACGACATTCTTCCACGAACGACATCACCGCCCCTGCGCGGCGAGCTGCGCCCGCAAATTGGCGAGCGTCCGCGCATCGACGACCGGCCGCTCCGGCGCCTCCTTCCCCTCGCGCAGCTTGCTGCGGTCCTTCTCCGGCGGCTCCACGACGCGCACCCTGACCGGCGCATGGCCCGTCGCCCTGATCCCCAGCTGCTCCGCCGCCCCGCGCGACAGGTCGATGATCCGCCCCCGCCCGGCAAAGGGCCCGCGATCGTTGATCCGCACCAGGATCGTCCGCCCCGTCTCCAGCGCCGTCACCTCGACATAGCTCGGCAGAGGCAGCGTCGCGTGCGCCGCCGTCACCGCCTTCGGCCGAAAGCGCTCGCCATTGGCCGTCCGGTTCCCGCTCTCCCCGCCATACCAGCTCGCATAGCCCAGATAATCATAGCCCGGATCGGCGGCAGGCACATAGGTCACGCCCCTGACGCTATAGGGCTTTCCCACCCGCACCGGCACGTCGCTCACGGGCCGATAGCGCACACCCCCGCCACAGGCCGCCAGCGCCATCGCGACGCCCAGCGCGCCGAACCGCATCCGAACAAAAGTCCCGCTCATCCCCGCCCTTTAACCCAGCCCGGCGCGGGGGCAAAGCCGCCGCCTTTTCCTTTCGCCGCACAGTCCCTATCTTGCGCCCGACCGGCCCTTGCCTCCCAAGAACAAATCTGGAACAACACGCCCCCATGAGTCTCACGCAAATTTCTCAGCAGAGGTCTGCCGAATGCTGACCACCATAAGCGTCCGCGGCGCACGCGAGCATAATCTCAAGGGCGTCGACGTCGACCTTCCGCGCGACAGCCTGATCGTCATCACCGGCCTTTCCGGCTCGGGCAAGTCCTCCCTCGCCTTCGACACCATCTATGCCGAGGGTCAGCGCCGCTATGTCGAATCCCTCTCCGCCTATGCGCGCCAGTTCCTGGAGATGATGCAGAAGCCGGACGTCGAACATATTGACGGCCTCTCCCCCGCCATCTCCATCGAGCAGAAGACGACCAGCCGCAACCCGCGCTCCACGGTCGCCACCGTGACGGAGATCTACGACTATATGCGCCTCCTCTGGGCGCGCGTCGGCATCCCCTATTCGCCCGCCACGGGCCTCCCCATCAGCGCCCAGACGGTCAGCCAGATGGTCGACCGCGTGATGCAGCTGCCCGAAGGAACGCGCTTCTACCTCCTCGCCCCCGTGGTCCGCGGCCGCAAGGGCGAATATCGCAAGGAACTGGCGGAGTGGCAGAAGGCCGGCTTCACCCGCGTCCGCATCGACGGCGAACTCTACGCCATCGAGGACGCCCCCGCCCTCGACAAGAAATACAAGCATGACATCGAAGTGGTGGTCGACCGCCTCGCCGTCAGCGACGACATGGCCACCCGCCTCGCCGACAGCTTCGAACAAGCCCTGAAACTCGCCGACGGCCTCGCCTATGTCGACCTCGCGGACGGCGCCGTCCCCGGCCGCGAGGTCGAAGCGGAATCCACCGGCAACCTCAAGGGCGCAGGCATCCCCGCCAACCGCATCGTCTTCAGCGAGAAGTTCGCCTGCCCCGTCAGCGGCTTCACCATAGCGGAGATCGAACCGCGCCTCTTCTCCTTCAACGCCCCGCAGGGCGCCTGCCCCGCCTGCGACGGCCTGGGCGAACGGCAGGAGTTCGACCCCGAACTCGTCGTCCCCAACGAAGCCCTCAGCCTCAAGAAGGGCGCGGTCGTCCCCTGGGCCAAGTCCAACCCGCCCAGCCCCTATTATATGCAGGTCCTCGGCTCCCTTGCGAAGGAGTTCGGCTTCTCCCTCGACACCCCCTGGGCCGACCTGCCGGGGGAGGTGAAGCTCATCATCCTCCACGGCACCGCCGGCCGGCCCGTCACCCTGCGCTTCGTCGACGGCAAGAAAAGCTATGAGGTGAAAAAGCCCTTCGAAGGCGTCATCGGCAACCTCAACCGCCGCCTCCTCCAGACCGAATCCGCCTGGATGCGGGAGGAACTCAGCAAATACCAGACCGCCATGCCGTGCGAGACCTGCCACGGCGCCCGCCTCAAGCCGGAGGCGCTGGCGGTGAAGATCGCGGGGGAAGACATCTCCATGTCCACCCGCCGCTCGGTGGTGGACGCGCTCGGCTTCTTCTCCACCCTCCCCAGCCGCCTCAACGACCAGCAGAACCAGATCGCCCGCGCCATCCTCAAGGAAATCGTGGAGCGCCTCGGCTTCCTCAACAATGTCGGCCTCGACTATCTGAACCTGGACCGCACCAGCGGCACCCTGTCCGGCGGCGAGTCCCAGCGCATCCGCCTCGCCTCGCAGATCGGCAGCGGCCTGTCGGGCGTCCTCTACGTCCTCGACGAACCCTCCATCGGCCTGCACCAGCGCGACAATGACCGCCTGCTCATCACGCTCAAGCGCCTGCGCGACCTCGGCAACACCGTCATCGTCGTGGAACATGACGAAGACGCGATCCGCACCGCCGACTATATCGTCGACATGGGGCCGGGCGCGGGCGTCCACGGCGGCACCATCGTCGCGCAGGGCACCCTCAACGAACTGCTCGCGCACAAGGACAGCCTGACCGCCGACTATCTGAACGGCGCCCGCCGCATCGAAATCCCGCCCCGCCGCCGCAAGGGATCGGGCAAGAAACTCACCGTCCACAATGCCCGCGCCAACAACCTGCAAAATGTCACCGCCAGCATCCCGCTCGGCACCTTCACCTGCATCACCGGCGTATCGGGCTCGGGCAAGTCCAGCTTCACCATCGACACCCTCTATGCGGCGTCCGCCCGCACCCTCAACGGCGCCCGCATCGTCGCCGGCCCGCACGACAGGGTGACGGGCCTCGAACATTGCGACAAGGTGATCGACATCGACCAGTCGCCCATCGGCCGCACCCCCCGCTCCAACCCGGCGACCTACACCGGCGCCTTCACCAACATCCGCGACTGGTTCGCGGGCCTCCCCGAAGCGCAGGCGCGCGGCTACAAGCCCGGCCGCTTCAGCTTCAACGTCAAGGGTGGCCGCTGCGAAGCCTGCCAGGGCGACGGCGTGCTCAAGATAGAGATGCACTTCCTCCCCGACGTCTATGTCACCTGCGACGTCTGCCACGGCGCCCGCTACAATCGCGAGACGCTGGAGGTAAAGTTCAAGGGCAAGTCCATCGCCGACGTCCTCGACATGACGGTCGAGGATGCGGTGGAATTCTTCAAGGCCGTCCCCCCCATCCGCGACAAGATGGCGATGCTGGCCGAAGTGGGCCTGGGCTATGTCAAGGTCGGCCAGCAGGCGACGACCCTGTCGGGCGGCGAAGCCCAACGCGTCAAGCTCGCCAAGGAACTCTCCCGCCGAGCCACCGGCAACACGCTCTACATCTTGGACGAACCCACCACCGGCCTGCACTTCGAAGACGTCCGCAAACTGCTCGAAGTCCTCCACGCCCTCGTCGAACAGGGCAACAGCGTGGTCGTGATCGAACACAATTTGGATGTCATCAAGACCGCCGACTGGATCATCGACATGGGCCCGGAAGGCGGCGTCAAAGGCGGCGAAGTCGTCGCCGAAGGCACACCGGAGAAGGTGGCGAAGAACGCCCGGAGCTTTACCGGGCGGTACTTAGCGCCGTTGTTGGGGATGGAGGCTGTGGCGGCGGAATAAGAGACTTCCAATGGTGCTCTAGACGATTAACTTATCATGATTTAAATGGCCTATGCTCAAAAAGCTCAGCGTAAAAAATTTTAAATCATGGGCCGAACTTTCCGTTGAATTTCGGCCTATAACAGTTCTTTTCGGGGCGAACTCCTCGGGAAAGAGCAGCATCATTCAATTTCTGCTGCTCTTGAAGCAGACAAAAGATTCAACCAACAGCCAAGCTGTTTTGGAATTTGGCGATTCCTCCACGCCGGTTGAGCTGGGCTCCTATAAGGATTCAATTTTTAGGCATGAAGATGCCCGCAATCTAAAATGGCATCTGGAATGGAGTTTGGACAAGCCTTTATCATTTACTGATACTACGCAGAAAAGGAGGAAAGCCTACAACTTTCGGGAAATCGGGATCAAAGTTGAGCTATTATCCCGCGGTAGAAAAATTCTGACAAACGAGCTTACTTATACGACGAATATGGCCAGCTTTTCCTTGAATAGGAGAGAAGGAAAGCCCGGATATCAGCTAACATCTTCTAACGAAGAGTTATTTAGGTTCGTTCGTTCGATGGGGCGTCCATGGGATTTGCCGGAGCCGACCAAATGCTTTTCGCTGCCTGACCAAGCACAGACGTATTTTCAAAATGCTCAGTTTTTGGGGCTATTCGAGAACGCGTATGTCAACCAAATGGACTCAATTCTGCATCTCGGACCGCTTCGCGAGGATCCGAAGAGACAATATCCATGGTCGGGCTCAACTCCGGCTGATGTGGGTCGCCGGGGTGAACGCACCGTTGAAGCCATTTTAAGTGCTACCGAATTTGGCCTTCGACGGAATCTTAAATACAAGAGCCCTACAAAAAGCTTCCAAGAAATGATTGCTTGGTGGCTTCAAAAACTTGGCCTTATTTACTCTTTCCGGGTTGATGAAGTAGGCAAGGAGTCTGGTCTGTTCCGTGTGTATGTGAAAAAGGGACCACAATCCGTGGAGACGCTCATAACTGATGTGGGCTTTGGCGTTTCCCAAATTCTTCCGATGTTGACGTTACTGTATTATGTCCCGGCGGGATCAACAATTCTGATTGAGCAGCCAGAGATACATCTACACCCCCATGTACAGGCGGGAATAGCGGACTTAGTTATAGCAACTGCTATAAACAGAAAACTTCAGCTCATAATTGAATCCCATAGCGAACATTTTTTAAATCGACTTCTACGGCGAATTGCTGAACGTGAGACCGAATTTGGAAATATAACTCAGAATGATATCGCTTTATTCTTTTGCGAAAATGAAGGAGGGCAATCGAACCTCTCTCCGCTCCAAGTCAACCTCTTCGGGGGAGTGGAGAACTGGCCTAAGGATTTCTTCGGTGATCAGATGGGGGACATAATAGCGCGTGAGAAGGCAGCGTCGATATGGCGGATGAGAAATCGCAATGCTCAGAGTAGTTGATGAGAATGTTTTGGTTGTCGCCAACGACCTTACCAAGGAATCATTGGGACTACCCACAAACTTTCCAGATGCGTCAGAAGAGTGTCGAATTTCTTGCGCTGAATATCTTAGGGATATAGCCGAGAACGGCAGGATTATCCTGGATAGCGAGTCAGAATATTTCGACAAATATCGAAATCATGCTTCATTTTCTGGCCAACCCGGCGTAGGCGACATGTTTTTACGTATGGTTTATGAAAGAGGCTATGTCTCGTCTTGGGCTACCCGTATAACTATCCGTGATGAGAAGGGTTATCTGCTCCCAGATTCTTTCACATCTTCACCATTTGATAACGACGACTATCTTTGGGTAGCAGGTGCTTACAATGCAACCTCAGCGGCAGAAATCGCAAATGCTTGTGACAGCGACTATGACGAGTGCGAGGATGACCTGAACGCCCTTGGCGTCAGAGTAAACCAGCTTTGTGCTGGACGATAGAGGCCCCTTCGGAAGTAGACGATGTCCTCAACCGACAAAATTGAAAACTGGCCCGGCCGCCGCATCGCCTTCAAGAGCTTTGCCGCCGACCTTGCACGCCGCCGCGCCGAACTCGGCATCACCGACGCCGACATCCCCCGCAACAGCGGCACCCGCCGCACCGCCAGCAAGAAGGTTTTGCTCAAAGCCATCAAGGACGCCGGGGGCAATTGGTAAAATCGCCCTCGCCAGAATTGGGTCTACGCTGCCCACATCCTACTCATCCAGACCGGACCAATAGCCACCCTCGCTGATTGGCACCGCCCGACATCGCTGACATTCTCCACCGATGCCCAAACTCGACCCCATCATATCCGAGTTCGCGACGACCGAGGAAGCCGAGGCCTATGATGCATGGTTTCGCGCAAAGGTGGAGAAGTCGCTTGCGTCCGATAAGCCCGGCATTCCTCATGAGGAGGTCATGGCGATGATGAAAAAGATCATCGATCGAAAGAAGCAGGCATGACAAGGTCACTGTCTTAGCGCACATGTTCCGATTTTGTTCTGTCCTACACCTCCTCCCCTGACATATCCTCCCGGCAAAGCACCTAACGGAAAAGGGCCTTGCCATGACCTGCCAATTCCCTCCCCTCCCCACCCCCGCGCAGCAGATCCGCGCCGATGGCTGGAGCCCCGCTCGCCAACGCGCCTTCCTCGAAACCCTCGCCGCCACCGGCATCATTCTCTCCGCCTGTGAAGCCGCCCACATCAGCCCGCGCTCGGCCTATGCCCTGCGCATCCGCCGCGACGGCGCGGCCTTTCGCCTCGGCTGGGACGCCGCCATCCTCATCGCCCGCGCCCGCCTCGCCGACGATCTGCTCGCCCGCGCTCTCACCGGCCATGAGGAGGTGATCCGCAAGGACATGGACGCAGGCGAAATCACCCGCCACCGCCACGACAACCGCCTCGCCATGTCGATGCTCTCCCGCCTCGACCGCATGGCCGACAGCCCGCCGCAGGGCAGCGACGCCGCCCTCGCCCGCGTGGTGGCGCAGGATTTCGCCGCCTATCTCGACATGCTCTGTCCGGAGGATCAGGCGCAGCCCGACCGCCCCGACGCCGCGCCCCAGCCCATGGCCGGCGATGCGGACCACGCCGCCCTGCCCGATCCCGCAGCCCCCGAAGAAGCGCCCGCCATCGAACAGGCCGCCACAGCCTTGTCCCCCGGCGCCTCCGCCGCACTGTTCGTCGCCGCGCGCCTGGCGCTGGGCGAGGGCGGCAAGGCCCCGCTCTTCCCCCTCGATGGACGGTGTGAACTTCGGCCCATTCCGGCCGCTCCGCCGGTCGACCGCGCCAGCTTCCCGCCGGACGAAGCCGCCGCCCGGCTGCGCGGCATCTGGTGGGATGAGGAAAGGGACGGCTGGCGCACCGACTATCCCGCGCCGCCCGGCTTCGACGGCGACGAAAGCGACGCCCTCTACGACATCGACGCCTATGAGCGCGACCTGACGACGGCGGAGGAACAGGCGCTGGCCCTGCGCGTGGAGGCGGAGCGCCGCCCCTATGAACATGCCGCCGCGCGCGCCCGCGACGCCTTTTTCGGCTTCGCCGCGCTGGCGGGAGCAGGATGATCGCACCCGCCGATTTGCTATTCCGCCCCCATGCCCCTATATGGGGAAGGCTATAGTCGCAAATCGACGGTCTTTCGGCGCTTTGCGGCACCAAACTTCCTTCTTTCCCTGCCCCTCTAGCGCAAGGCCCGTCCACACGGGACGCGCCCACGTAAAGAAGGAAATACCCCATGAGCATCATCGGAACCGTCAAATTCTTCAACGCCGACAAGGGCTATGGCTTCATCGCTCCCGATGACGGCAGCCCGGACGCCTTCGTCCACATCTCCGCGGTGGAGCGCGGCGGTCTCGCCACCCTGCGCGAAAAGGACCGCGTCTCCTACGATCTGGAGCAGGACAAGCGCGGCAAGATGGCGGCGGTGAATATCCAGCACGCGCAATGATGCGCCGCTGACAGGCCGGGCGCCGCCCACGCGGCGCCCGCCACTCTTGAAAGGAGCGTCCCATGGCCAACCCCGATTTCCGCGCCCTCGCCCGTCAGGCCCGGAACGAAGCCGACGCCGCCACCCTGGACAATGTCCGCCAGCGCTGCCTGCGTTCCGAAGCCGCCTTTCTGGTCATGGCCCGACGACAGGAATATGTCGACGAAAGCCGCGCCCGCCGCGCCGCCGCCACCAACTGAACGGCCCCGGCCGGCCCTGCCACTCTTCGCATCGCCGGCCCCGCTCGCCCTGCCGCACCGCGCCGGAACCGATCCGCGCCGCCAATGTTATCCTTGCAAATTCCCCACGGAACAAGGAGCCCCCACCCATGATCCGCACCCTGATCTTCGGCGCGATCGCAGGCTATGTCGGCAAGAAACTCTATGACGAAGGCAAGCTGACAGAGTTCAAGGACGACCTCGTCGCCCGCTACAACCAGGCGAAATCGGACCTCGACCAGCGCCGCGACAGCGACAGCACGGTGACCAGTCCCAACCTCGCCACGCCTGCCGCCAGCACCACCGGCGCCGCGCCCGTGACGCCCTGACGGCCCGACCCTTTCCTTTCCAGCGGTGAACACCCTCTCCCCGCTGGCATCACTGCCCGCCCGGCTGCCTTTCCCCCCTTTTGGTGCCGCGGCGGGCAGACTATTTCGCGCAACTTCCTCCCTTCCCAAGGGTTGTCACCCCAGCAGGGAAAGCACAGGAGAAAAGGACAATGCGCACCCCCCTATTGGCAGCGGCGCTGCTTGCAATGCCGTTGACGGCCTGCGTTTCGGACGGTGACGGTGGCCGCTACGGCTACGACCGGCCCGGCTACGGCCACCGCCCCGGCGGCCGGCCCATCGGCGACAACGACTATATCTACCGCGACAATGACGGCCGCTATTATTGCAAGCGCGACGACGGCACCACCGGCACCATAGTCGGCGCGATCGCGGGCGGCGTATTGGGCAACATCATCGCCCCCGGCGGCTCCAAGACGCTGGGCACCATCCTGGGCGGCGCCGGCGGCGCGCTCGCCGGCCGCGCCATCGACAAGAACGACGTCCGCTGCGAATAGAACGAAAAAGGGCGCGGACCCAAGGCCCGCGCCCTCCTTCTGAACCCCGACAGGGCTTACAGCTTTTCGACCAGCTCCGGCACGACCTTGAACAGGTCGCCGACCAGCCCGATGTCCGCCACCTGGAAGATCGGCGCATCCTCATCCTTGTTGATGGCGATGATGGTCTTGCTATCCTTCATCCCCGCCAGATGCTGGATCGCCCCGGAGATACCCACGGCAATATAGACTTCCGGCGCCACGATCTTGCCGGTCTGCCCGACCTGATAATCGTTCGGCACATAACCCGCGTCGACCGCCGCGCGGCTCGCGCCGACCGCCGCGCCCAGCTTGTCCGCCAGCGGGAAGATCGTCGCCTCGAACGTCTCGCCGTCCTTGAGCGCACGGCCCCCCGACACGATCACCTTGGCCGAAGTCAGCTCCGGACGCTCCAGCTTGGCGATCTCGGCCCCAACGAAGGAGGAAATGCCCTTGTCACCCGTCGAAGCCACCGCCTCGACAGTCCCGTTGCCGCCTTCCTTGGCCGCCTTCTCGAAAGCGGTGCCGCGAACGGTGATGACCTTCTTGGCATCCTTCGACTTCACCGTCGCGATGGCGTTGCCGGCATAGATGGGCCGGGTGAACATATCCTCGCTCTCGACCGACAGAATGTCGCTGATCTGCATGACGTCCAGCAAAGCCGCCACGCGCGGCGCGATATTCTTGCCATTGCTGGTGGCGGGCGCGACGAACGCATCATGATGGCTCATCAGCTCAACGACCAGCGGCGCGACATTCTCGGCCAGCGCATGACCGAAGGCGGCGTCGTCAGCGACATGGACCTTGCCCACGCCCGCGATGCTGGCGGCTTCCGCGGCAACGCCGCCGACGTCCTGCCCCGCAACCAGCAGATGCACTTCACCCAGCTTCGATGCAGCGGTGACGGCGGAAAGCGTCGCGTCCTTGACCGCGCCGCCCTCATGTTCAACCCAAACGAGCGTCTTCGTCATGCTGCAACTCCCAGAGCCTTGAGCTTCGCGACCAGTTCATCGACATCGGCCACCTTCACGCCGGCCGAACGCTTGGCCGGTTCGGACACCTTGATCGTCTCCAGACGCGGCGCAATGTCCACGCCGTAATCGGCAGGCGCCTTGGTCGCGAGCGGCTTGCTCTTCGCCTTCATGATGTTGGGCAGCGAGGCATAGCGCGGTTCGTTGAGACGCAGGTCGGTGGTGACGATGGCGGGGACGTTGAGCTTCACCGTCTCCAGACCGCCGTCGACTTCGCGGGTCACGCTGACCTTGTCGCCTTCGACCTCCACCTTGCTGGCGAAGGTGCCCTGCGGCAGACCCAGCAGGGCCGCCAGCATCTGGCCGGTCTGGTTGCTGTCGTCATCGATCGCCTGCTTGCCCAGGATGATCAGGCCGGCGCCTTCCTCTTCCTGCACCTTGGCGAGCAGCTTGGCCACGCCCAGCGGTTCGACCTCATCGTCGGTCTGGATCAGGATCGCCCGGTCGGCACCCATGGCCAGCGCCGTGCGCAGCGTCTCCTGCGCCTTGGCAACGCCGATCGACACCGCCACCACCTCGGTCGCCACGCCCTTCTCCTTCAGGCGAATGGCTTCCTCGACCGCGATCTCGTCGAACGGGTTCATCGACATCTTCACGTTCGCCAGATCGACGCCCGTCCCATCCGCCTTCACCCGAGGCTTCACATTATAGTCAATCACCCGCTTCACGGGCACAAGGATCTTCATCTCCAACATCCTTCCTTCATTCACGCCAAGCCCGCAAATGCGACAGCAAATGCAAGCAGGGGCGCGGGCAGCCCGTCTCCGGACCACCCGCACCCTTTTGGTGTCTTGTTCAGGCGAAAAGCTGCGTCAGGCTGCCTTCCTCACTTCCGCCACGATCTTCTTGGCCGCGTCGCCCAGATCGTCCGCCGGGACGATGGCCAGGCCCGACTTGGCCAATATGTCCTTGCCCTGCTGGACGTTCGTGCCTTCCAGGCGGACGACCAGCGGAACCGACAGGTTCACATCCTTGGCGGCGGCGACGATGCCGTCGGCAATGATGTCGCACTTCATGATGCCGCCGAAGATGTTGACCAGAATGCCCTTCACCGCCGGGTCCTTCAGGATGATCTTGAAGGCCGCCGTCACCTTTTCCTTGGAAGCGCCGCCGCCGACGTCCAGGAAGTTGGCTGGGAATTCGCCATTCAGCTTGATGATGTCCATGGTCGCCATGGCAAGGCCCGCGCCATTCACCATGCAGCCGATATTGCCGTCCAGCTTGATATAGGCGAGGTCATATTCCGAAGCCTCGACTTCCGCCGCATCTTCCTCGGTCAGGTCGCGCAGTTCGACGATGTCCTTGTGACGGAACAGTGCGTTACCGTCGAAGCCGACCTTGGCGTCGAGGACGAGGAGGTTGCCCTGCTCGGTGACGGCCAGCGGGTTGATTTCGATCTGCGACGCGTCGGTCGCCAGGAAAGCGTCGTAGAGCGACGAAGCGACCTTGGCGGCCTGCTTGGCCAGGTCACCGGTCAATTCCAGCGCGGCGGCAACGGCCCGGCCATGATGCGGCATGAAGCCGGTGGCCGGGTCAACGGCGAAGGTGTGGATTTTCTCCGGGGTCGAATGCGCGACTTCCTCGATGTCCATGCCGCCTTCGGTCGACACGACGAAGGCCACGCGGCCGGTCGCACGGTCCACGAGCAGGGCGAGGTAGAATTCCTTCGCAATATCAGCCCCGTCGGTGATGTAGAGGCGATTGACCTGCTTGCCTGCTTCGCCGGTCTGCACCGTCACCAGCGTGTTACCGAGCATGTCGGTGGCGTGAGCCTTCACCTCGTCCAGGCTGAAGGCCAGACGGACGCCGCCCTTCGCATCGGGACCGAGTTCCTTGAACTTGCCCTTGCCGCGGCCACCGGCGTGGATCTGCGACTTCACGACATAGAGCGGCCCGGGCAGCTTCTTGGCGGCTTCGACCGCTTCATCGACGGAGAAAGCGGCGTAACCGGCGGCGATCGGCGCGCCGTACTTCGCCAGCAGTTCCTTCGCCTGATATTCGTGGATGTTCATGGGGCTCGCCCGTCCTTTCCGCTGAAACTCTTGTGTCCAGCGGCTAAGCACAGGCAAAAGGGCAACACCAGCAAATTTCGCAAAATGACTTTGCAAAATTGCAAAACCTTTGCAAAGCGCAAGCCTTGTTTATTGCGAAATTAGCCGTCGATGGCGCAGACGATCGCCGCCTTGCTGGTCACGGCAAAAATCTCCGGATCCTCCAGCGCGCGGACCTTGAAGAGGAACCGGTCCACCGTCATGTCCCCCATGTGAGACTTGCGGAGCGATGCCAGCGACTGAAGCCTGCGCAGTTGCGTCAGGCTCAGCCGATCGACCATCCTTTCGGCCATACAGCCGGCCATGCGCGGCGATATGCCCGCATCGATCAGCCCCGTGCGAAGGCGCGATTCGGGCGAGACCGTCGTGCAGGACAGGAGGAGGAGCGAAGCGCCCAGCCCGCAGGCCAGCGAACGGAGGGGGATGGCTGTCATCCCTCCTTCATGGCAAGCATGGTCTGAACAGAGGCTAAATGCTGGCCGCGCCCAAGGGAGAAAAAGAGAGATGGACAGGATTTTCACGGCCTTTGCCCACCGGATCGCAAGCTGGTCGGGCCAGCCGGCCGCCTTCATCCTGGCCGCGCTGGTGATCCTGGGCTGGATTGTGACCGGCCCGATCTTCCATTATTCCGACACCTGGCAGCTCATCATCAATACGGGCACGACGATCGTCACCTTCCTGATGGTCTTCCTGATCCAGAATGCGCAAAATCGCGACGGCTCCGCCATACAGGCGAAAATGGACGAACTGATCCGCGCCGTATCGACGGCGCGGAACGAGTTCATCGGCATCGAACATTTGACCGAAGCGGAACTGGAGAAGATCAAGACGGTGCTGGAAAAGGAATGTGGCGACAATGAAACGCACCGCGAGTCGATAGAACGGCTGATCGAACGCCGCTAATGCGCCAGGTCGACCAGCCTTTCATTCTCACGGCGATAGGCGTCGATCTGATCGGTATAGCCGCGCGCAAGGCCTTCATAGGCCTCCCGGCCCTTCACCGACCGGCTCATCTGCGCGCGAATCAATGCAACTTGCTGTCTGTGCAGCAGATAGTTGACATCCATCTCCCCATTCATATTCACCCTCCTACCTGATCGCTGAAAGAGATTGGCTGGGGTTCGCATCCTGTGCGAGTCGCTCTATGGCGCGGTGACGATAGCATCGGCCCGATGGCCATGCGATTCCATCCGGCGCATGCGGAGAGCAGCCTGCCGGATATTCCCCCTCCTCAAAAGCAGGCCGCCTTCCAAAAGGAAGCAATCCACAATGGGTCAAAGCAGCAGCAAGCCAGCGAGAATGGCGGTCTTCGCCTTCTCCATGAGCACCGAGGGCCTGAAAGCCACTGTTGGGGAAGGCTAGGGATCAATAAAAATTATTACGGTTATGAAATGATTATTTGTTTGAGAATCAATTCTTTGCTGTCATAGCCGCTCGTCGGGAACAGGGGGAGCTCGATCCGTGGAGGCAATGATCTTCGCTTATCTGGCGAGGGTTCATCATGAAATTCTGCTGTTCGCGGTGGTGGCGCTGGCGATCGGCGGCATGGACGATTTCATCATAGACCTGGTCTTCCTGTGCCGAAGGCTGTGGCGCAAGCTGATTGTCTATTCCCGTCATCGACGAATGACGACCCTCACCCTGCCCGCCTCCCCGCAACCCGGCCGCATCGCCATCTTCATCCCAGCCTGGCAGGAAGCCGATGTGATCGGCCCGATGCTCCGTAACGCGCTCAGCCACTGGAGGGACCAGGACTATCGGATCTTCGTGGGCGCCTATCCCAATGACCGGGCGACATTGGATATTCTCACGCCCTTGGCCGGCCGGGAAACGCGGTTGATCCTGTGCATCAACGAACGAAATGGGCCAACTACGAAAGCCGATTGCCTGAATGTGGTCTGGCGCGCCATGCTGCGGGAGGAAGAGCGCACCGGGGTCCGGTTCAAGGCGATCGCCCTGCACGATGCGGAAGATGTCGTCCATCGCGACGAGATCAGGCTGTTCGACCTGATGACGGATCGGTTCCAGCTCGTTCAACTCCCGGTCCTGCCCTTGCCCGGCCAGGGCGGCTGGTGGTCGAGGGCTATAGCCAATCATTACTGTGACGAGTTTGCGGAAAGCCATGGAAAGTTCCTGACCGTGCGCGAGGCCATGGGTGCGTCCATGCCCTCGGCCGGGGTGGCCTGCGCATTCGAGCGGCAAATGCTGGAAAGGCTTGTGAATCCGGCCAATGGCGGACCGTTCGATCCGGAATCGCTGACCGAGGATTATGAGGTCGGCCTGCGTATCAGCAATATGGGCGGGCGCGGCGTGTTCGTCCGCATGCGCGACGGGGAGGGCCAGCTTGTCGCGACCAAGGAATATTTCCCGGACAATCTGACGGATGCCGTCAAGCAGAAGGCGCGCTGGATGGTCGGCATCTCGCTTGCCGGATGGGATCGCATGGGCTGGCAGGGCAGCCCCGCCGAATGGTGGATGCGGATGCGGGACCGGGGTGCGGCGCTTTCCGCCTTCGTCCTGTTCACCGCCTATCTGGCGCTGCTGCTCTGGGGCGTGCTGCTTGCCGGGAGCCTGTTCAGCGCCTTTCCCGTGCCCAGACCCACGCCAGTGGTCGAAGCCCTGCTGTGGCTCAACTTCGGCTTCATGAGCTGGCGGATGGCGATGCGCGCGATTTTCTCGGGCATGGCTTATGGCTGGGCCTTCGGGCTGGGGGCGATACCGCGCACGCTGATCGCCAACATCATCGCGATGATGGCCGCCCGTCGCGCCATGTTCCTGTATCTTCAGTCGCTGTTGGGCAAGCCGCTGACCTGGGACAAGACGCATCACCGCTTTCCCGAGCTGGATTATCCGGGGTGAGCGAAGCCGCCACGGGGCGCCCGCTCCGCTTCTTCGTCCTCGTGATGGCGGGTTGGGTCGCGATCCGTCTGGCAGGTCCGGAGGGTGATCTTCCCCAAATGGCGAGGGAAATTGACGGCGAGGGGCGTTTTCACCCCACCGCCTATTCGAAGAAGAAGAAGAGCCCCGCAGCCGCGACGGGGCATGACGCACCGGCCTGGTTCGGTGAAATGCCGCAAAAGCGCCAGCATGCCGCCATCCAGCGCCCTATATTCAAGGACTCTCGACGCCTTGGGAGAAGGACAAGCGCGAACGCCACCTTCCTGTCCATCGAAGAGAAGGCGGCGCCGGCAGCACAGAACCAGAGTGGCGGTCGCGTCGTTCCATCGAACAATCCTGCGCCAGCCTTGCCCCTCGCTTCCACGCCATCCGCAAGCGACGCCCGCTGGCATGGCAGCGCCTGGCTGCTCTGGCGCGACGGAAGCACGACCCGCGCCGATGCCGTGACGGGCGGCAGGCTGGGCGGATCGCAGGCGGGCCTACGCCTCGATTTCGACCTGACCCCGCGCTCATCGAGCCGGGCGGCCGCCTATGCGCGAGCCAGTGCCGCGCTGAACGAACCGGCATCTCCGGAAGGCGCGCTCGGCATTGCATGGCAACCGGCGCGCACCATTCCGGTCAGCTTCGCGGCGGAACGACGGATTGCACTGGGCAAGGGCGGGCGCAACGCCCATGCCGTGCTGGCGGCAGGCGGTTTCGGGCCGGCACCGGTGGCGCCCTCGCTGGAAGTCGAAGCCTATGCCCAGGGCGGCATTGTCGGCTTCCGCTCTCACGACCTGTTCGTCGATGGCAAGATGTCGCTGCTGTCGCCGCTAGGCCATTCGCCCATGCGGATCGGCGCGAGCCTTTCCGGCGGCGCGCAGCCGCAGGTCGAGCGGCTGGACATCGGGCCGGAACTGCAGGTCCGCCTGCCGCTCAGGCCGGTGAGCGCAAGGCTGAGCATCGAATGGCGGGAACGGATTGCGGGGCGCGCGGCACCGCCGTCCGGCCCGGCCGTTACGCTGGGCGCTGATTTTTAAGCGGGAGCGCCTTTATCTCTCCGCATATTGCGCTTAACCCAGGAAGCGCATGGATCTCTATCTGCCCATCGCCAACCTGTCGGTGAATGCGCTGGTCATCATCGCCCTGGGCGGCGTGGTGGGCCTGCTTTCCGGCATGTTCGGGGTAGGCGGCGGATTTCTGACGACGCCGTTGCTGATCTTCTACGGCATTCCGCCGACCGTCGCGGCCGCTTCGGCGGCGAGCCAGGTGACGGGCGCCAGCGTATCGGGGGTCGTCACCCATATGTCGCGCGGAACGGTCGATTTCCGCATGGGCGGCGTGCTGATCGCCGGCGGCGTGGTGGGCGCCGGCCTCGGCGTGCTGATCTTCCGCCTTCTTCAGGCCATCGGCCAGATCGACACGGTGATCGGCATCCTCTACGTGCTGATGTTGGGCGGCATCGGATCGCTGATGGCGAAGGAGTCCATCCAGGCGCTGATCGCGCTCAAGACCGGGAGGAAGATTCAGGCCCGCAAAAGGCGGCACCATCCGCTGGTGGCGGCCATGCCGATGCGGTGGCGCTTCTATCGGTCCGGGCTGTATATTTCCCCGCTGGCGCCGCTGCTGCTGGGCATGGCGACGGGCATCCTCACCATGTTGCTGGGGGTGGGCGGCGGCTTCATCCTGGTTCCGGCGATGCTCTACCTGCTGGGCATGACGACCCAGTCCGTCGTCGGCACGTCGCTGTTCCAGATATTGTTCGTCACCATGGCGACGACGATGATGCACGCCATGACGACCCATGCGGTCGACCTGGTGCTGGCCCTGCTGCTGCTGATCGGCAGCGTCACCGGAGCGCAGGTGGGAACGCGCCTTTCGATGACGATCCGGCCGGAATATCTGCGCATCCTGCTTGCCGCGATCGTGCTGCTGGTGGCGGCACGCATGGCGCTGGGGCTGGGCTTTCGGCCCGACGAAATATACACGGTGGAGATCCGGTGAGGCGGCGGGCGCTTCTGGCCCTGCCGCCGGCCCTGCTGCTGCTGACGGCGGCGGACGAACCGATGCTGGTGCCTGACGTGTCCCAGCGCGAGGTGGAAATACAATATAGCTTCACCGGCGCTGACCTGCTGCTGTTCGGCGCCATCGTCTATCCCGACGGGCGTCGGCCCAGCAAGCCGCCGGACATCATGGTCGTGCTGAAGGGTCCGGACCAGTCGATCACGATGCGCGAAAAGCAGAAGGTGGCCGGCATCTGGGTCAATGCCGACAGCGCGCGCTTCCGGTCAGCGCCCAGCTTCTACGCCATCGCATCGTCCCGACCGGTCGACAAGGTGGTCGATGAGCGAACGGCGGCAATCTATGAAATGGGCGTGGACAAGCTCCAGCTCTCCCCTTCCTCGCTCAACGACAGCGCGGAGCTGGACCGGTTCCAGAAGGGGCTGATCGACCTCAGGGAACGGGCCGGGCTCTATGTCGAGCGGCCGGGAACGGTGGAGATCACCGACGGCGTGCTCTACAGGGCGCGGCTGCCGCTTTCGGCGCGTGTGATCGTCGGCGACTATACGGCGGAAACCTTCCTCGTGCAGGATGGCCGCGTGGTGGCCGCCGCCGTGCGCGACATCACCGTCCGCAAGTCGGGCTTCGAACGCTTCATGGCTGTCGCGGCGGAACAATGGCCCTTCGCCTATGGTCTGGTCGCGATGATGCTGGCCGTTGGCATGGGATGGGCAGCAGGCGCAATAGCCAGGCGGGTTTAGCGCCGCGCCGCTTTCCTGGGCCGCAGCGCATCGCGCATGGCGATGCTGCTGTTGATCCGGGTGACGCCCGGCATGCGGGAGAGGATTTCGCTGTGGATCGCTTCATAGGCGGCCACGCTCTCGGTCTCGACGCGCAGCCAGTAATCAACGCCACCGGTCATCAGGAAACATTCCCGGATTTCAGGACATTGCCGCACGGCATGTTCGAAACGGGCGAGATAATCCTCCGTCTGCCGGTCGAGCGTCACCTGCACAAGGACATCGACGGCGCGGCCCTCCTTTTCCATCGGTGCGGTCACGATGGTATAACCGCGGATCACGCCGGCATCCTCCAGCATCCGGATGCGCCGGTGACAGGCCGATGGGGACAGGCCGATCTCCGCCGCGATCTCCGAATTGGGACGCCGCGCATTGAGCCGCAGCAGGCGGATGATCGAGCGGTCCACGGCATCCAGCGATTCTGCCATTTTTTCCATTCCTTGCGAAGGATCGTTCAATTATCCCGTCACATTAGACGATCCTGCGGTCATTTGAGAGCATTTTTACCAAGCGCCGCGTTACCCTCCCTTCAAAAGGGGGCACATATGCAGTCCATCGATACCGCCGGAGCCGTGCTTCGCATCGACCTTGATGCACTCGTCGAAAACTACCGCACGATCCAGCGGCAGGTCGCCCCCGCCACCGTTGCCGGCGTGGTCAAGGCGGACGGTTACGGCCTGGGCGCGGACCTCGTCGCGCGCAGCTTGATCGGTGCCGAGTGCCGACACTTCTTCGTCGCGCATCTCAGCGAAGCCATGGCGCTCCGACCCATTCTGAGCGATGGAATGGCGCTGTTCATCCTCAACGGCCTGCAACCAGGCGCGGAAGGCGAGTGCGCAGCCATCGGCGCCATTCCGGTCCTGAACTCGCTCGACCAGATCGGGCGCTGGGCCAGGACGGCACGCACGCTGGAGCGGACCCTACCCGCTGCGTTGCAGGTGGACAGCGGCATGTCGAGGCTCGGCCTTCCGCCCGAGGAGGTCGCCATTCTGCTGGCCCAGCGGGAAAGATTGGAGGGCATCGACCTTCGCCTGCTGATGAGCCACCTCGCCTGCGCCGACGATCCCGATGCCCCCTCCAACGCGATGCAACGCCGGAAATTCGATGCATTCAGCATGAATTTCCCCGGCGTGCCGCGCTCGCTGGACAATAGCGGCGGAAGCTTCCTGCCCGCCGATCATTTCGACATCGTCCGCGCCGGGATCGCGCTGTATGGCGGAGCGCCGCAGGGCGAGCGCCGGGAGATGCGGCCGGTGGTCTCGCTGGACGCGCGGATCATCCAGTTGCGGAACATCCCGGCGGGCGCTGCCGTCGGCTATGGCCTCACCCACCGTTGCGAGCGGCCGACGCAGATCGCGACGATCGCCGTGGGCTATGCCGATGGCTGGCCTCGCCACCTGAGCAACGGCGGCTCCGCCTACATCGACGGCCATCGCGCGCCGATAGCGGGACGGGTTTCGATGGACAGCATCACGCTGGACGTGACCGACGTGCCCGATGTGCTCCTCTATCCTGGCGCCCTGGTGGAACTTCTGGGGCCTCATCAGACCGTGGACCAGGTCGCCGCCGACGCCGGCACCATCGCCTATGAAATACTGACACAGCTCGGACATCGCTATCACCGCTCCGTACGGGGTGGCCGCGATCCGGCACAAGCGGAGCATCACGCCATGAAAGTCGCCATATGAGGGTCGCCATTCTGGGCAGCGGCGTCATCGGCGTCACATCCGCCTGGTATCTGGCACAGGCCGGGCATGAAGTGACGGTGATCGACCGGCAGGACGGGCCGGCGCTGGAAACCAGCTTCGCCAACGCTGGAGAAATCTCGCCCGGCTATGCCTCCCCCTGGGCTGCGCCGGGAATACCGATGAAGGCGCTGCGCTGGCTGTTCATGAAGCACGCCCCGCTGATCCTGCGGCCGCGGATGGACATGGCCATGCTACGCTGGATGGTGGCGATGCTGGGCAATTGCAACGAACGCGCCTATGCCATCAACAAGAGCCGGATGGTGCGCCTGGCGGAATATAGCCGTGACCGGCTGATCGACCTGCGGCGCGAAACCGGCATCGCCTATGACGAGCGGTCGCGGGGCACCCTGCAGCTTTTCCGCGAGCAGAAGCAGCTTGACGGCATCGCGAAGGACATCGCCGTGCTGAAGGCGGACGGAGTGCCTTTCGAAGTGCTGGATGCGGCAGGCTGCATCGCGGCGGAACCGGGGCTGGCAGGCAGCGGCGCGCCTCTGGCCGGGGGCCTGCGGCTCCCCAATGACGAAACCGGCGACTGCTTCAAATTCACCAACGCGCTGGCCGACATGGCGAAGGCGAAGGGCGTGACCTTCCTCAACGGACGGACCATCGGAAGGATCGCCGTCGACAATGGAAAGGTCAGCCATGTCGAAACCGACAGGGGCCATGTCGTGGCCGACGCCTATCTTGTTGCGACGGGCAGCTATTCCCCGCTGCTGCTGGCCCCGCTGGGGATCAGGCTGCCGGTCTATCCGGTGAAGGGCTATTCGATCACCGTTCCGATCGTCGATGAGGCAAGGGCGCCGGTGTCAACCCTGCTCGACGAAAGCTACAAGGTTGCGATCACGCGGCTGGGCGACCGTATTCGTGTGGGCGGCATGGCGGAACTGTCGGGCTATTCCAAAGGGCTGCCCAGGGCGCGGCGTGATACGCTGGAATATTCGGTGGGTTCGCTCTTTCCGGGCGCAGGCGATCTGGGCGGCGCCAGCTTCTGGTCCGGGCTGCGGCCGATGACGCCGGACAGCACGCCGGTCATCGGGGCGACGAAAGTCCCGAACCTCTTCCTCAACACCGGGCATGGCACATTGGGGTGGACCATGGCCTGTGGGTCGGGGCATGTGATCGCGGACATCATCGGCGGGGGCAGGCCCCGGATCGAAACCACCGATCTTGCGATCAGCCGCTATTCATAACCGAAAAGGAGCCTTTCCGCATGACCATCACCCGCATCGATCGCGGCCCGCGCATGAGCGAGGCCGTCATTCATGGCGACACCATCTATCTGGCGGGGCAGATCGGCGCGCCCGGCGAGAGCGTCACGGCGCAGACCCGGGCCGTGCTGGCCGAGATCGACGCCCTGCTGGAACGCACGGGCAGCAGCAGGAACCATATGCTGAGGGCGCAGATCTGGCTGGCGGACATGGACGACTTTGCCGAGATGAACGCGGTGTGGGATGCGTGGATCGCGGATGCCGAAGCACCCGCCCGCGCCACGGGCGAGGCGAAGCTCGCCAGCCCCGATTACAAGGTTGAGATCATCGTGACCGCCGCCAGGGTGAAGTGAAGCGGGCAGGCGGATTGCCGTACGGCAGGCACGGCAATCCGCCCGCAGCGCCGTCTGCAAGGGAGAGGCACGACTCATATATTTATTGCGATTGACTTGCATTATTATCAGCAATAAGGCCCTTTCTGCCGGCTGCGTCCGGCAAGAAAAAGGGTCCGTCCGCATGTCCATCGCTTTCCGTTCCGTTCTGCTCACCCCTGCCCTTGCCGCTTGCTGGGCGTCGCCCGCCCAGGCCGACGTGCTGGCGGAGGCAGACAATATCGTCGTCACGGGCACGGTCACGGATGAGAACGCATCGGCCACCGGCCTTGCCCTGACGCTGCGCGAAACGCCGCAGTCGATCACCGTCGTCGACCGCGAACGAATCCAGGATTTCGCGCTGACCAATGTGAACGACCTGCTGACCCAGATGGTCGGCATCAATGTGGAGCGGGTGGAGACCGACCGGACCTATTATAATTCGCGGGGGTTCGACATCACCAATTTCCAGGTCGACGGCATCGGCCTGCCCTTGCGCTGGGGCATCCAGTTCGGGGACCTCGACACCATCCTGTTCGAGAATGTCGAGGCGGTTCGCGGCGCCAATGCAATCATGACCGGGGTCGGCAATCCGTCCGCCACGATCAATTATGTCCGCAAGAAGCCGACCAGGGAATTGCAGGCCTCCCTCTCCGCCATGCTGGGAAGCTGGGACGACCGCCGTGTGGAAGCCGATATTTCGGGGCCGTTGAATGCGTCGGGCACACTGTCGGCACGGCTGATCTTCGCCCATGAGGACAGGGACAGCCACCTCCGCTACAATCATGTCGACCGCAACGTCTATGGCGCGATCCTGGATTGGGAGATCACGCCGCAATTAAGGGCGTCGGCCGGCTATACCCGGCAGGACAATGACGCGGACGGCGTGTTGTGGGGCGCGCTGCCGCTGCTCGACGATAATGGCGATCGGATCGCCTATCCGCGTTCGGCCAGCACTTCGGCCGACTGGACCTATTGGAACGTCAGCGACGAAAGCGCATGGGCGGAACTGGCCTATGCTTTCGGCAATGGCTGGAACGCCCGCGGCCGCTTCACCTATAATCATCGCAGTTCGGGGGCGGAACTGCTTTACGCCTATGGCTATCCCGATGCGGCGACGGGCGTCGGCGTGACGGGGATGGCGGGCAAATATCGCTCCCCCTCCGACCAGTATCTGGGCGATTTCTACGCTTCCGGCCCAGTGACGCTGTTCGGGCGCGAGCATCAACTCGCCTTCGGCCTCTCCACCGGCAGGACCGACGGCCGCGAATATGAGCAAAGCGGGCTGGCTGCCGTCGCCTACCCCGCTGTTGCCCAATGGGCGTTCAACCGCACCACGCTGATCGAACCCGACTTCACGCAGGAAAGCCTGGAGGAAGAGGTGACGGACCGGCTGACGCGGGCCTATGGCGCGCTGCACGCCAATCTGGCCGACAGGCTGAAGGCGGTCGTCGGCGCCAGCGCCTTCTGGCTCAAGACCACCGGCGCATCCTACGGCACCGACCAGTATCGCAAGAACAGCGCGGTCAGCCCCTATCTGGGCCTGGTGTTCGACGCCACGTCCAACATCAGCTTCTATGCCAGCTACACCGACATCTTCAATCCGCAGGACAAGGTCGACATCACCAACCGCCGGCTCGATCCTGCCAAGGGCAGCAGCATGGAGGGCGGCATCAAGAGCGAATGGTTCGACAAGCGGCTCTATGCCAGCGCCTCGCTCTTCCGCGCGAAGCAGAAGAACCTCGCGGAGCAGGCCGGCGTGTTCGGCGCGGGCGATCCGGGGCAGGTGGGCGACGTCTATTATGCGGGCGTCGACACCACTGCCAAGGGTTTCGAGATCGAGCTGACCGGCCGCGTGACGGACCGCTGGTCGGTAAGCGGCGGCTATACGGGCCTCAAGATCGAGGATCAGGCCGGGAACCGCGCCCGCACCTACCTGCCGCGTCAGTCGCTGAAACTTGCCAGCACCTATCATATTCCCGAGTGGCGCGACCTGAAGCTGGGCGCACAGTTCCGGTGGCAGAGCGACATCAGCACCCTCGACAGCACGGTCGGCCGCGACATCCGGCAGAAGGATTATGCGGTGCTGGACCTGATGGCCAGCATCAAGCCCATCGACCGGCTGACCGCCAGCATCAATGTGCGTAATGTGACCGACAGCAAATATCTGGGCAGCCTGATGTGGGGGCAGGCCTTTTACGCGGCCCCCCGCAGCGTGATGGGCACCTTGCGCTTCGATTATTGAGGATGATGGTGAACCAGCCTTCCCTTCTGCTCTGGACCAGCGCGCTTTTGGCGGCGGCGGCGGTGTGCCTGCTGCGCTTCTCATGGGGCAGGGCGCTACGATCGGCTCCGCTCAACGCTGCTGCCTGGGGGCTGCTCGCCTTTGCCCTGGCGATGGGAATGGCGGGAGCAGGCGCCTGGGGCGTTGCCATGGTGACGCTGGCCGCACTGGCAATGGCCTTCTCCTGCCTGGCCCTTGCCGCCGCGACCGCGCCGCCCGGCAAGACCGGCGCCTCCAACCGCCGCGCCCATATGCTGCCGGAAGGACAGGAGCCGTTGCGCATCGGCGGGCGGATGGTCAGCTTTCTGCTCAGCGTGCCGGGTGCGATGCTGGTGGCGCTGATCCTGGGACTGGCGGCGCGGGCCACGGCCGGAGCGCTGGGCGCGCATGAGGCCGACGGCAATGTGCTGATGCTGTTCCTGATGCCGCTGCTCTGGGCGGTGCTGGCCATGCTGATCCTGCTCTGGCCGCAACGGCGGCGGCAAGTGGGACTGCTGGCGGCCCCTGCCCTGCTGGGTCTGGCCATGCTGTGGATGGTCCGGCCATGAACCTTGGCCTGTCCAAAACGCTGGTCCAACGGGGCCTGTCCGCCCATGCCGCCATCGGCCTGCTGGCAAGCGCATTGCTCTATATCGTCTGCCTGACCGGCACGGTAACGGTGTTCTACGAGGAATGGCAACGCGCCGAGCAGCCCGATGCTCCGGAAATGCCGCGAATCTCGCCCGATGCGGTGCAACGCGCCGTGGCTTCCGTGCTGGCAAGCGAGAAGGACCGGAAAGCGACCGAGCATCTCTACGTCCATCTGCCGACCGACGCGCTGCCCCGCACGACCGTCACCACCGACCATCAGGCGGTGCATGTCGACGATCAGGGACGGGTGGTCGCGAAGGAGTTGAACGGATGGTCCGAATTCCTGCTGAACCTGCACTATACGCTGAACATTCCCGGCATGGTCGGCCTGACGATCGTAGGCGGACTGGGGGTGATGACCATCGCCCTGTCATTGACCGGCCTGATCGCCCATCCCCGCATCTTCCGCGATGCCTTCCGCCTGCGGGCGCGGGACCGGGGTGGCCTCGGGCTGGCGGACTGGCATAACAGGCTGGGAGTGTGGACCCTGCCCTTCGCGCTGGCGATCGCCCTGACCGGCGCGATGATCGGCCTGGGATCGATCAACGTCTATGGACTGGCGCAAGGCTTCTACAAGGGCGATATGGAGGCGGCCTATGCGCCGATCTTCGGCGCTGAGGGCAAGCCGAATGCCAAGCCCGCCCCGTTGGCGGACGTGGCCGCCGCGTTGCAGACGATGACCGCCCGCTTTCCGGAGGTGCGTCCGATCTACGTCTTCATGCACGAACCGGGAACCGCGGGGCAGCAGCTACAGGTGCTTGCCCTGCCGCAGCGACGGCTGGTCTATGGCGAAACCTATAATTTCGATCAGGCCGGGCGCTTTCTGGGGACGGTCGGCCTGGCGGACGGCGCGACGGGACAGCAGGTGGCGGCGTCGGCCTATAATCTGCATTTCGGCAATTATGGCGGACTGCCGGTGAAGATCGCCTATCTGCTGCTGGGTGGAGCGCTTTGCGTGGTGATCGCGACGGGCACTTCGATCTGGCTCGGCAAGCGGGAGCGGCGCGGCTACCGGCAACCGCGCTTGCGCAACGGGTGGAACGCGATCGTCTGGGGTTCGGGACTGGCCCTGGCCCTGACGCTGCTGGCACGGCTGTGGATCGGCAATGCGGCGCCGTTCAAGACGATCTTCTGGCTTTCGCTGGCGGTGCTGGTGGTCCTGGGCACCGCCTTGCCGGAGCGGTACCGCGTGCGGCGTGCCCTGCAATGGAGCCTGGGCATCTGCGTCGCGGCGCTGGTGCCGGCGGTGCTGGGAGGATAAGCGCTCCTGCGCCGATCCGGCGGACAAAGGGCATGGATGGTCGCTCTCGTCATTGATCCCATGCCGGTGGCTGTCTAGGCCATGCGCGAGGAGACCATCAGTTTATGAAACCACCCATTGGGCGGGATACCCGCTTGTGCATGTCCCTGTCCGGACGGCCCGGCAATGCGGGATCGCGCCTGCACAACCGGCTCTACGAACTGCTGGGACTGGACTATGTTTACAAGTCTTTCAGCACGACGGACCTGCCCGCGGCCGTCGGCGGCATCAGGGCATTGGGCATCCGGGGATGCGCCATCTCCATGCCCTTCAAGGAAGCCGTGATCCCGCTTGTCGACCGGCTGGAGGAATCGGCGCGGGTCATCGACAGCGTGAACACCATCGTCAATGACGGGGGCGTCCTCACCGGCTACAATACGGATTTCGTGGCGGTCCGCGACCTTCTGGAGCGGCGGATCGCAAGCCCCCAGCCCTTTCTGCTGCGCGGCAGCGGTGGCATGGCGAAGGCCGTTGCGGCGGCGCTGCGGGACGCGGGCTTCGACAAGGGCACCATCGTCGCCCGCAATGAGGCGGCGGGCCGAGCGCTGGCGGAACAATATGGCTATGCATGGCAGCCCGCCCTGCCCGATACGGGCGCGCCCCTGCTCGTCAATGTGACGCCGCTTGGAATGGAGGGACCGGATAGCGAGGCGATGGCCTTTCCGGCCGACTTCATCGCCGCCTGCGACATCGCCTTCGACGTCGTGGCACAGCCGGTGGATACGCCGTTCGTCCGCGCCGCACGGGCTGCGGGAAAGGCGATCATCTCCGGCGGGGAGGTCATTGTGCTGCAGGCTGTCGAGCAATTCGCGCTCTATACCGGCATCCGGCCGACGCCGGAACAGGTGCGGGATGCCACGCTATTCGCGCATGGGCCAGAGGTCGCGGCCAGTCTCGAAGCGTGAACGGGTCGTCCTTCGTCACAGGGGCGTCACGAATTGGCGCTTTTCCGACGCCTGTATGGCCGCTACGGCATTCCCTGGTTCCATGCATGGCGTGCGTTCGGCGCGCCATATTCTCTTGAGCGAGTAAACCGCCTATGCAGTCCGTCACCCTCACCCGCTTCCTGATCGAGCAGCAGCGCGAGGCCAATGCCATCCCGCCGCAATTGCGCCTGCTGATCGAAACCGTTGCGCGCACCTGCAAGACGATCAGCCACAGCGTGTCCAAGGGTGCGCTGGGCGAAGTGCTGGGCAGCCTGGGTAGCGAGAATGTGCAGGGGGAGGTCCAGAAGAAGCTGGACGTCATCGCCAACGAACTGCTGCTGGACGCCAATGAATGGGGCGGACATCTGGCCGCCATGGCTTCGGAGGAGATGGAAACGATCCATCGCATCCCCAATCGCTACCCCAAGGGCGAATATCTGCTGCTGTTCGATCCGATCGACGGGTCCAGCAATATCGATGTCGACCTGAGCGTGGGCACCATCTTCTCCGTGCTGAAGGCGCCGGAGGAATGTTCGGGCCGTGAGGTGACGGAGCAGGATTTCCTTCAGCCGGGCACGCAGCAGGTGGCGGCGGGCTATGCGATCTACGGACCGCAGACGCTGCTGGTGCTGACCATCGGAACCGGCGTCTATGAATTCACGCTGGACCGGGAAATCGGCTCCTGGCGGATGACGGATGGACCGATGCGGATGCCGCAGGGCAATGCCGAATTCGCCATCAACATGGCGCGTCGGCGGCAATGGTCGCCCGGCATCGCGCGCTACATAGAGGAACGCATCCAGGGCACCGAAGGGCCGCTGGGCAAGGATTACAACATGCGCTGGACCGCTTCGATGGTGGCGGATGTGCATCGCATCCTGAAGCGGGGCGGCATCTTCCTCTATCCCGCCGATCACCGCTACGCCGACAAGGCCCGGCTGCGGCTGATGTATGAGGCGAACCCCATGTCCTTCCTGGTCGAGCAGGCGGGCGGCGCGGCCAGCAACGGCTATCAGCGGATCATGGACGTCAAGGCAACCGGACTGCACCAGCGCGTCGGCGTCGTGCTGGGCGACAAGGCCGAAGTGGAAACCGTGGTCGCCTATGGACGCGAGGAATAGAATCCCGACGCACAGGCGCGGCCTGGAGGCATGTCCTGTTTTGGCCAATCCAAGACATTCCCCTCCCGTAAACGGGAGGGGTTAGGGGTGGGCGCGAGCGTAGCGAGCTTCCAGCTTAGCCGTTGAAAATTCACGCTGATGTCGCGCCAGCCCACCCCCTAGCCCCCTCCCGCCTGCGGGAGGGGGAATGTCCGCAATCCACCCATTCCCGCCGTCACTTACGGCAGGCGGATGTCAGGAAACCGTCAGCACACCGTCATAGGCGCGGTCTTCCAGCGCCCGGCCAGCGCCCATGGCCACGCAGATCAGCGGCTTGTCCGCGACCGTGACGGGCAGCCCCGTCGCGTCGGACAGCGCTTCGTCCAGACGCCGGAGCAGCGCGCCTCCGCCGGTCAGGGTGATCCCTTCCTCGATGATGTCGGCGGACAGTTCCGGCGCGGTCTGTTCCAGCGCGGTCATCACCGCCATCTTGATCTGGCCGACCGGCTCGGACAGCGCATCCGCGATTTCCGCCTCGCTGATCGACATTTCGGCGGGGCGGCCGTTCACCAGATCCCGGCCCTTCACCGTCATCCGGCGGCCTTCGCCATCGGGGGAGGTCGCGGCGCCCAGTTCGCATTTCACACGTTCGGACGTCGCTTCACCGATCATCAGATTATGCGTGCGGCGAATGTGGGAAGCGATGGCATCGTCCAGCCTGTCGCCACCGACCCGTGCCGAGCTGCTATAGGCGATGCCCCGCAGGGACAGGACGGCGACCTCCGTCGTCCCGCCGCCAATGTCGACCACCATCGCCCCGCGCGGCTCGGTGACGGGCAGGTCGGCGCCGATCGCGGCAGCCATGGGTTCCTCGATCAGCTGGACCCGATAGGCCCCCGCGTTGGAGGCGGCGTCGCGCAGGGCGCGGCGTTCAACCATGGTGGAACCTGTCGGTACGCAGATCACCACTTCATGGCGGCGGCCGAAGCGGTTGGCGCCGTTCAGCGCCTTGTCGATGAAATGCTTGATCATCTGCTCGGCCACGTCGATGTCCGCGATCACGCCGTCGCGCAGCGGCCGGATCGCCTGGATGCCGGCCGGCGTCTTGCCCATCATCAGCTTGGCTTCGTTGCCGACCACCTTGACCTTGCGGATGCCGTCGCGCGTCTCGATCGCGATGACGGAGGGTTCGTTGAGGACGATACCCCGGTCGCGCACATAGATGACCGTGTTGACGGTGCCGAGGTCGATGGCCATGTCGCAGGCGGAAGAGGAAAAGAAGCGCGGCAGTTTCATGCGAATGGCGGACAATCTGTGCAGGGGAAGCGGGATGGCATCCCCTGCACAGCCCCCTCTCCAAGCAGAAGCAGGGTGCGACAGCCCGTCCGGTATCCGGGGCCAGTTGAGGCGTTAATAGGCTCGCCGGGTATAGCTGATCGATATGGCCGGGGTCTGGTAAAGGATGAAATTCAATGGCCGGGAATAGGTCATGGTGATTTCCCTGTAGGAAACGCCATATTGCGTGCCCTGCACGACCGTCGGATCGTTGGTGTAGGTCGGGTCGAGGCCGAATTCACGGCTCTTCACCTTGGCGATGATCTCAGCGTCGGTGGGCCTGGGAAAGATGCTGGCATAGCGCGCGCCTTCGTCGACCGCATGTTGCAGGCCGGTGCGCGCGCAGGCGATGATGCCGAGTTGCAGCGCGCCCATCAGCAGCATGATGAAAGGCGGCACGGCGAGGACGAATTCGATCGCCGCCGCACCGCGCTGGTCGCGTATCAGGCGCGTCATTGCAGACGCACCGAGGCCGAGCCGGTGAGCGCGATGCCTTGGGACGACCATCTGCTGCCGGGGGCAAGTTTCGCGAACATCGGCGTATAGGTTCCTGAAATGCTGATCGCGACATAGCGCTTCGTCTGCTGGCCGTCGGGGCAAGGAACTTCCGGGCTGGCGGTCTGCACAATGGCATTGCAGAGCAGCGTGGGCGTGACGGTGACATTGCCGGTTGGAACGCCGGCTGCCGCAGCGGCGTCTGCGGCCAGATTATTATAGGCCTTCGAAGTGTCTGTGGTGTCGTTGGTGTAGCCGCCCGCGGCCGCCAGTTGTGCCGTGCGCTCCGCCGCGCGCTGGAGCCCGATCTTCGCCTTGAACGCCATGGCGACATCCCCCGCCATGAAGGTCAGCAGGACCAGGACCGGCATGATGATCGCCAGTTCGACGGTGCTGTTGCCGTATCGGTCGGAGAGAAGCCGCTTCATCATCCCACCAGCTTCACCAGCGTGGCCGTGAATTTATCGACTCCCGTATCTTTGCATTGATTGACGATATTGCTGTTCCCGATGAAAGTGACGCGCTTGCCCACCATCTTCACGCAGTCGGTGGTCATGCCCGATGTGCCGCTGAAGGACATCGCCTGGCCCGGAAAATAGAAAGCGCCCTGCAGGACGGAACTCGCATTGCCGTTGATCGTGTTGGTTCCCGAATCCAGCGCGCGCCGGTCCTGATAGAAGAGGACGCCATGATAAGGGTCACTGAGGTCCGTCGGCGCCTTCAGGTTGAGCGTCGCACCGCCATTGATATTGACGTTGGCGATGGAACTGGGATTGGTGGCTGCGTTTCCGCTGGTCAGGATGATGGTGACGCCGGTGCCGTTGACCACTGCCTGCGACCCGATGTCGAAGGTCGTGCTGTCGATAAAATATACACCTGGCGCCATGTTGAGCGTGCCCTTGACGTTGAAATTTTTATAGCAGCCTGGCGAGATGGATTTGCTGTTATTGGGTTGAACATTGGCGTTGCCCCCACAGCCCGACAAATCCGACGCAGTGGGCGTGGGCAGCGATGCATAGGGGTCCTGCACCGGGATGCTGTAGGGCAGCAGCGTGGTCGGCGAGACATAGTTGGAACTGGACGTCAGCCCGCCCACCGCCGCCACCGGAGTCGCCGTTACCGTGCTGCTGCCGCCTGCAGTGACGGCGTTGGATGCCCGCGAATTGGTGGCGATGCCGCAGCCCAGATTGACCGTGGCATTGCCCTGGAGCGTGATGCCGACCGCACTCGTCTTTTCGAGCGCAACGACGCAATAGTCGCCGCTGCCCACCACGGCCGCGGTCGCTTCGCCATAGATGACCGGCGCTTTCACCCCCAATATCTTCGAAAAGGGCAGCTCCGCCGAGGTTTGCAGCACCACGCGAACCGCCTTGCTGTTGCCGGCATAGGAACCTGTCGTCGGCGCATTTTCGATCGTCGGGGTTTGCGTCAGGGTGACCAATGACATGCGGTTGATGTCCGATGTCGCGCTGTCCGACGCGCTGAAGCCCTGCGCGACCGCATAGGCTCCTGCCAGCGCGGCGCTGTCCGCCTGGCGCTGGATCTGTCGTTTCCAGAGGGTCCATTGCACCGTGTCTGTCGCCAGGCCCGCCGCGCCGACCAGTACTGGCATGGAGGCTGCAGCCATCATCAGGACATTGCCCGTCCTGTCCCGCAGCAACCGCCCCACCGCTCTGCCGAACATTCCCATTCCCTTCCTGCGTGGAGCATCGCTCCAGATCACAGTCGGGGTTTTAAATATTATGGGTTAATGAAATATGATTTTCTAACATAAATTAGTTATATTGAATAGTATATAACTTTAGTTATATCAATATTGAGATAAATTAATTGATTTATTTTCGCATCAATATTCGAAAATAATACTGATAAACTATAGTATAGGATGAAATATTTCTACGTATTTTTGAAAATAACTGAGATTTTCTTGCGTTTCTCCTCTCTGGAACGACAAGCTCAACCACCCTTCAGTCTCAATGAAAATCCCGCGATTGCGGCAATATCCGCACATTGCGCGGATGTCCTGAAGCGTGCCTCTGGCGCGTGCGGGAAGACTCCTGCACATCCGTTTGCGAAAGCCGTGACAATTCCGCGGTCCTGTCATGCACGCGGGAAGCCATCAGGTGGACGACGCCTTCCTTGCTGCGCTGCACTTCCCCTTCGACCAGCATCAGCCGCGACGCCATGACCGGACGCCGCTGCATTTCGAACAATCGCGCCCATAGAAGAATATTGGTGATTCCCGTCTCATCCTCGATGGTGATGAAGACCGCATTGCCCTTGCCCGGCCGTTGCCGCACCAGCACCACGCCGGCCGTCTTCACCAGGGCTCCGTTCTTCGCCGCCGAAATCTGGGCGCAGCTCAGCACGCCCTCCGCCGCGAAGACCGGGCGCAGGAATTGCATCGGATGCCCTTTGAGCGACAGGCGCGTCACCAGATAATCGGCCTCGACATGCTCGGACAAAGCCATGGCAGGCAGCATCGCATCAGGCTCCTCCCCCAGTTCCTGCGCCTTGGCGGCGGCAAACAGCGGCAATTCGTCCGAAGGCGTCCGCCGCGCTTCCCACAGGGCAGCCCGCCGGTCCTTCCCCAGCGAGCGGCAGGCATCGGCGTCCGCCAGCAACCGCAAGGCCCGCGCCGGCAATCCCGCCCGCCGCGCCAGATCCTCCATGGTGGAAAACAGCCCTTCCTTTCGCGCCGCAACCAGTTGCTTCGCCCAATCCTCGCGAAAACCATCCACCTGCCGCAGTCCAAGGCGCAGCGCCAGGGCCCGCCCCGCCCCCTCGCCCCGACCGCCGTCCCGCGACCGCAACAGCGGTTCGAGCGCATTGTCCCACCCGCTCATATTCACATCGACATCATGCACGGTGACGCCATGCTCCCGCGCATCGCGCACGATCTGGGCCGGGGCGTAGAAACCCATGGGCTGCGAATTGAGGAGAGCGCAGGCGAACACCGCCGGCTGATGGCATTTGATCCAGGCCGACACATAGACCAGCCGCGCGAAGGACAGGGCATGGCTTTCGGGAAAACCGTAGCTGCCGAAACCCTCGATCTGCTTGAAGCAGCGTTCGGCAAACTCCGCCTCATAGCCCCGCTCCACCATGCCCCTGATCATCTTCTCGCGAAAATGATGGATCGTGCCGACATTGCGGAAGGTCGCCATGGCGCGGCGCAGGGCGTCGGCCTCCGCCGGCTCGAAACCTGCCGCCTTGATCGCAAGCTTCATCGCCTGTTCCTGGAACAGCGGCACGCCATAAGTCTCGCCCAGCAATTTCTCCAGTTCATCGGCTGGTCCATGATGGGGGGACGGCCGGGGATATTCGACCTTCTCATCCCCGCATCGCCGCCGCAGATAGGGATGGACCATATTGCCCTCGATCGGCCCGGGACGAACGATCGCCACCTGCACGGTCAGGTCATAGATGGAGCGTGGCTTCAGACGGGGCAGCATGTTGATCTGCGCCCGGCTTTCCACCTGGAAAACGCCGATGCTGTCACCCTTGCACAGCATGTCGTAAACGGTTTCGTCCGCCGCCTCCATATCGACCGTCAGCTGGTGATCGCCCAGCCCCTGTTCCCGCATCAGGTCGAACGCCCGGCGGATGCAGCTCAGCATCCCCAGCGCCAGCACGTCGACCTTCATCAGGCCGAGCGCGTCGATGTCATCCTTGTCCCATTCGATGAAGCTGCGATCCTCCATCGCCGCATGATGCAGCGGCACCGTCTCGTCCAGCCGGTTCTGCGTCAGCACAAAGCCCCCCACATGCTGCGAAAGATGGCGCGGAAAGGGCTCTGACAGCAACTGGTCGACAATCGCCTTCAACTGCGCGATCTGCGGATTGTCGAGCGCGAAGCCCGCCTCCACGATCCGCGCATCGTTCATGTCGCTCGAATAACTGCCCCACACCGTGCTGGAGAGGCGGGCCGACACATCCTCGCTAATGCCCAGCGCCTTCGCCACTTCCCGCACGGCGCTGCGCGAACGGTAATGGATGACGGTCGCGGCGATCCCGGCGCGATGGCGGCCATAGCGTTCGTAGATATATTGCATCACCTCCTCGCGCCGCTCATGTTCGAAATCGACGTCGATGTCGGGCGGTTCGTTGCGATCTTCGGATACGAAGCGGGAAAAGAGCAGGTCGTGCTTGAGCGGATCGATGGATGTCACGCCCAACAGGAAGCAGACCATGCTGTTCGCCGCCGATCCGCGTCCCTGGCAAAGGATGCCCTTGGTCCGGGCAAAGGCGACGATGTCATGCACGGTCAGGAAATAATAGGCATAGTTGCGCTTGGCGATCAGTTCGAATTCTTTTTCCAGTGTCTCGCGGGCCTTCAGGGGAAGACGCGCGCCATAGCGGGCATGGGCGGCGGACCAGGTCAGTTCCTCCAGCCATTGCTGCGCCGTCCATCCTTCCGGCACCGGTTCATGGGGATATTCATAGGCAAGCTGGTCGAGCGTGAAATGCACCCGGCTCAGCAAATGTCCGCTTTCCGCCACCGCCTCCGGGCAATCGCGGAACAGATGGGCGATTTCGGCAGGGTCATGGATATGCCTTTCCGCATTCGCCTCCAGCAGGCGCCCTGCCCTGGCGATGCCGGTGCCTTCGCGAATGCAGCTCAGCACATCCTGCAGGGGACGCTGCGCCGGACTGGCGTAGAGCACGTCCATGGTCGCCAGCAAAGGCACGCCCGCCGCCACGGACAAGGCCTTGAACTGCGCCAGCCGCCGCGCATCCCGCCCATCCCGTCCCAATGCCGCCGCCAGCCAGACCCGGCGCGGCGCAAGACGCGACAAGCGCGCCAGCAATCCCTTCAGATCGGACGGAGCCGGCGGCGGCACAAGACTGAGATGGCCCTGCCTGATCGCTTCCTTCGGGGGCCGGTCGTCATAATCATAGTCCACCGGCTTGCGATGCGCGGTCTGTTGGGTGGCGGTGGAGCCAGGCATCACGATCAGCAGCAGATCGTCCAGATAGGCGGTCAGATCCTCATAGCGGAGGATACAGTCGCCCTTCACCGAACGGAGATTGCCGACGGTCAGCAATTTGGTGAGTTCGCCCCAACCCCGCCGCGTCGCGGGATAGGCGACGATGTCCGGCGTTCCATCCACGAAGACCAGCCTTGCGCCGACGACCAGCCGCAGGTCGGTCCGGCAGGCGCGCTCCTCCTCTTCGCTGAGTTCCAGCGGCTGCCCCGCTTCCTTGCGCGCCTCCAGCAAAGCGGCGCGCATCCGTTCGGGCCAGCGCTTGCGCGCGACATGGGCGCGGACCACCCCGGCGACGCTATTGCGGTCGGCTATGCCCAGGCCCACAAGCCCCAGGGCGATGGCGCGCGTCACCATGTCCTGCGGATGGGATGCGCCGCGCAGGAAGGAGAAATTGGTCGCCGCCACCAACTCGGCAAAGGGAGGCGTCTCTGCCGGCCCGATCGGCGGAGATTCGCCGCGCGACCCGCGCCGCCCCTTTTCCCGCGCAGCCTCCAGCGCATTCAGTTCACGCCGGTCGATGGATTTGGGCCTGGACGGGTCTGGACCCTTGCCGTGGCGCTTCATGCGAACAGGCCATGGATGTACCAGCCGGGATGTTCCGCTTCGGCGCCGTAAAGCCCGTTGCGGAATATCCAGTAGCGCCGCCCGCGCGCATTCTCGACCCGGTAATAGTCGCGGGTCAGCCCCACGCTCTCGCCCTCCAGCGCGCCGTCCCTGGCCGTCCACCATTCGGGCGCGATGCGTTCGGGGCCTTCGTAGCGCGTCACTTCATGCAATGCCTTGCGCCAGCGGAAGCGATGGGGCGGACCATCGGGCACCTCGGCCACCACGTCGATCGGCTGCGGCGGATCGAACAGATGCAGCGGGCGCATGGGCGGCTCCCCCTCCTGCCCCTCTTGCGGCCAGTTCATGGGCGCGCGGCTTTCCACGGCGGGCAGGGCAAGCTGGGCCTGTTCGGGGATATGGCTGTCCTTCGGGTGAAGCCGCTGGATGCGAGCCCGGCCTGCCCGGATCGACAGCCGGTCGACCAGAGCCGCGACGCTTTCCTCGCGACGCGCCTCTCCCCCTTCCAGCGCCAGTTGCGTCGGCGCCATCGGCTCCGCCTGCGGCACGGTAAGGCGCAGCATGTCGAAGCCGAAACCGGGATCGAGCGGATCGGACAGGGCATCGATCCGTTCCTGCACCAGCCGCATGATAGCGGGCGCGTCCCGCACCGGCAGGCTGGTTTCCACCCGCAAGGGAAAGGCAAGGCCGTCGCTGCGGAAGAACAGCGCCTCGAACCGTCGACCGCCTTGCCCGCGTTCGCTGAGCCGCTCCCCCGCCTCGGCCGCCATCTCCTCCAGCGTCCGGAGGGCAAAGGCGGTGCTGCCCATCGGCTCGGCAAAACGCCGCTCGATCCGGATCGCGGGACGCGACCGCCGGGGGGAGAGAGGCCGCCTCCCCAATCCCAGCAAAGCGTGCAGCGCGTCCACCGCCGCCTCACCGAAGCGCGACGCCAGGACCGCCGCCGGCCGCGCCGCCAGATCGCCCACGGTCCGCAGTCCCGCGCGGCGCAACGCCACCGCGCTTTCATCCTCCAGCCGCAACGCCTCGACCGGCAGGCGGCGCAGCGCCGCATCCTCGTCCGCCGCCGCGCCCACCGGAAAACGGCACAGCGCATGCGCACCCTCCGCCGTTCCGGCAAGGGCATGGCGCACCCGCATGCCATGACGCTCCAGCCGTTCGGCCGCCTCGCGCGCCAGCATCTCCTCCCCGCCCCAGAGATGCGCGCAGCCGGTAATGTCGAGCATCAGACCGAAGGGTGAATCCAGCGCCGCAACCGGCGTGTAGCGGGAACAACCGTCGCAGAGCCGCTCCAGCCAGTCCTGATCGCCATGGGGATCGGCATCGAACACGCGCAGGTCCGGTTCCCGCGCACGCGCATCGGCCAGCGTCATGCCCGGCGTCAGGCCCAGCGCGAGAGCATCGGCGTCGAGCATGGCCAGCCGCATCGCGCCGCGCACCTGTTCGACGACGGCTGCGGGACCTTCGCCCTGCGCCCAGAGATCAGGCCGCGCGATCCGAAGCCGGTCGATCGGCAGGAACGGAAACCACAGCGCCAGATAGCGGCGCTTGCCCATCGCGTCCTCCGCCCTCCCGTCCGCTGCCATCCTGTCCAAGGCCATGGCGTTCATCGCGCCCACCTCCACTTCCTTCAAACATGCCCCGGCCATTGTCCCAGACCAGCCGCCAGCCGAGCCCGTCCCGTCCCGCCCGCCGTCGCAACAGGCCAAGGTCGAAGGCGCTTCTGCCCGGCCCGTTTCCCGGCAAGGGCAGAGAGGGCGCCGCCGCAACGCGCCAGCGCGTGTCCGCCGCGCTAGGCACCGGATCGCCGCCCACCCGCAACAGGAAAGCCGTGACGCCGGACGACTCCGCCGCCAGCGCCAGCCGCCGGCTGGCTGTCAGGTCGAGCAAGGGCGCCGGCCCGCGCAATTCCACCACCAGTGCGCCCAAAGCGGGGCATCGCAGCGCGTCGACCGCCGCTCGCAGCAGCATGGCGTCATCGGCCATCGCGCCGATCAGCAACCGGGCGGGATCGATGCCCAATGCGGCCAGTCCGGGACCATAGGGCATGCCCCCCGCCCGGCCCGCCGCCATCGTGCGCAGCCAGAGCAGGGGCGCCTCCCCCGCCGCCAGCCGCGCGAGGATCAGGGCCAGCCCAGCCCCCGCCGCCCCTTCTTCGGTCGCGGCGAAGAATTCATGCACCCGCCCCCGCGCCAGACCGCCGTCCAGCGCCAGATCGAGCGGCGCATAGCCGGTTTCCACCCGCGCATGGGGCTGGGAGGCTAGAACGCCCTCCAGCGATGCGATATGCCGCCTGAGGGCGGCGAGGGTCTTCACCGACTCAGCCATATATTCGTTCCCTGTTTGTTCTTTTCGCCGCAATGGCAGGCGCTGTCAATCGACCGTGAAGGCCCGAGCCGGAAAAGGCGCTGGCGACGCTCGCACCCCGCAATTTCCCAAACGCTTCCCCCGTCAGCGCTTTTTCTGTAAGTTGTCGCGGCGGGTGTTACCGAGGCGACTCGAAATGCCGGACTGAAAGGCTGCGAGCGCCTGCCAATGTGGGAGAGGGCTTGTGCCGGTTGCGGTAGCCATCGCCATGCTCGTGGTCGGTTCGGTCGCCTTTCACCTGTTCAGTCCATGGTGGCGCACGCCCATCGCATCCAATTGGGGATCGATCGATTCCGCCCTCGACGTGACGCTCTGGATATGCGGGGCGGCCTTTGTCGGGCTGAACCTGTTCCTTGCCTGGGCGCTGGTCAAATATCGCCATCGCCCCGGCCATCGCGCCCATTATGAGCCGGAAAACCCTTCGCTGGAAAGGCGGCTGACATTTTGGACCGCCATCGGCATCGCCGGCATGCTGGCGCCGGGGCTCGCGGCCTGGGGCAAATATGTCTCGGTGCCGAAAGAAGCCACCGTCATCGAGGCGGTCGGCCAGCAATGGCAATGGTCCTTCCGCTATCCCGGTCCGGATGGCGTGCTGGGCGCGGCGGGGGTCAAATATATCACCCCCGACAATGGGCTGGGCCTCGATCCGCTCGACCCGTTCGGCCGGGATGACATATTGGTGGAAAGCGGCGACCTTCATCTTCCGGTCGGCAAGCCGGTGAAGATCGTGCTGCGCTCCAAGGACGTGCTGCACGACTTCTATGTGCCGGAATTCCGGGCCAAGATGGACCTCGTACCCGGCATCGTCACCTATTTCTGGCTGACCCCGACCAAGACGGGCACGTTCGACATCCTCTGCGCCGAACTGTGCGGCACCGGCCACCATGCGATGCGCGGCAAGGTGGTGGTGGAGACGCCCCAGGCCTTCGCGCAATGGCAGGCGCAGCAGAGCAGCTTCGGACAGATTCTGGCGGAGGCGCCGCCGGCCGCCATGTCGATCCTGCTGATCAAGGCCAATGCCTGTATCGTCCCTGCCTCCTGGAGCATTCGCTGATGGCTACCACTTTGGCCGACGACCTGCGCCCGCTGCATCATCCGCATAGCTGGGTCACCAAATATGTCTGGAGCCAGGATCACAAGGTCATCGCCATCCAATATAGCTGCACCGCCATCGGGATCGGGCTGGTGGCGCTGGTGCTGTCGGCGCTGATGCGGTTGCAGCTTGGGTTTCCGGGGGCTTTTCCGGCGATCCAGCCTGATAATTATCTGCAATTCGTGTCGATGCACGGCATGATCATGGTGGTCTATCTGCTGACGGCGCTGCTGCTGGGCGGGTTCGGCAATTATCTGATCCCGCTGATGATCGGGGCGCGGGACATGGTGTTTCCCTTCGTCAACATGCTGAGCTTCTGGTTCTATCTGCTGTCGGTGATCGTGCTGGTGGCGGGATTCTTCGTGCCGGGCGGGCCGACCGGGGCGGGATGGACGCTCTATCCGCCGCAGGCGATCAGCGAGGGGACGCCGGGGCATCAATGGGGCATCGTGACCATGCTGGTCAGCCTCGCCATCTTCGTCGCGGCCTTCACCATGGGCGGGTTGAATTATGTGACCACGGTGCTGCAGGCGCGGACCAGGGGGATGACGCTGATGCGGATGCCGCTGTCGGTGTGGGGCATCTTCACCGCTTCGGTGATGGGCCTGCTGGCCTTCCCGGCTTTGTTCGTCGCGGCGATCATGATGCTGTTCGATCATCTGGCGGGCACCAGCTTCTTCATGCCCACCATGCAGTCGATGGGTGCGATCACCCCGACGCAGGGCGGCAGTCCCCTGCTTTTCCAGCATCTCTTCTGGTTCTTCGGCCATCCCGAAGTCTATATCGTCGCCCTGCCCGCCTTCGGCATCGTGTCGGACCTGATCAGCGTGCATGCGCGGCGTAACATCTTCGGTTATCGCATGATGGTGTGGGCGATCGTGATCATCGGGGCGCTGAGCTTCCTGGTGTGGGCGCACCATATGTATGTGAGCGGCATGAATCCCTATTTCGGCTTCTTCTTCGCCACATCGACCTTGATCATCGCCATTCCGACGGCGATCAAGGTCTATAACTGGCTGCTGACCCTGTGGCGCGGCGACATCCATCTGCGCGTGCCGATGCTGTTCGCCATCGCCTTCATCTTCACCTTCATCCACGGCGGGCTGTCGGGCTTGTTTCTGGGCAATGTCAGTGTCGACGTGCCGTTGTCCGACACGTTCTTCGTCGTCGCGCATTTCCATATGGTGATGGGCGTGTCTCCGGTCCTGGTGATATTCGGCGCCATCTATCACTGGTATCCCAAGATATTCGGCAGGATGTGGAACGAAACTTTGGGGAAGCTCCATTTCTGGATCACTTTCCTGGGCGTCTATGCGATCTTCCTGCCGATGCATTATCTGGGGATTCTGGGGGTTCCGCGCCGTTATTATGCGCTGGGCGAGACCGCCTTCATTCCGCAGTCGGTGCATCTCGCCAATGCGTGGATCAGCATCGCGGCGCTGGTCGTCTTCTGCGCGCAGGGGCTGTTCTTCTTCAACATGATCTGGAGCCTGTTCCGGGGGCCTCGCGCCGATCACAATCCCTGGGGCGCGGCCAGCCTGGAATGGCTGACGCCCGACACGCCGCCGGCGCATGGCAATTGGGGGCCGCATCTGCCGGTCGTCTATCGCTGGGCCTATGATTATAGCGTGCCGGACGCGGCGCAGGACTTCATTCCCCAGACGGAACCCCAAGCGGAACAGCGCGCATGACCATCCTCGCGCGCCTCACCGAAAAGAGCTGGGAGCCGGGCGCGCAGCCGGTGGAGCGGGATCGGCCGTCGGCGGGGGCGGTGGGGATGGTCGCCTATTTCGGCGTGGCCATGGTGATGTTCTCGCTGCTGCTGGCGGCCTATCTGATGCGCATGGGGCTGCATGCAGGCACGGAACATGTCCATGACTGGAAGCCGATGCCCGATCCGCCGCCGCTGTGGATCAATACGCTGGTGCTGGCGGCGAGCAGCGTCGCCTGGGAAGTGGCGCGGAGGGAACGGGCGGTTCGGGCGGCGATCGTCGGATCGGCGCTGGGGGTGCTGTTCCTTGGTGGGCAGTTGTTGCTCTGGCGGCATTATCAGGGGGCGGGCTATACGCTGTCGAGCAATCCGGCCAATGCCTTTTTCTATCTGCTGACGGCGCTGCATGGTCTGCACATCATCGGCGGGCTGTTTGCCGCCGGACGGGCGCTGGCGGCGGCCAATATGCGCAATGTCGTTCTTTGCGCGCTCTACTGGCATTTTCTGTTGATCGTCTGGCTGGTTCTGGCCGCTTTGCTGCTGTCGACTTGAGGATGTATTACCATGGCTCAGGCTGTCCCAGATAGAGAAGTCATCGCTCCCACGTTGAGGGAGATCGCGTCCGACTGGTCCGCCGATCAGGAAGTCTTCCGCCATACCCATTGGGGCAAGGCGATGATGTGGATCTTCCTGCTGAGCGACACCTTCATCTTTTCCTGCTTCCTGACCGGTTACATGACGATGCGGGCGTCGGCCGTATTGCCCTGGCCCAATACGGCGGAAGTGTTCGCCCTGAATATCGGCGGGCAGGACATTCCGCTCGTCCTGATCGCGATCATGACCTTCGCGCTGATCAGTTCCAGCGGCACCATGGCGATGGCCGTGAACTTCGGCTATCAGCGCGACCGGCGGAAAACGACGGCGCTGATGCTGCTCACCGCTTTGTTCGGGCTTGTCTTCCTCAGCATGCAGGCGTTCGAATGGAGCAAGCTGATCTTCGAAGAGGGCGTGCGGCCCTGGTATAATCCGATGGGCGCGCCGCAATTCGGCGCGACCTTCTTCATGATCACCGGCTTTCACGGGCTGCATGTGACCTGCGGGGTCATATTGCTGCTGATCATCGCGTCCAAGGTGGGGCGGGGACATTATGACAAGGCGGGCGATTATTCGGCGGTCGAGATCGCCGGGCTGTACTGGCACTTCGTCGATCTCGTCTGGGTGTTCATCTTCGCCTTCTTCTATCTCTGGTGAGGGGCTCCATGCAGCATGATCCTTCCGCCGCCCATGAGGGCCAGCAACATCCAGTCGGCCTGTATCTGAAGGTCTGGGGCCTGCTGTTCCTGCTCAGCGCCATGTCCTATCTGGTCGATTATATGCATGTGCAGGGGATCGTGCGCTGGGTGCTGATCGTGACCTTCATGCTGCTGAAGGCGGGGCTGATCCTGTCCATCTTCATGCATCTGGCGTGGGAGCGGCTGTCGCTGATCTATGCGATATTGGTGCCGCCGCTGGTGCTGCTGGTGCTGGTGCGGATCATGACGATCGAGGCGAATTACGCCTTCTGGACCCGCGCCATCTTCATGGGCGGAGGGGGGTGAGCCATGGGCCGGATGCATGGGATGGCGGTGGGACTGTGCGTTGCGGGGGCGGCGGTGACGGCGCTGGGGCTGGGATGGTTCAGCGACAAGCTCTATACGCGGGTGCGGCCGGGGGAGCTGGCCTATAAGCCGATGGACGAGATGCCGCCGCGCGTCGACATGGCGTCGATCCAGCGCGACTGGCCCGCCGGTTTCAGCGAGGCGGGGGAAGGCAGCCGGGTCATCGCCTATCATCGGGACATGCGGGGGAGGGCGCCGATGCCTGGGACGGGCGGCGGCGGGACGGCGGCTGCTCCTCCGGTCGATCTGGGCACCCTGCTCGCCAGCGCGGATGCGGGGGTGGGGAAGCAGAAGGTGCAGCTTTGCATGAGTTGCCATGACTTCGCCCAGGGCGGACCCAACCGGATCGGGCCTAATCTGTGGGGCGTGGTCGGGCGGCCGGTGGCGAGCCATGCGGGCTTTGCCTATTCGCCCGCCATGCAGGGACATAAGGGCAGTTGGAGCTATGAGTCGCTGTTCGCTTTCCTCGCCTCTCCGGGGCGCGATGTGCCGGGAACGAAGATGAGCTTTGCCGGGCTGCGCAAGCCGGAGGATCGGGCGGCGGTGATCAAATATCTGGCGACCTTGGGGACGGGAGCGCCGCCTTTGCCGCAGCCGAAGGCGGTTGCGTCGCGATAGGGCGATGCCGGCGGGTCGCACACCACCCCGCTCTTTTCTTGAAGAGAAGTGAAGCCATTCGACAGGCTCAGGGTGAATGGGGCGTGGGAACGCCCGTGGCTTCAGGGGCTGGGCCGCCGCCAGTCTTCCTCGACCAGATAGCGGCTGAGGAATGTCGATCCCTGCCGCGCCGCCGTTCGCGCGATGTGGCGGCGGATGTCATGATCGGTCGATCCCAGCACGGTGCGAAACGCCTCCATGGCGCTGGCGGTCGGTTCGCGTTTCAGATCGACATAAGGCTGGAAAATATCGCCCAGCGCCTGTTCCCACGCTTTCTCGATCTGGAGCAGCCGGTTTTCCATGGCGCGCCTCGTTCTGCATGAACCTCATCACAATATGGGGCGACTAGGGCGGCGCGACAAGAGGAGGGAGGATGCGGTTCCGGCTTGACTTCAATCAACTGCGTTAATATTAAATCTGCACCATAGGATAATAATATTGCAGCAGGAGAGCCCATGTCCTCCCTTCGCGCCAAGCTCGTCGGGCAATGCCTGCCAGCCCTCCCCCTGCTGGCGCTCGCCATGGCGCCGGCCACGGCGCAGGACGCGCCCGCGCAAAAGGTCTATGGCCGCACGCCCGCCGAATCCTCTCCGCCCGCCTGGCCTCAACCGGTGCGCGCCGCCAGGGGCGCGCCCAATATCCTGCTGATCATGACCGACGATGTCGGTTTCGGGTCCAGCAGCACCTTCGGCGGACCGGTGCCTACGCCGACCTTCGACGCGCTGGCGAAGGCAGGGCTGCGTTACAATCAGTTCAACACCACCGCCATCTGCTCCCCCACGCGCGCCTCGCTGCTGACGGGGCGCAATCCGCAGGCGGTGGGCATGGGCTATGTCGCCAATTGGGCGACGGGCTATGACGGCTATAACAGCGTCATCCCCAAAAGCGCCGGGACGATGGCGCAGATATTGAAGGAAAATGGCTATAACACCGCCATGATCGGCAAGGGGCATGTGACCCCGGAATGGGAAATGAGCCGCGCCGGGCCGTTCGACCGCTGGCCGACCGGTCTGGGGTTCGAATATTTCTACGGCTTTCTGGGCGCCGACAGCAGCATGGCGGAACCCAATCTGGTCGAGAATATCAATCCGGTCACACCGCCCGCCGATCCCCGCTATCATCTGGAGCGCGATCTGGCCGACCATGCGATAGGCTGGATCGACAGCCAGCATGCGGCCGCCCCCGACAAGCCCCTCCTGCTCTATTATGCCACCGGCACGGCCCATGCACCCAATCAGCCGCCCGCCGACTGGCTGAAGAAATTCCGGGGCAGGTTCGACGCGGGCTGGGACGTGCTGCGCGCCGAAACCGTGGCGCGGCAGAAGAAGCTGGGCGTCATTCCGCCCGGCACCGACGATGCGCCGCATCCCGGCACGCTGCCGCGCTGGGACAGTCTGACGCCAGACCGGAAGCGGCTCTATGCCCGCTATATGGAGGCCTATGCCGCTTCGCTCGCCTATGCCGACGAACAGATCGGGCGGGTCATCCAGAAGCTGCGCGACAATGGCGAACTGGACAATATGCTGATCATCTACATCCAGGGCGACAATGGCGCGAGCGCGGAAGGCAGCTTCGACGGCAAGCTGTTCGAGCAGTCGGCGCTGAGCGGGGTCAGGGAAGACCCGTCCTACGCCCTCGCCCATATCGATGAGATCGGGACGAAGGACGCCTATAATCTGATGCCGGGCGGCTGGGGCTGGGCGATGAACGCGCCCTTCCCCTGGGCCAAGCGCTATGGATCGCATTTCGGCGGCACGCGCAACGGCATGGTGATCGCCTGGCCGGGGCATATCGAGGATGCCGGCGGCCTGCGCAGCCAGTTCCACCATGTCAGCGACATCATGCCCACCATATTGGAGGCGGCGGGAGTGAAAGCCCCGGAGATACTGGACGGCGTACCGCAACAGCCGATCACCGGGATCAGCATGGCCTACAGCTTCAGAGCCAAGGACGCGCCCTCCCGCCGCACCGTGCAGGTGTCGGCCATGGCGCAGAATCTCAGCATCTACAAGGATGGCTGGGTGGCCGCGACCGCGCCCATGGCGACCCCCTGGGAGCGGACGCCCCCCCCGCCGGTGCCGCTGGATCAACGGACATGGCAGCTTTACGACACCCGCAGCGACTTCAGCGAGGCCCATGACGTCGCCGCCGCCAACCCGCAGAAGCTGGAGGCGCTGAAGGAGTCGTTCTGGGCGGAGGCCGCGCTGTCCAACATCCTGCCCATCCACGGCAGCGAGGGCGGGCAGAAGGGCAGGCCAGACCCCAATGAGGGGCGGACGAACTTCGTCTACAGCGCGCCCGTCAGCCATATTCCGGAAAGCGCCGCGCCGGCCCTGGTCGGGCGATCCTTCACGATCACGGCGAAGCTCGGCATAGCGGCGGAGGGCGGCAAGGGCGTCATCGTCGCGCAGGGCGGACGCTTCGGCGGCTACAGCCTGTTCTTCGACCGGGGGAGGATTGCCTTCACCTATAATCTGACGCCCGCGCATATGACGCGGATCGTGGCGCCTGCTCCATTGGCGGCCGGCGCGCATGTCGTCGGGCTGGACTTCGCGATGGACAGGGCAGCCCCGACCAGCGGCGCCACCGTCACGCTGACCGTCGATGGCAAGGCGGTGGCGCAAGGGCGGGTCGAACGGACCTTCGCGCAGGTGGTTTCGCATACGGAAGACTTCGACATCGGCATGGACCTGGTGAGCCCCGTCGACCCGGCGGCCTATGACAGCGCGGCGAGCCGGTTCAACGGGCCGCTGGACCGGGTCGAGGTGACGATCAGATAAGCTGGCGGGCGCCGCGCCTCCGCAAGGGGCCCGAACGAGACAAGCGGCTCGCGGGAGCGCGGTCTCAACGGTGGGATTCGGCTTCATCGGCGCGTCCGGAACCGGAGGGCCGTATCAGCCGAGGCCGTCGAACCATTCCTCTACGGAGGCGGGCACGCCCTTGTCCTCCGGCCCCGCCAGCAGGCTGGCGCAGGCGGCTCGCATCACGTCGCGCACATGCGCCTGCAACGGCACCGCGCGATCCTGCGGCTCGCCATGGTCCCAGCGGACCAGCACGCATTGCAGCATCATGTTGCAGAGCAGGATGCGATTGCGGGCGATGTCCGGGTGCACATGCCCGAGCAGCGCCGTCAAATGCCCCAACAGGCGCATCAGGTTCGGCGCCTTGTCCCGCACCTGTGCAAGCAGGCCGGCGTTCAGCGACCAGTAGCGCGTCGCGAAATGCAGCATGAACGCCGCATAGGGGTGCCGTCCCCGGCCATCGGCCAGATGAAGCTGCGGCAGGAACAATATGCCGAGCAGCGCCATCGGATCGTCCAGCCTGCCCTGCCGTTCCAGCCTGTCCAGCATCCCGCCCCGCACGCCCTCCATCTTCTCGGCACGGCTCGCGAAGATGGCGGAGAGCAGCCCTTCCTTCGATCCGAAATAATAGGTCACCGCATTGGTGTCGCCGCAACGGGCGGCGGCTGCGATCTCCCGCATCGAAACGGCGTCGATGCCCCGCTCCGCGAACAGCGCCTCGGCCGCCTCGATCAGCCGCAGCGCGGCGGGGATGGCATGGCGCCTGGGGTGACGTCGGTCGGTCATGCCTTGGCGGACAGGGCGCTCAGTTCCTCCAGATCGAGGTCGCGTTCCAGTTCCTGCAACGTATGTTCATCGATCTCTCCTGTGCGGTGGAGGCGCAGCAGTTCCGCCCGCCCGGCGGCTATGGCCTTCAGCACCAGGTCGAAATGGGCGTGGAGCGTCTCCGAAAACTGCGCCTCCTGCCCGGCATAATTGGCGGAAAGTTCGGCATGGCGCTGATAGCGCTCCAGCAGCCGGGGGTGGAGCAGCGTGCCCTGCTCATCATAGGCGTGCACCTCCACGACGCGGACCTGCGCCTGCGCCATGGCGGCTTCCGCCTCGCTCATCGTCATGCGCGGACGGTCGCTTTCCGGTTCCTCCAGCTTCACCAGCCGGATCACGGCGCCCAGGGTCGTCCCTTGCAGCAATACGGTGCCGATGATGACCGCGAAGGCGGCCGTCAGGATGAAGTCGCGTCCGGGGAAATCGGCCGGCACGCTGAGCGCGACCGCCAACGTCACCACGCCGCGCATCCCGGCCCAGCCCAATATGGTCGCCGCCCGGAATCCCAGCGGGCGATAGCCGCAAAGGCCCGTCGCCCTGAGCCCCGCGATCACCGCGTCGGAACCGAAAACCCAGATGAAGCGTGCGGCGGTGAGCGCGGCCAGTATCGCCAATATCGGCAGCGCCATTTCGTCCAGCACGACGCCGAAACCGCCGACGCGATCGATCACGCCGCGCAGCGACGAACCGATCAGCAGGAAGACGAACGCCTCCATCAGGAAGATCATCACCGCCCAGAAGGCCGTGCCGTTCATCCGCACCATCGCGGGGAAGACGACATGCTGGTACCAGCCGCAGATAAGGCCGGTGGTGACGGTCGCGATCACGCCGGAGGCATGGATGGATTCCGCCAGCAGATAGGACGCCCATGGCGCCAGCAGGGAGGAGGCGATCATCAGATATTTGTCGTCGAGCCGCTTGACCGTCAGCACCCAGAGCGCGCCGATGATCGCCCCGACCAGCGCCCCGCCCACGGCCAGCAGGGCAAAGCTCTGCAAGGCGTCGACCATGCTGAACGCGCCGGTGACGCCGGCGGCTATGGCGAAGCGAAAGAGCACCAGCCCCGTGGCGTCGTTGAACAGGCTTTCCCCCTCCAGCAGGATGGAGAGGCGACGGGGCAGGTGGACATGCTGCAACACCGCGCGGGCCGATACGGCGTCGGGCGGCGAGACGATGGCGCCCAGGGCTGCGCATGCCGCCCAGGGGAGGCCGGGCACCAGCCAGTGCGCGACCGCCGCGACCACGGCTGTGGTGAAGACCACCGCGCCCAGGGCCAGCGCCAATATGCCGAACATATGCCGCCGCAAGTGACGCAGGGCGATGAACCAGGCGCCGTCCATCAGCAGCGGCGGCAGGAAGATCACCAGCACCAGTTGCGGATCGAGGGAGATCACCGGCAGGCCCGGCAGGAAAGCGAACAGCGCGCCCCCCGCCAGCAGCGCGACGGCGGGCGGCAGGCCCAGCCTGTTCGCGGCATAATGTAGGACGATGATCGCCAGCAGCATGACGATCACCAGTTCGAACAACTGCATCGGGTGCATTGGCCCTCCCCCCCGTCCATCCGCATCATGGCCATATGACATGGAAATCCATCGGCCGACGATGAAAATGCCAGCAGCGCCAGCAGTTTCAAGAGGCGTCTTCCATGCAGCGAAATTCCCCGAAACCGTAGAGGAAAGCGGCGCGCCACTGGCTGCCGGACGGATGGAATTTCACGATAGTCATGTTTTTTCAAATAGATAGCTTATCATACTGAATACGTATGTGGGATTCTGTGCAGACCATGGGCGGCGCGGCTATCGGTGACGGCAAGAAACACAAGCAATGCGTCTTGGGGAGGGTCCACAAATGCACATGTCCCATCATTCCATCCTGCGCGCGGCCCTTCTGGCCGGCGCTTCGCTGTCGGTCGCGGCGGCAGCCTCCGCTCAGACCGCGGCTGAGACCGCCGCCCCCGCCGAGCCGCAGGGAGAGGCCATCGTCGTCACCGGCATCCGCGCATCGCTCGCCTCCGCCGCGAAGCTGAAGCGGGATTCGGTGCTGATCGTGGATTCCATCTCCGCCGAGGATGTCGGCAAGCTGCCCGACGTGTCCATCGCGGATTCGCTCGCCCGCCTGCCCGGCGTGACGGCGCAGCGGCTGGAGGGGCGCGACCAGCGTCTGTCGATCCGTGGACTTGGGCCCGATTTCTCCACCACGCTGCTCAACGGGCGCGAGCAGGTGACGGTGGGCGACAATCGCGGCGTCGAATATGACCAATATCCGTCCGAATTCTTCCAGAACGTCAATGTGTACAAGAGCGCCGACGGAGCGCTGATCGCGGCCGGGATTTCCGGCACGGTCGACCTGCGCATGCTGCGGCCGCTGGACAAGAAGGACCGCGTGATGGCGGTGTCGCTGCGCGGGCAGATGAACGGGATGGACAAGCTCAATCCCGACGGCAAGCGCTACGGCTATCGCGCTTCGGCCACCTATATCGACCAGTTCGCGGACGACACGCTGGGCCTGTCGCTGGGCTTTTCCGCCTCGCAAACGCCCTCCCAGAACGAGCGGTTCAATTCCTGGGGCTATCCTTCCGCTCCTGACGGCACGCTCATCATCGGCGGCGCGAAGCCCTATGTGCAATCGAACCTGCTGAAGCGCTATGGCGCGGTGGGCACGCTGGAATGGCAGCCCAGCGACGATTTCCATTCGACCTTCGACGTGCTGGCGTCGCATTTCGAGGAAGAACAGCGGCTGCGCGGCATCGAATTCCCGCTGGTCTGGGGCACCGATGTCGGCGTCAGCGACGTGACGATCGACAACGGCTTCGTCACCGCTGCGACCTTCAGCAATGTCTATGGCGTGCAGCGCAACGACTATAACAAGCGCAAGGCGGACATGATCTCGCTGGGGTGGAACAATGACATCCGCCTGAACGATGCGCTGAAACTCAATGTCGATGCGAGCTGGTCGCGGGCCAAGCGCACCGACTTCCTGCTGGAGACCTATTCGGGCACCGGCTATCTGCGTTCGGGCGTGCCGGATACCGTGCGGGTGGAACGCCAGTCGAACGGATTGTTCCACATCGCCCCGACGCTCGACTATACCGATACCGGCATCATCAGCCTGACCGATCCCAATGGCTGGGGCTATAACGGCACGACCGCGGTGGTGCAGGCGGGCTTCCTCAACCGGCCGAAATTCATCGACGACATGAAGTCGTTCCGCGCGAACCTGGTCGGGGACATTTCGGGCAGTCTCTTCTCCCAATGGGAAGTCGGCGGCAATTATAGCCGGCGCAAGAAGACCAGCGCCTATACATCCTATTTCCTCTGCCCGCCGGGCGGCACGGACTGCACCATCGCCGGCGGGACGCCGGGATCGGTGGCGGTGCCGAACGAAGCGCTGCTGGGATCGAACGTCTCGCTCGATTATCTCGGCGTGCCGGCGATGCTGACGCTGAACCCGCTCTATCTGTACGACAATGTGCTGGATGCGGTGTACGACAATCGCCCCGGCTCACTGGTCCGCGACAATGTGGTGAAGGAAGACGTATTCACCGGCTATGCGAAGCTCAGCATGGACGGCGAACTGGGCGGAAAGCCGCTGAAGGGCGCGATCGGCGTGCAGGTCATCCATTCGCGGCAGGCCTCTACCGGCACGATTTCCAACTTCGCCAACGGCGTGGTGACGATACTGCCGGTGTCGGGCAAGGACAGCTACACCAACGTCCTGCCAAGCGCGCAGATTTCGGTGGAACTGGAGCCGAGCTTCTTCGTGAAGCTGGGCGCGGCGCAGACCATGGTGCGTCCGCGTCTGGACCAGGAGCGGATCAACCAGGAGTTCAAATATAATTTGAGCTATGTCGGAATCGGATCTTCCGATCCGCAGTTCAGTCCGTTCAAGTCGGAGGGCGGCAACATCTTCCTGCGGCCTTATCAGTCGACCAATATCGACCTGTCGCTGGAGAAATATTTCCGGGGCGGCGGTTATGTATCGGTCTCCGGCTTCTTCAAGAACCTGACCGACTTCGTCGATCCCAACAACAATATCGCTTACGACTTTTCCGCCGTTCTGCCGACATTGCCGGCCGATCAGCGCGACGCCATTCTGGCCGACGGAAGCTATATCGGGCTGGTGAAGTCGCCCGCCAATACCGGCAAGGGCACGATCATGGGCGTAGAGGCGACCGCGTCGCTGCCGTTCAAGCTGTTCAGCCCGGCGCTCGACGGCTTCGGCATCTTCGCCAGCGGGTCCTATACGCATAGCGAGGTCGAATATGGCAGCAACCCGACCGAAAGCGTCACCCTGCCCGGCCTGTCGAAATGGGTCGCCAGCGGCACTGCCTATTTCGAGAAGGCGGGTTTCCAGGCGCGGGTGAGCTATCGTTACCGCTCCTCCTTCCTGGGCGAAGTGGCGGGGCTTTCGGCGGCGCCGACCTTCCGCACGGCGAAGGCCGAGGGCATTCTCGATGCGCAGATTGGGTATGAGTTCCAGTCCGGGCCGCTTCAGGGGCTTTCGATCCTGTTGCAGGGCAAGAACCTGACCGATCAGCCCTTCGTCACCTATCAGAATGACGATCCGCGGCAGGTGATCGACTATCAGCGCTATGGCCGGGATTATTATCTGGGTCTGACCTACAAATTTTAACGTCCCCCCGACTGCCTGACTGCACGCAGGCAGTTCTCCCCCGGACCGCCGCCCCTTTCAGGGGTGGCGGTCCTCCCTTTTTATGTTCCCCTCCCATAGACGGGAGGGGTTAGGGGTGGGTGCGAGCGGAGCGAGCTTCTTCACTGTCGGTTAGGGAGGAACGCCGCTGCGCGGCTTGCCCACCCCCGGCCCCTCCCGCTTGCGGGAGGGGAGAAGTCAGGCGGTCATTCTTGTGACCAGTCTTGGCGCGAGCAGCGTGGGCTCCACCGGCTTGCGGTCGATCTGGCCGATCAGCGCGTCCACCAGCACCTCGCCCGCGCGCAGATAGTCCTGGGCGACGGTGGTCAGCGGCGGGCGCGTCAGGCTGGCGGCGGGGATGTCGTCGAAGCCGATCAGCGCCACATCCTGCGGCACGCGCATGCCCGCTTCGTCCAGCGCCCGCATCGCGCCGATGGCGATCAGGTCCGACCCGGCGAAGATCGCATCGAAGGGCAGGCCGCGCGCAATCAGGCGGCTCGCCGCCTCATGCCCCGACTGTTCGGTCGAGAGGGCGTCGACATGCAGGCCGATGTCGACCGGCAATCCGGCCTCCCCCATCGCCTCGGTCAGTCCGGCATAGCGGTCGCGGAATTCCGGATAACGGCTCGACGCATCGCCCAGGAAGGCGATGGTCCGGCGCCCCCGCTCGATCAGATGCTCTCCCGCTTCGCGCCCGCCCCGCCGGTTGTCGCAGCCGATGGTCATGCCCAGCGCATTGGGGTCGACCGATCCCCAGCGCACGAAATGGGTGCCCTGCGCCACCAGTTGCTCCAGCCGGGCGCGATAGCTTTCATAATCGCCATAGCCCAGCAGGATGATGCCGTCGGCCTTGCGGCTGTCCTCATAATCGACATGCCAGTCGGTCGAAAGCTGCTGGAAGGAGGTCAGCAGGTCGTAGCCCCGCTTGGCGCAGGTTTGCAGGATCGGCCCCAGCATCGAGAGGAAGAAGGGATTGATATAGCTTTCATCGGGCAGCAGATCTTCGAAGAAGAGCAGCGCCAGCGTGTTGCTCTTGCCCCGGCGGAGGGAGGAAGCGTTCTTGTCCACCGTATAGTTGAGCTGGCGGGCGATGGCCTCGATCCGCTTGCGGGTGGCTTCGCTGACGGTGCGGTCGCCGCGCAGGGCCCGGGACACGGTCGGCTGGGAAACCCCCGCAAGCGTCGCGATGTCGAAGGACGTCGGTTTTTCGTTCACGGCCATCGCGCGATCCTACGCCCTGCCCCCGATATTGGAAAGATAAGCTTTTGAATACGTATGTCGGCTGCTTGGCCCGGCGGGTGCGAACCGATTAAGACCCCCTATGAAAGCCGCTGCGATCAAGCCAGAAGGCCAAGGGAGGAACGCCATGCGTGGAAGGAAGGCGATGCTGTTTGCCGCGCTGGCTGCCCTGGCCCTCCCTGCCCTGTCGCCGGCAGCCGAGCCATCCGATTTCCGGGCGCGGCTGCCGGAGGATGAGGTCATCTATTTCCTGCTGCCCGACCGGTTCGACAATGGCGACCCGGCCAACGACAAGGGCGGGTTGAAGGGCGACCGGCTCGTCACCGGCCATGATCCCGCCTCCAAGGGTTTCTATCATGGCGGCGACCTGAAAGGGCTGATCCGGCGGCTCGACTATATTCAGGGGCTGGGCGCGACCGCCATCTGGGTCGGGCCGATCTTCCGCAACAAGCCGGTGCAGGGGCCGAAGGGGCAGGAAAGCGCGGGCTATCACGGTTACTGGATCACCGACTTCACCCATGTCGATCCGCATTTCGGCACCGACGCCGATTTCGCGGCGCTGGTGGAGGCCGCGCATCGCCGGGGGATGAAGGTCTATATGGACATCATCGCCAATCATACGGCGGACGTGATCCGTTACCGGGAATGCCCAAGCACAAATGCGGACACACCATGCCCCTATCGTTCGCGGGCCGACTATCCCTATCAGCGGCAGGGCGGCGTCGAGGGCAAGCCGATCAACGAGGGCTTCACGGGCGATCAGGATCATGGCGAAGCGAATTTCGCCAGGCTGACCGACCCGTCCTATGCCTATACGCCTTATGTGCCCAAGGGCGAGGAACGGGTCAAAAACCCGGCTTGGCTCAACGATCCGATTTACTATCATAATCGCGGGGAAACGACCTATTCGGGCGAGAGCGCGACCATGGGGGACTTTGCGGGGCTGGACGACCTGATGACGGAGAATCCGCGGGTGATCGCGGGGATGATCGATATTTTCGGCGGCTGGATCGACCGTTTCGGCGTGGATGGCTTCCGGGTGGACACGGCGCGCCATGTCGATCCGCATTTCTGGCAGCAGTTCGTTCCCGCAATGCAGGCCCGCGCCAGGGCGAAAGGCATCCCCAATTTCCATATTTTCGGGGAAGTCTATGTCGAGACGGTCGATGCCGGGCCGCTCGCCTGGCATACGAAGGAAGGCGGCTTTCCGGCGGTGCTGGACTTCGCCTTCCGGCAGGCGGCGCTGGAGACGGTGGCGGGCAACGGCGCGACCGCGATCTGGGAACGGATGCTGGCCGGCGACGCGCTCTATCGCGATGGCGAGGCGACGGCGCGGACCTTGCCGACCTTCGTCAGCAATCATGATGCCGGGCGCTTCGCCACCTTCGTGCGCAAGGCTTTCCCGCAGGCGAGCGATGAGGAAGTGCTGCGCCGGGTGATGCTGGCCAACGCCATGCTGCTGACGATGCGCGGCGTGCCGACCGTCTATTATGGCGACGAGCAGGGCTTTGTCGGGGACGGCGGCGATCAGGATGCGCGGGAGGATATGTTCGGCAGCCGGGTCGCGAGCTATAACGACAACCGCCTGCTGGGGACCGACGCCACCACGGCGACGCCGCGCTTCGACACCGGCCATCCGCTTTATCGGGAGATCGCCGCGCTGGCCCGTCTGCGCACCGCCCATCCGGCGTTGCGGCGCGGCCGGGAGGTCATCCGGGCGCGGGGCGACGAGCCGGGCCTGTTCGCCCTCTCCCGCTTCGATCCGGAGAGCGGGGCGGAAACATTGATCGCCTTCAACACGTCCACCGCGCCGATCAGGGCGCAGGTCGAGGTCGATGCTCGGTCCGACCAGTTCACCACATTGGCCGGAGCCGAATGCGCCGCAAGCGCCTCCGCCCCCGGCAGCATCGCCGTCTCCCTCCCCCCTCTCAGCTACAGCGTCTGCGCTGTCCGGAGTGCCGTACCCCAATGACCGACACGACCCTCCCCTGGTGGCGCGGCGCCGCCATCTACCAGATTTATCCGCGCAGCTTTGCCGACTCCAATGGCGACGGCATCGGCGACCTCAAAGGCATCACCGCCCATCTGCCCTATGTGGCGTCGCTGGGGGTGGATGCGATCTGGCTGTCGCCCTTCTTCAAGAGCCCGATGCGCGATTTCGGCTATGACGTGTCGGATTATTGCGACGTCGATCCGATCTTCGGCACGCTGGAGGATTTCGACGCGCTGGCGGCGCGGGCGCATGAGCTGGGGCTGCGCATCATCGTCGATCAGGTCTGGGCGCATACGTCGGAGGAGCATCGCTGGTTCATCGAAAGCCGCTCCAGCCGCGACAATCCCAAGGCGGACTGGTATGTCTGGGCCGATCCCAAGCCGGACGGTTCCCCACCCAACAACTGGCAGTCGGTTTTCGGCGGCCCGGCCTGGACCTGGGATGCGCGGCGCGGGCAATATTATATGCACCAGTTTCTGGCGCAGCAGCCGCAACTGCATTTGCATCATCCGCAGGTGCAGGAGAGCGTCTTCGACATCATCCGTTTCTGGCTGGACCGGGGGGTGGACGGGTTCCGCATCGATGCCATCAACCATTCGATGCACGATCCGGAGTTGCGCGACAATCCGCCCGCGCCGGAGGATGGCAAAGTGCGGACACGGCCGTTCGACTTCCAGATCAAGAAGTACAGCCAGAGCCATCCGGACATTCCGCTGTTCCTGGAAAAAGTCCGGCAAGTATTCGATGAATATCGGGATCGCTTCACCGTGGCCGAAGTCGGCGGAGCGGACAGCGACATAGAGATGAAGGCCTTCACGCAGGGCGACGGCAGGCTGAATACGGCTTATGGATTCGACTTTCTCTATGCGCCGGAACTGACCGCCGAATTCCTCAAGACGGCGCTCGTCAAATGGCCCTGCGCAACCCATACGGGCTGGCCGAGTTGGGCGTTCGAAAATCATGACGCGCCGCGTGCGGTGTCGCGATGGGCCAAGGGGGTGGACCCGAACGCCTATTGCCGGATGAAGATGCTGCTGCTCGCCTGCCTGCGCGGCAATATCTTCCTCTATTATGGCGAGGAACTGGGGTTGCCGCAGGTCGACATCGCGTTCGAGGATTTGCGGGACCCGGAGGCCATCGCCAACTGGCCGCTGACGCTTTCCCGCGACGGAGCGCGGACGCCGATGCCGTGGCGGTCCGATGCGCCCTATCTGGGATTTTCGGAGGCCAAGCCCTGGCTGCCGGTCGGGGAGGCGCATCGCGCGCTCGCCGTAGATGTGCAGGAGGCGGATGCGGATTCGCTGCTGCACTGGACGCGGCGGGTGCTGGCGCTGCGCAACGGGTCGCCCGCGCTGCGCGTGGGGGCGATCGATTTTCTGGAGACGCCGGAGGAATTGCTGGCGTTCGAGCGGGAGCATGAGGGCGAGCGGTTGCTGTGCGTGTTCAACCTTGGGGACGAGCCTGTGACATGGACGCCGGCGGGTCATTGGCAGCCATTGCTGTCGACCGGCGGCGTCGAAGGATGGCATTTCCCCGCAGCTTCCGGCCTTGTCGCGCGCGTTTAAAGGCATCGTACAATGTTCCTGCGTAGGCAGGAATCCAGTCCCACCACCTGAACTGGGCTCCTGCCTCCGCGGCAGCGCGTCGCGCTTTGATCTCGTCAGGGCAGACTCAAAAGGAATTACCATGAAGAAACTGACCGCGCTCACCCTGCCGCTTTTCGCGCTTTCGCTGGCCCCGGTGGCTGCCCGCGCCGATGTGGTAGCCAAGGCAGCTTCCCCCGATGGCCGCATCACGCTGACCGTCAGCCTCGATAATGAAGGCCGCCCCAGCTACGCCGTGCAGCGCGACGGCAAGGCGCTGATCGCGGACAGCCGCCTTGGCTTCCTGTTCACCGACGCGCCGAAGATCGAGCGCAACCTGACGCTAGCCGACAGCCAGACCGGCAAGAGCGACACGACATGGACCCAGCCCTGGGGCGAATGGTCCAGCATCCGCGACCATCACAATGAGATCCGCCTCGCCTTTCGCGAGAAAAGCGACCTTCAGCGCGAGATGGACGTGACCTTCCGCCTGTTCGACGATGGCGTGGCCTTCCGCTACACGCTGCCCGATCAGGCCCATCTGCACCACGCCAATATCGCGGAGGAACTGACCCAGTTCGCCTTTGCGGAGGGCGGGACCGCCTGGTGGAAGCCCGCCTTCGAATGGAACCGGGAGGAATATCTCTACAACAGGACGCCGCTCGATGCGGTCGGCACCGCGCAGACGGTGATGACGGTGAAGCTCGCCAGCGGCACCCATGTCGCGCTGCATGAGGCGGCGTTGGTGGACTATGCGGGGATGAACCTGGCGCGGGCGCAGGGCAACATATTCCGCGCCGCGCTGACGCCGGGTTCCGGGGCGCCCAAGGTTTCGCGGGACGCCGGTTTCTCGACGCCATGGCGCACCATCGCCATCGCGGACGATGCGGCCGGGCTGTACATGAACCATATGATCCTGAACCTCAATGAGCCGAACAGGCTGGGCGACGTGTCGGGCTGGATCAAACCGGGCAAGTTCGTCGGCGTGTGGTGGAACATGATCAAGGGCGAGTGGACGTGGGCGCGCGGGCCGAAGCATGGCGCGACCACCGCCAATGTCCGCCGCGCTATCGACTTCGCCGCCGCCAACGGCATCCCCGCCGTGCTGGTCGAGGGATGGAATGTCGGCTGGGACGGCAACTGGTTCGGCAATGGCAACGGCATGAACTTCTCCCAGCCCACCGAGGATTTCGATGCCGATGGGCTGGCCGCCTATGCCAGGTCGAAGGGCGTGACGCTGATCGGCCATCATGAGACGGGCGGTTCGGCCAGCCATTATGACGGGCAGCTCGACAGTGCGTTCAAATGGGCCGCCGACCATGGCGAGCGGGTGGTGAAGACCGGCTATGTCACCGATGCCGGGCAGATCGAGCGGGTCGATCCCGACGGCTCGCAGCATCGCGAATGGCATGAGGGGCAGTGGATGGTGAACCATTATCTCCGCGTGGTGCAGGCGGCGGCGAAATATAAGGTCAGCATCGATAGTCACGAGCCGGTGAAGGATACGGGGCTGCGCCGCACTTATCCCAATTGGGTGGCGCGCGAGGGCGGGCGCGGCATGGAATATAATGCCTGGGTCGGCGGCAAGAATCCGCCTGAGCATGAGGCCAATCTCGTCTTTACCCAGATGCTGGGCGGGCCGATGGACTTCACGCCGGGCGTGCTCAGCCTTTCCGGGTCGGAGGGGAGTGCGATCCAGTCGACCATCGCCAAGCAGCTGGCGCTTTATGTGGTGCTGTACTCGCCCTTCGTGATGGCCGCGGATACGCCCGAAAATTACGCGAAATATCCGGGGCCGTTCCAGTTCATCAAGGATGTGCCGACCGACTGGTCCGACACCCGCGTGCTGAATGGCGAGGTGGGCGACTATGTGACCATCGCGCGCAAGGCCAAGGGCAGCAATGACTGGTATCTGGGCGCGGTCGGGGATGAAGAGGCGCGCTCCAGCCAGGTGAAGCTCGACTTTCTGGAGGCCGGGCGGTCCTATGTGGCGGAGATTTATCGGGATGGGCCGGGGGCGGACTATCGCACCGAGGCGCGTCATGCGATCGTGATCGAGAAGAAGGCGGTGAAGAGGGGGGATGTGTTGAGCATCGATCTCGCGCCGGGTGGGGGGGAAGCGATCCGCTTCGTGGCGGGTGGGGGCAAGGGCAAGCGCTCAATACGATAAGATACCCCACGCCGTTCGCCCTGAGCCTGAACGGGGATAGGAATAAGTATAAAGCAAAGGTTGGGGACGCATGGAGCAGGCGCAAGATAATCTGGAACCGCAGTCCCGCCCCCGCCAGGGCTTTTGGGGCCTGTGGAACATCAGCTTCGGCTTTTTCGGCATCCAGATCGGCTTTGCGCTGCAGAACGCCAATATGAGCCGCATCTTCCAGTCGCTGGGCGAGAGTCTGGACGATCTGGCGCTGCTGTGGATCGCGGCCCCGCTGACGGGGCTGCTCGTCCAGCCGATCATCGGCCATTATAGCGACCGGACATGGTGCCGCTTCGGGCGGCGGCGGCCTTATTTCTTCGCGGGCGCGCTGTTCGCGGCGCTGGCGTTGGTCGGCATGCCCAATGCGCCCGGCCTGCTCGCCGCGGCGATGATGCTGTGGGTGCTCGACGCCTCGCTCAATGTTTCGATGGAGCCGTTCCGGGCCTTTGTCGGGGATATGCTGGCGAAGGAACAGCATATGGCGGGCTACGCGCTCCAGACCGCCTTCATCGGCGCGGGCGCGGTGATCGGGTCGTCCACCCCGTGGCTGCTGGACCGGCTGGGGGTCGCCAATGTCGCCAGCGGGTCCGGCATTCCCGACACGGTGCGGATCAGCTTCTATATCGGCGGCGCGGCCCTGTTCCTGGCGGTGTTGTGGACCGTGCTCACCACCCGCGAATATTCGCCCGAGCAGATGACGCGCTTCGAACCGTCGGAGGGCAAGCCAGTCGCTGAAAGGGACGCTGTCCCGGCCATCCCGCCCGGCGGCACGCTCTGGATCGTCGCCGGGCTGGCCGTCGTCGCGATCGTCCGCATCCGGTCGCTGGAGAAGGAACTGTACCTGCTCGGCGCGCTGCTGGCCGGCTATGGCGCGGCGCGGATGCTGGCGCGCCGGCTGCACCGGGGCGGTCGCACCGACAATCTGCTCACCCAGGTGGTCGGCAATTTCGCGGCCATGCCCGCGATGATGAAGCGCCTTGCGCTCGTCCAGTTCTTTACCTGGTCCGCGCTGTTCATCATGTGGATCTACACCACGCCGGTCGTCGCCCAATATGTCTTCGGGTCCGCCGATCCCGCCAGCGCCGCCTATAATGCGGGCGGCAACTGGGTCGGCATCCTCTTCGCCACCTATAATGGCGTCGCCGCCCTGGCCGCACCCTTCCTGCTGCAACCGCTCGCCCGCCGGATCGGCCAGGCGCAGACCCATGCCCTGGCGCTGATGCTGGGCGCGTTGGGCTTCCTTTCCTTCCTGTTCCTGCGCGACGCCCGCATGCTGCTGCTGTCGGAAGTCGCCATCGGCATCGCCTGGGCATCCACGCTCGCCATGCCCTATGCGATGCTCGCCTCCAGCGTGCCGCAGGCGAAGCTCGGCATCTATATGGGGCTGTTCAACGCCTTCGTGGTCATCCCGCAATTGCTGGTGGCCACCGTCATGGGCACGATCATGCGGCATTTTTTCCCGACGGAGCCGATCTGGACCATGGCCTTTGCAGCGGGCGTCATGCTGCTCGCCTCAATGGCCGCCCTGCGCTGCCGCCAGGCGCGAAGCTGAGAAAAATCGGCGAATCGCAAAAGCGCTTCATGGAAAAGTCGACAGGCTCAGCAAAGGCAGTCGACACCTGATTCCTCTTCGTCGGAAATCATGGCGTCCGCCACCTTCTTATATCTGCCTATTATTCGCCTGCATTCTTCCTGCGACTTGAAATATCCGAAATCATCGTCACCCGGGACTCTGTCCTGCTTCGGTTTTTTCACCATTAACCATGGCGTAAACGCAGACGATGTTTCACAATCAGATGCCTGCCTGAGATCGGTCCATTTCTTTCTGACAATCCCGCCCCCGAATATGGGGCCGGGAACATCCATCTTTGTCATTTCCAATCCTGTATATTGGGAATGATGGCGACGATTTCACATATTCAACAGGTCAGGGTAATCCTGAATCGGGCAAGAACCGGATGATTTCGGAGAATTTCTTGACGCCGAACTTCTTCATGATGCTGGCGCGGTGCATTTCCACCGTTCTGATGCTGATCTGCAGCGCGTCCGCCACATCCCTGTTGCTGCCGCTGGAACTCAGCGCGCGCACGACATCCAGCTCCCTTTTGGTGAGGCTGCCGAAATAGGCTGCGGCGGCTTCCCGCCGGCGCTGTATCTCGATGTTCCGTTCCAGCATGGGCCAGGCATTGGCGAGCACCTTGAGCAGCAGGCCGTCGGCAAAGGGCTTTTCCAGAAAGTCGATGGCGCCCCGCTTTATGACGTCGACCGCCGTCGGAATATCGCGCGACGCCGTCATGACGATCAGGGGGATGTCCACCCGCCGCGCGGACAGTTCCTGCTGAACCGCCGGCCCGGCCATGTCGGCCAGGTGCAGTTCCATCACCGCAATGCCGGGTGCCAGGAAATCAAGCGCCTCGATAAAGTCGGAACCGCAGGAAAAGGGGACGGGCCCGAACCCTTCCCGGCGCAGGATTCGCACCAGTTCCTGGCGCATCCTGCTGTCGTGGTCCACGATATAGACTGGACATCCTGGGTTCATAGCCAATTGCCTAGACCATCATTCCCGCGCCAACGCGCGAAGCCGCCAATGGTTTCGGCTCCGATCCTTTCTTTTTTATCGCGTCAGTTCGCAGCCGTCCGGCGGGGTTCGAAGAAGACCCCGATCATCCCGCCGCTCGACCACTGCACCCGCCCCATCCGTACATCCAGGCCGCGGGTTTTCACAAGCAGCCGCGTACCTTCGCCCAGACCGCCCACTTCGATCATCATCCCTTCGGCCGACAGGTTGCGGATCGTCCCGATCAACACGGGCGTGGAAGTCACCAGCGTTGCGGAGAAATCGACCGCCAGTCGGCGGCTGCGCGGCTCGTAGGTTTGGGGCGCGGGGTTCGCATCAGGCTCCTCGCCCGGAATCCAGGGCAATGTCTCTTCAAGCAGAAGACCGCATTTGGGCCCGTTGATCCAGCGGACCTCCGCCGTGCGGAAGCTGGCGTCGTCGAAGCTCACATGCACCTGCTGGTGCAAGCCCAGCGACAGGGCGCACCGTCCGCTCAGTCCCGCATGGGACACATTTTCGACAGACAGGTTCGCTTCCTCGACGACCGGATAGAGCAATGCCGTCTTGAAGACGGTCTGCCGGGGGTGCCGGCGTTTCTCCATCATCGCGCTCCGGTCGTCGGACGGCTTTTCTAGCGGCTCGGTCATACGGGTTCCCACAGATTCGCGGAATCCCATAAATGATTGGACTTGCACGCCGATTAGCGGGGAAATAGGTATTTTTACGGTATCGCCCGGAGCGGTTGCATTAACCTTCATCTCCTAGACAGCCGGGGGCCGTTTCCTCCGCTGAGGTCGGCCTGGAACCGGCGGGGCGCATTTTCAGTCCCATCATGCGCCTCGCCTTTACTTTCCTCAGACAAATGGCATCATCGTCGCATGCTTGCTCGATGGTCCTATATTAGCACCAGCCAGTTGGATGCAACCCAAGCCGAAAAACACATGGAAGAGATCGTCCAGGTCTCCATTCCGCGCAACCGCTCGCTGGAAGTGACGGGCGCGCTGCTGTTCACGGGCAACCGCTTCGCCCAATATCTGGAAGGCGCGCCGGCCGCCATCGAAAACCTCAAGGCGAGCATCCTGCGCGACCGGCGCCACAGGGAGGTTCAGACGATCGCATCGGGCGAAGCGCCGCATCGCCATTTCGTCACCTGGTCCCTCGCCTATGCCGGCCCTTCCCATTTCGTTTCCGACATCATCGAACGCGCCTTGAACGATGCGCTGGAAAAGGGCGACGAAGGGTTCGAAGCGCTGGTTCAGATGATGTCGGAATTTTCGATCCGCGGCCGGGGTTGAGCTTTCGTCCCGCCATGGCGCGGCGACCCCGATATGTCATCCGCCGGGAAAGCAGGCGATTATTAACTCAGATCAATATCCGTCGGGGAACAGGAAGACCTGCCGCTGGTTGCTCTGCCATGCCACTCGCCCTATCCTCGCCGATCGTCCGGGCGTCGGCCGGTCCACTGCCATTGTCACGCAGTATGCATGGCCTTGTCCCTTCCCCGCCCCACCGATATGGGCAAGGGCAGACCATCGGTGTGAATGACAGACGCCCCGGTCGGGCGGAACGTCCAGCGCACGACCGGTTCGGAAAGAAAGGGAGAGCCCGATGTCAGAGCCTGTGGTCCGTGCCGGCCAGAACCATGCCGATCGCCCCCAATATGTCCGTGCGGGAATAGGGCTTGATCACCCGCCTGCAGCTTTCATAAGCCGACGGCAGGCTTTGCTCGTCATAGCCCGTCACGATGATCACCGGCACGGAACGCGCGACCAGTTCGTCGATCAGGGGATAGCTCATCTCCCCCTGAAGATTGACGTCGAGCATGACGATGTCAGGCAAGTGCTCCGCAATGGCCTTGAGCGCGCCGAACAGGCTGCCATGCGGGCCCATCACCGAAAACCCCTCTTCGGCCAGCAAGGCGCCAAGGTCGCTCGCGAGAAAATAATCATCCTCCACCACCAGCACGCGAACCGCGCCGGGGGTCACCCCTTCCATCATTCATCTCTCCTCTCCCGCCAGCCGTCGCACGGGAATGGGCGGCAGAAAATAACATAGGTGGAAACGCGCCATGTCATCGCTCGATATCCCGCAGGTTGCGATGAAGGATAGCATCACTGCCCAGAAACTGGCGGCGCACTGGCCGCTCGGCCGGCGCGACCGGGATGTGATCAACGGCCTGGCCGGTCGGGCGCTTCAACCGCTGCGCACCGGCACGGACCTGTTCACCCAGGGGGACCGGCTGACCTCCATCTTCTTCCTGCTGGAGGGATGGGCGGCCCGGTACAAGATGCTGGAGGACGGCCGCCGCCAGATCGTCAGCCTGCTGCTGCCGGGCGATCTGTGCGATCCCTTCTGCTTCCTGCTGCATCGCGCCGACCATGGCGTCACCGCGCTCACGCCGGTCAGGGTCGCCGAAGTCGGACGCAGCCAGTTCGAGGAGATCGCGCTGGCCCATCCCGAAATCACCAAGGCGATGTGGATCAACGCCCTGATCACCGCGTCCATCCAGCGGGAGTGGTGCGTCAATCTGGGCCGCCGCACCGCGCTGGAACGGTTCAGCCATCTCTTCTGCGAACTCTATCACCGGCTGCTGAAAGTGGGCCTGGTCAGCGGCAACGGCTTCCACTTTCCCGTCACGCAGCTCGAACTGGCGGACGCAACGGGATTGACGATGGTGCACACCAACAGAATATTGCAGGAAATGCGTCGCCAAAGGCTGATAGAATTGCACCGGCGCCATCTTGTCGTGCCGGATCTCGCGTCGCTGGAGCGCGTCTGCGCCTTCGACCCTTCCTATCTGCATCCGGCGGCGCAAGAGGCATCGTGACGACACCATCCCCGACCGACGGCTGGCGCGACTTCCTCGCACTCTTCGATGCCTCTCCCCTGCCCCAGATCCAGGTCGGGCCCAGCGACAATATATTGCGCGCCAATGCGGCATTGACGGAATTGCTCGGCATTCGGCCGGACCGGCTGATCGGCGGGCGGCTGGTCGTGCCGGCATCGGGCGAGTCGGCGGCACGGCTGAGCTGGGACGACGGCAAATGCGAGGCGCGGCTGTTCGCCGCCGTGCTGGTGACGACGCCCGACTATCGCGTCTGCGTCGTGCAGTTCGGCAATGTCGACGCCCTGGAGGCGGCGGCGCGGCAATATCTGCTGCGCGACGTGCAGCATCGGCTGCGCAACCTGATCGCCTCCGTCCGCTCCATCTTCCGGCGGACAGCCGCGACCAGCGATTCCGTCGACCATCTCACCAGCCATTTCCTGGGACGGCTGGACGCCATCGCCCGGATCGAATCCAATCTCGCCCTGGCGGAACGCCATGGACTTGAACTGCACGACCTGATCATGGACGAGCTGGCGGCGTTCGCCGTCCGTGCGGGGGAACAGGCCTTTCTGGAGGGGCCGGATGTCCGGCTGCGCACCTCCGCCGCGACGACATTGGCCCTCGCCTTTCATGAACTGGGCAATAATTCCATCAAATATGGCGCGCTCGGGTCAGAGGGCGGCCGGGTCTGGGTCCGATGGTGGAGCGATCGCGAACCGGCCGGTCCGGTGCTGCGCATCCTTTGGGAGGAAAAAGGCGGCGACAGCCCGACAGCCGCCCGCCGGTCCGGCTTCGGCACGGAGATGCTGACCAAGACGATCCCGTTCGAACTGGACGGTTCGGGCACCATCGACTGGACGCCCGGCGCGTTCAAGGTGCACATCAGCCTGCCCATGACCAAGAGGCTGCTGCACCCCAGCGACTAGAGCCAATCGACATTCAGCCCTGTTCTTCCTCCAACTCCACTTGCCGGTCCATCCGGCCGAGCCAGGCCTGGGGGCGGAAATCGGACAGTTCTGTCAGGCGGCGCCAGTTGGGGATGGTGATCCGCCGCCGGTCGCGCTCGATCACCCCCGCCTTTTCCAGCGCCTTCAGCGTCCGGTTGACATGCACGGTGGTCATGCCGGTGGCGTCGGCCAGCTCCACCTGGGACAGGGGCAGGATCAGCCGGCACCCGTCCGATCCCCCTTCCGGATAGCTGCGCATCACCAGCTCGCAAAGCAGATAGGCTATCCTTCCCCTGGCGTCCCGCCGGCCCATATTGCTGATCCAGGCGCGGAAGACCGATGTTTCGGCCGTCATCTCCGCCCACAGCGCATCGGCGATGTTCGCCCGCTCGCGCATCAGCGCCAGCACGTCCTCCAGCGGAATGGCGGCGACGCGCACATCGGTCAGCGCCTGGACGAAATCCTCCGATGGAAAGAGCTGCACCGGCGGCAGCGTCAATATGTCGCCCCGGCCATGTATTCCCACGATATGGCGGCCGCCATTGGACGATATGCGATGGCGATGGGCAAAGCCCGACAGCAGGATCAGGCAGGATTGCGGCCGGTCGCCCTCCCGGATGATATAGTCCCCCGGTTCGCAATGACGCAGGCTGTGCGGCAGGGATAGCAGAGCGGCGCCGTCTTCCTTCGAGAGAGCCGTGCGCCCGCCAAGGCGCGCCAGCAGCGGCAACAGGATCGGTGATGGCATTTTCATGAGCGGGATGGGATGCCGTCTTCGTCTCCGCCACGGCCGCGATGCTCCCCGCTGGCGGTCCGGTTGTCCATGGCGGAATGCCGGCCTGCCGCATGCAGGACCGGGCCGTCGCGACGCGGCGCTCTCCCCCCGGCGGGAAGAACGACGGAGCAGTGCGGCATGGGACTCATTATAAGGGTGGAGGAATTCATCCCGGATCGTGTCATGACTCGTCGTCTTGGTGGCGCTGCTCATTCTCCTTCGGTCGACCGGCCGGCACCGACGTTCGAACGAAGAAGGATTCACCTTGCTCCAGCCGCCCGCCGACGCTCGCTAACATATGCTAATGCAGGTGTAATTTTTGCCGTTGGGCCTCATTTTCCGGCGCTGGACGGTTGCAGAAGTTGCGCGACATCAAGAAGTTCGCGCCCGTCCGATCAGGCCGCCATGTCCTGGCCGGTGAGGGCGGCCACTTCGCGCAGGGCCTGAAGCTCCGGTATGCGCAGCCATTTGGATTGCAGTTCGACCAGACCGCGCGCCCGCATGGATTGCAGCGTGCGATTCACGTGGACCGGGGTCAGCCCGGTCATGTCCGCGATCTCCATCTGCGTCAGCGGCATGGCGCATTGCTGGCCATAGGCAAGGCCCGCCTGCCGCATGCGTTCGAACAATTCCAGCAGCAGATGCGCCACCCGTTCGAGCGCCGTCTTGCGGCCCAGGGTGACAAGCCAGTTGGCCTGCCGCTCGATCATGCCGGACAGCGCCTGCCAGAAGCCGTTATGCCCGTCGAAACCGGCGTGCGAGGGTATGCGACAGGGCAGCCGGAGCGCCCTGACGTTGGTGATCGCCACCACGGGCTGGGACGCCACCCCGCCCAGCGCCCATTGCGGATCGCAATAATCGCCCGGCAGATAAAGCGCCGTAATCTGGCGGCGGCCATCCGACAGCAGCCGGTATCGGCACGCCCACCCTTCCTGAACATAAAGCATGGCGTCGGGTTTTTCATTTTCCCGGGCCAGAAACTGATGCATTCGGAAATGAACCTGGTTTTCGCCTTCGGCAACCTGGCTTAACATGGACTACTCCCTGTTAAGCCCCCCTGGACCAATATCGATTGAACCTGCCCCCACCATAGCGTTTCTGGTTCATGCTGGATTCACCTATGTTTCCTCGCAGCAAATAATTGGGATGGAGCGAGAAAAAGAGCCGATGAACGCGGCACGCCCTCCGGCGGCCTCCGGAAAATTGCCGTTTGTCTAGGGTGTGTGGGGATTCAGTTCAGGGTGGAGCGAAAATGGTGGCTTTCGAGAACCAGCGCGCAGCGTACTCAAAGTACGTGAGCACTGGAAGCGCAGAAAGCCGCCATTTGCAGCCCGCCATGGGCTGAATCCCCACACAGCCTAATGCAGGTTATCGCGCGGGCGTCGGGCCGTGGAACCTCCTAACCCCGAAAACCGCTGGCTTTGCAGGAGGAACGACCATGTCCAAAATGCTCTTGCTGATGCCGCTGATCGCCGTGGCGATGCCCGCCGCCGCGGCGGAATCGCCCACTGCCTATCTGGGGAAAGCGGGCGCGGGCGACCTGTACGAACAGACATCCAGCAAGATCGTGCTGGAAACGACCAGGGATGCCAGGGTCAAGAGCTTCGCCACCATGATGGTGGGGGATCACGGCAAGAGCACCGCCATGCTGAAAAGCGCGGCTGCGGCATCGGGCGTCAAGGCGCCGCCGCCCACTCTGACGCCCGATCAGCAGGCGAAGGTCAGGGCGCTGAAGCAGGCGAAGGGCGCCGCCCGCGACACCCTCTACTGGCAGCAGCAGAAGGCGGCTCACAGCCAGGCGCTGCAACTGCATCAGGATTATGCCGCCCACGGTTCCGACCGGTCGCTCAAGGACGCGGCGGCGAAGATCGTGCCTGTGGTGAAACATCATCTCGACCTTCTGAACGCAGGCCGATGACGGACATCCATAGCCTCGCCGCCCCTGCCGCTCCCCCGGACCTGAAGCATGTCTCGCTGGATCGGGAAAGCGATGCGCGCTACTGGCAGCAGCGTTTCAGCACATCGCGTGCCCGGCTGGAGCAGGCGGTCGAGCAGGTCGGCCATAATGTCAGCGCCATAGCGGAGTTCCTCCACCACAGCGGCTGACGGGGGGCGTGACGGCCAGACCCTTGTTGCAACCGGATAAAAGATCGACCAGGGCCGCGCCTTTCCGGGAACCAGCCCGTCGGCGCGCCTGTTCTCTCCTCAACGAAAGGAGAGTTTTCGATGCACAAGGAAGAGGAAGACGGCCGCATCGTCACCCATGTCTCACGGCAGGAGGCGCGAAGCGGCGCTTCCACCCATGTCACCCGCTATGTTCTGGGCATCAGCCTGTTACTGGTCGTGATCGCCTTCGCCATCCTTCTGGCGGGCGGCTTCTTCAGCACTGCCGAAACGGGCGCCGACGGATCGCACATGGCCAGCCCGGCCGAAGCGAACGGAGGCTGAGTCCGGCATGATGGGCCAGACCGACCTTGCGGCACAGACGGTGTTGATCGTCGAGGACGACTATTATCTCGCCTTCGATACGGCGGAAGCGCTGCGAGGCGCGGGAGCCGGGGTCATGGGGCCTTTCCCGACCGAGGAGAAGGCGATGGCTGCGATCCGCCAGGAACGCCCCACCGCCGCCGTGCTGGACATCAACCTGGGAAACGGTCCCTCGTTCGACCTTGCCCGGTTGCTGAAGGAACGGGGCGTGCCGTTCCTGTTCCTGACCGGCTATGACGAGGAGATCATACCGCCCGATCTCGGCGATACATTGCGGCTGCAAAAGCCGGTCGCGCCCCGGGAGATCGTCGCATCGCTCGCCAGGCGCCGAGGGCAGCGCCTGACGCCCGCACTCATTCGGCCGCGATGCCCGCGCCCCCCACGAAGGAGGCGCCGCTCAACGCAGGACTGCATGCAAAGCCCGGCATGCGATCGTAAAGCTCCTTCTCGAAAAAGGCGCAGGTGATCGCCAGCCCCTCGCTCAAGGGAACGTGCGGTTCCCAGCCGAGCAACTGGCGCGCCCTGCGGATGTCCGGCCTGCGCCGGCGCGGATCGTCGACCGGCAGCGGCTGGAAGACGACCTGGGAGCGCGTGCCGGTGGCGGCCACGACCTGATCCAGCAGTTGCAGGATGGTATATTCCTCAGGATTCCCCAGGTTGACCGGCGCCATGTCGGACAAGGGCGCCTCCATCAACCGGATCAGCCCGTCCACCATGTCCGACACGAAGCAGAAGCTGCGCGTCTGCGATCCGTCGCCATAGATGGTGATGGCCTCGCCCGACAACGCCTGGCAGACGAGGTTGGAGATCACCCGGCCATCGTCGGGATGCATGTTCGGGCCATAGGTGTTGAAAATCCGCGCCACCCGCACATCGGCGCGGCCCAGCCGGGCGAAGTCGAAGGCCATGGCCTCCGCCGCGCGCTTCCCCTCGTCATAGCAGGCGCGGGGGCCAGTGCAGTTCACCCAGCCACGATAATCCTCGCGCTGGGGATGCGCCTCCGGATCGCCATAGACCTCGCTGGTGGAGGTGAGCAGGAAGCGCGCGCCGACCTGCTCCGCCAGCCGCAGCAGGCGATCGGTTCCGACCACGCTGGTCAGCATCGTATGTTCGGGATCGGCCTGATATTGCGGCGGCGAAGCCGCGCAGGCGAGATTGTAGATGCGGCTGATGTCGCGCCGGCGCGTGACCGCATCGGGCAGGGGATCGACGATGTCGCCGCGCACGAAGGTGAAGGCGCGATGCCCCTCCAGCATCCGCAGGTTGACCTCCCGCGAGGTCTGGAGGTTGTCGAGGCAGATCACCTCATGCCCCCGGTCCAGCAGCGCCCGGCACAGATGCGACCCGATGAAGCCGGCTCCTCCGGCCACCAGGGCTGTTTCACGCTTTCCGTTCATCGACCCTCCGTCCTTTTCTGTCCTGTCGTTCTTCATTCGGCCGCCGCCATGTCCCGCGTGCGCATCCGGGCGGCCTCTTGCAGCCAGTTTTCCAGCTCGGCGGCGCGGCTGCCCGATATATGCCGGTCCAGGATGCGGCGGCGTGCGGCCTCGCCCACATCGGCGCGATCCTCATGGAGGGCGACGATCACCTGCTCCGGATTCCAGGCGAAGATGATTTCGCGATTGGGCTCCAGCAGCTCATTGAGCCCCGGCCAGACGTCGGAGATGATCGGCGTGCCGCAGGCCGCCGCCTCGAACAGCCGGACGGAAGGGGACCAGCCCGCCTCGATCATGTCGGCGCGCGTGACGTTCAGCGTGTAGCGCGAGGCGGAATAGAAGGCGGCGTGGTCGCGCGGGGCGAGATGCTCGATCCGCTCGACATTGGCGGGCCAGTCCATGTCGTCCGGATATTGCGGCCCGGCGACGACGAAACGCCTGTCGGGCAGCAGCCGCGCCGGTTCGATCAGCAGCTTCTCCAAGGTGGGCTGGCGATCCGGGCTGTAGGTGCCGAGATAGGAGAGATCCCATTTCTTCGGCACGTCCATCGGCCGATAGGCCGACGCATCCACCGAACAATAGAGCGCCCGCGCCATGGTGGAACGATAATGCCGCTCCAGCAGGTCGAGCGTCGGGCCGCCGGTGAAGGAGCAATAGCAGTCATAGCCCGCGATCAGTTCCGCCGACAGATAGTCGCACCGCCCTTCGCGCAGCGCCGCCAGCGTGACGGGCGTATCGATGTCGTAGAAGGCGGTGACCCCGCGCGCGATGCGCTGCACATAATGGCCGACCGCGATGCCGTCGGGCACATAGGAGCCGACCATGACCGCGTCCGCCGTCTCGATCTCCTGCCGCCAATCTTCCAGCGCTTCCACGCTGTCGTAGAATTCCAGCCGGCAGAAGGCGGGATCGATGAGGTCGCGCTGGCTGGCATACCAGGGCACGTCCCGCTCCAGGAAGAGTATCTCATGCCCGCGCCCGGCAAAGGCCGAGAGCAGGGCGCGGAAGGTCGTGGCATGACCATTGCCCCAGGATGAAGACAGGCTGAGGCCGAGGACGACGAGTTTCATGCTCCCTCCATCTGATGCTGCCTGGCGGCGCGCCGCCCCGACCGGTCGCGCAGGATTTCGTCGACCTGGCGCCCGCGCAGTTCATAGCTGTGTTCGGCCCGGACGCGGGCGAGCGCCGCCTGTCCGATCGCCCGCGCCCGCTCCGGCGTCAGCGCCGCCAGATGATCCGCCACATCCTGCCCGTCGCGGGCGACCAGCACCTCCTCGTCCGGGGTCAGGAACATCTCTATCCCCTCCCACGCATCGGTGATCAGGCAGGCCCCTGCCCCAGCCGCCTCGAACACGCGGGTCGCGGGGGAAAAGCCGATATGCGCCATGCTGTCGCGGGCGACGTTCAGCACGGCCAGCGGGCTGCAATTGAAGGCGTTGTGCTCGGCGGTGTAGACATGACCGCGATGGCGGACATTGCCGGGCATCGCCTTGCTGTCCCAGCCATTGCCGCCGATCAGGAACTGGCGGCCGGGCGACAGGGCGGCGGGTTTCAGGAAGAATTCCTCCACCCGCGCCTCCCGGTCGGGCAGGCGGTTGCCAAGGAAGGCGAGATCGGCGGTGAAGCGCGGATCGGGCGGCACGGGATGGTGGCTCTGCGGATCGAGCGCATTGTAGACGGGAACGCACTCCACCGCGCCGAAGCCGCGATAGGCGTTCACCACCGGATCGCCGCCGCCATAGGTCAGCACCATGTCGAGTCCGGGCAAGGCGCGGCGCACGGCATGATCCGGATCGGCGCGCATCTCGTCCAGCGTTGCGGCGGCGTCCACATCCCAGAAGATGCGCAGCGCATGGGGGCCGGCGCGGCGCATGACGCCGTCCAGCAGCTCGTCGTCGAACACGCCGACGCCGCTGGCCTTCACGACGACGTCGGCATCGGCGGCCTCGTCCATCACGCCCTTCAGCGCGTCCGGCGTGGCGGGATAGACCACCACCCGCGCCCAGTCGGGCGGGTCGATGTCACGGTGCTGCTGCCGGTCGAAGGCATCCGGTTCATAGAATGCGATGCGATGGCCATGCCGGGCAAGCTGCTCCAATATCCCGCGATAATAGGTGGCCGCGCCGTTCCAGTAGGAGGAAAGCAGGCTGGAGCCGTAAAAGGCGATCTTCATGCAACGCTCCTGATCGGCTGCGCGTCGAGCGACGCCGTGATGTCCATCAGCTGCTGCGCGCGATGGGCGCAGCTATGGCGGCTGCGGATCGTCTCCAATCCGTTGCGGACGAGGCTGGCGCGAAGGTCCGCATCCTCGCTGATGGCGCGCATATGGCCCCTCATCTCATCGCCAGTCCGGGCGAAGAGGAAATCCTCGCCGGGCCGGAACAACCCTTCGCTGTCGTCCCAAGGGGCGGACAGCAACGGAATGCCGCAGGCCAGCGCCTCGAACACCCGGATCGTCGGAATGCCGGGCAGAAGCTGCGTATAATAGCGGCGCGGCACATGGACGGTGGCAAGGTGGCGGGCGAAGATAGCCGGCGCGGCGGCATTGGGCGCCCAGCCATGATAGGCGACGCCATAGCGTTCCAGCGTCGCCAGCGCCTCCTGCGGATAGCGCACGCCATAGATGTCGAGCGGGAGCTTCGCCTGCCGCGCGGGGCGGAAGAGGTAATCCTCCAGTTCGGCGGTACGCTCCCCATCGCCCCAGTTGCCGATCCAGACGAGGCCGCTCTTCTCACCGGGCAAGGGGCGGAAATGCCTTGTGTCGGCGGCTTCATGCCAGGTCCAGACGCGCTCGCCCCAGCCCCAGCTTCGATAGACCTCCGACAGGGCCTCACCGAAGGCCAGCACGCCGTCATAGCCCGACAGGTCGAACGCCCGGATCGCGTCGGGATCGGACACGGCGCGATGATGGGTGTCGTGGAACAGCAGCGTGAAATCGCTCCGCCCCGCCCGGATCAGGCCGAGCGCCCCGACCAGCGAAGGCTCATTCCATTCGTGGACGATGACGAGGTCCGCGCCGTCGAGCAGGGCCACCAGATCGTCCTTCATGCCATAGCCTTGGGCACGGAGTTCGGGATAGGCCTGACGATAGGCGGCGAGCCCCTCCTCCCCATGGTCGGACAGGAGGTTGGCGAGGCTCCAATTGCCCTCCGGCTCCAGCGCCAGCACGTCATGGCCCATGGCGACGAGTTCGCGCAGCACGCCGCGCAGGAAATGGGCATTGCCATGGTTCCAGCAGGACAGCAGCGAATGGGTGAAATAGAGGATCTTCATGCGGCGACCTTCCGCTGGACGGCGCGATAATGGGCGGCCATGTGCGCGGCCGTGGCGGCGGGGGTATAGGCGCCCGCCCGTGCTTGGGCGCGCTGGCCCATTTCCCCGCGAGCGGCGCCGTCGCCCAGCAATGCCTCTATCGCCCAGGTGAAAGCCTGCGCATCGCGCGGGTCGACGAAGATGGCGGCGCCATCCCATAGCTCCCGGAAAGTCGGAATGTCGGACAACACCAGCGCGCAACCCGCCAGCGCCGCCTCCAGCACCGCAAGGCCGAAGGGTTCGTAAAGCGCCGCCGAGGCGAAGACCGGCCGGCTGGCCAGATGCCGGGCCAGCGCCATGCTGTCGAGCGGGCCGAGCGGCAGCAGCGAACGCAGACCGATCGCCCCGCCCTGCGGCCCCTCAAGCGGCCCCGCGGCCCTGAACGGCACGGCGATGCGGGCGGCCGCCTCATCCAGCACCCGGACATTCTTGCCCTCGTCCCAGAGGCGGCCGGCGGTGAACACATGGTCCTGCATCGCCTGCGGCGTCACCGGAAAGGACCGGCCATTATGGACCGCCATGGGGAGCACGCCATAGTGGCGGCGCGCCGCCTGCGCAAAGGCCATGCTGGGCGCGACGATGCGGCTCGCCTGCCGAAGGCCGGCCGCGACCAGCGCGGTGCGCCAGTTGAAATCCTCCGGCATGGGACCGCCGCGCACCGCTTCCCACCAGGTCGCGACGCAACTGTGCAGCAGCGCGATCGCCGGGCAGGGATAACGGCCGGCGCTGACCAGCGCCGGCGTATGCAGTTGCACTGCGTCGGCGCGAAGGTCGCCCGCCATTTCCGCCAGCCGCGCCTCGGCCTGCACGATGGGCGCCGCTTCCGCCGCCAGCCATTCGAGTTCGAGGCCGGTTTCCACCAGATGGCAATTGGCTATGGCCGCCGCCTCCGCCCGCTGCGCCTCGCTCAGCGCAGGGCCCATGACGGCCAGCGTCACCTCATAGCCATGGGGCTGGAGCGCGCGGATGAGGTCGGTCGAATATTGCCAGACGCCGCCCACCGCGTCGGCGGACAGCAGCAGATGCCCGCCGCCCCTCACAGCGCGCTCGCGGTCATCAGCCTGGGCCCGGCGCGCTCCGCCCGTTCCTCCGCCAGCCAGCGGGCCAGGTCGGCGACGCCCTGCCGCCAGGGCTTGCGCGCCTTCAGGTTCAGCGCCGTGCGCGCCGAGGCGGTGTCCGCGACGAAATAGCGCTGGTCGCCCGCCCGCCAGGGCGCGAAGTCGGGTACGATGGACTTGCCCAGATGGACGCCGATGAAGGCCAGGATCTGCCGCAGGCTGACGGCATTGTCCGGCCCGCCGCCCAGGTTGAAGGCGCGGCCGCCCACCCGTCCGATCTGCCGCCAGACCGCCAGATAGGCGTCCACCGCATCCTGCACGTCCAATATGTCGCGCACCTGATGACCGTCGCCATAAAGGGTGATCGGCTGTCCTTCCAGGGCGCTGATCAGGAAATGCGCGACCCAGCCCTGATCCTCCGTCCCCATCTGCCGCTGGCCGTAGATGCAGCTCATGCGCAGCACTGCGGCGGGCAGATCGAAGCTGCGGGCATAGTCCAGCACATATTGGTCCGCCGCCCCCTTGGAGCAGCCATAGGGCGTATGGAAATCGAGCGGGCGGCTCTCGTCGATGCCGTTGGCGCGCAGATGCTCCGAGGCCGGCTGATAGGCGCCGTCGATCAACGGGAAATCCAAATCCTCCAGCCCGCCATAGACCTTGTTGGTGGAGGCGAAGATCACGGGTGGCGGCGTGGCGCGGCGGCGCGCAGCCTCCAGCACGTTGAGCGTGCCGAGCGCGTTCACCTCGAAATCGGCGCGCGGGTCGGTGAAGCTGGTGGTGACGGCGACCTGCGCGGCCATGTGGAAGACCGCCTTCGCGCCGGCGACGGCCCCGTCCACCGCCGCATCGTCCCGCACATCGGCGATGACCGGCGTGATCGCGGCGCCGTGGCGCTGCTCCAGCCAGGCAAGGTTGCGCTCGACGCCGGGCCGGGCCAGCGAGTCATAGACGACGACCTGCTCACCCTCCCCCGCCAGCCGGTCGGCGATGTTGCAGCCGATGAAACCGGCGCCGCCCGTGACCAGCACGGGCCTTCCGTCGGCGCGCTTCACGCGACCAGCCCCCGCGCTTCCAGCTCCGCCCGCGCCTGATTGACGCGGTCGTCGGCGGTCTGCCGCGCCACCCATTCGGCCAGCACGGCAAGGCCCTGCTGGAAGTCCTGCCGCGCCCTGAAGCCCAGCACCTCTTCCGCCTTGCCGGTGTCGCAGAAGCAATGGCGGATGTCGCCGGTGCGCGCCTTGCCGACGATTTCCGGTTCCCCGTCGTTCCGGCCCATCGCCAGTGCAAGCGATTGCGCCACCTCCGTGACGGAGCGGTCCTGCCCCGAGCCGATGTTGAAGGTGCCGCCCGCCGCCTGCGGCAGTTCCAGCGCATCGGCAAAGGCGCGCGCCACGTCGCCGACATGCACGAAGTCGCGCCGCTGCCCGCCATCCTCGAAGATCATCGGCTTCTGCCCGTTCAGCAGGCGCGACGCGAAGATCGCCAGCACGCCGGTATAGGGATTGGACAGCGCCTGCCCCGGCCCATAGACGTTGAACAGGCGCAGGCAGACGCCCTCCATGCCATAGGGCGCGGTCATGATGTGGGTCGTGCGTTCCTGCACATATTTGTTGAGCGCGTAGATGGAGGCGAGATTGGGCTGCTTCCATTCCGGCGTGGCGATAGGGGTGAGCGGGCGGCCCTGCCGGTCGACCGGGTCCCAGACCTTCTGATTGTCGCGGATCGACCCGCGCTCCGCGTCCTGGACGATCCGGCCGTCCTCGTCGCGGTACAGCCCCTCGCCATAGATGCTCATCGAGGAGGCCGTCACCACACGCCGCACCGGACGGTCGATCAGCCGTTCGAAGAGGACGGCGGTGCCGACGTCGTTGACGGAGGTATAGCGCTCCACTTCATACATGGACTGGCCCACGCCGACTTCCGCGGCGAGGTGGATGACCGCGTCGACGCCTTGCAAGGCGCGATCCACCGCATGGCCGTTGCGCACATCGGCGCGGATCAGCTCAACCTCCGGATCGAGATCGGCCGGTCGCTCGATGTCTCCATGAACCTGCTCGATCATGCTGTCCAGCACGCGAACGGCATGGCCGCGCTCCAGCAACTCCCGGCAAACCGTCCGGCCAATAAAACCGGCGCCACCCGTGACAAGAATCTTTTCCACGGCCGCTCCCCTTCATTGATGATGATTTGCCAAGGATTGGTCGCGAGAATGTGATATTCCCCGCAACCGTGGCAACGGGATCATGAACATCTTCTTCTACCGTCAGGTTCCGGAAATATTTCAGAAAACCGTTGAATCTCTACTCAATATAAACTCATGAAAATAACTCATGTTATACGACAAAAACACAGGTTATTCATGATGTTTCCATTTACCTGTTTGAGAATTACGGCTATGGAACTTTCCTTCTCTTAGTCCTGTTAAGCAGCATCTATGTTGATGCTGTCCTCCTCCCGCGAACCGCCCCGCACCTGCTTTCACCTGATCCGTCATGGGATGCATGGCGAATATGGCCGCCTGCTGAGCGGGCGGGCGGGCGCGTCGCCCCTCACTGCGCGGGGCCGCATGCAGGCAGCCGGCGTCGCGGCATGGCGCGGCCTGCACGACATAGACGCCGTCCATGCCAGCCCGCGCCAGCGCACGGTGGAAACCGCCTCCATCATTGCCCGGTCCCTGGGGCTGGAGGTCGCCATCGTCCCCGATCTGGACGAGGTCGATTTCGGTTCCTGGAACGGACAGTCCTTTCCGGAACTGGAGGAAGATCCGCGCTGGCGCGATTGGAACCGCAACCGCTCCACCAGCGCGACGCCGGGCGGAGAGACGATGGGCGGCGCGGTCGCCCGAACCGTCCGGCATCTGGAAACAGTCGCGCGGGAAAAGGCGGGCGCGACCATCCTCTGCGTCACCCATTGCGACATCATCCGCGGGACGATCGCGCATTATCTCGGCCTCAGCCTCGACAATCTGCTGAGGTTCGAAGTCGATCCCGGTTCGATCAGCACGATCCTGCTGGGACCAGGCGGCGGTAGCGTGACCCGATTGAACGAGGTACCCGCATGAAGACAGTGAATCTCGCCGCAGACCGCAAGACCGACGCATTGCGCCGCCAGATCGAAGAATTGGGCCCATGGTTCCACAATCTTCGCATCGGCGGCGTGGAAACCGCGCCGGATCATTTCCTGGGCGATTATCCGGCTTTCAAATTCGCGCGCTTTGCGGATGCCGTTCCCGAAGACCTTTCCGGAAAATCCGTACTCGACATCGGCTGCAACGCCGGTTTCTATTCGCTCGAGATGAAACGCCGGGGCGCAGCCGAAGTCCTGGGCATCGATTCCGACGACCGGTATCTGGCCCAGGCCCGTTTCGCCGCCGAAGCGCTGGGCCATGACGGCATCGAGTTCCGCAACCTGTCCGTCTATGACGTCGGAAAGCTCGGTCGCCGCTTCGACCTCGTGATCTTCATGGGCGTGCTCTACCATCTGCGGCACCCCCTGCTCGCGCTCGACCTGATCCGCGAGCACGTGGCGGGCGACATGATGCTGTTCCAGACGATGCAGCAGGGTTCGTCCGACGTGCTGCTGGTGCCGGAGGATCATCCCTTCCACGTCCCCGGCACCAGCCGCCCGCCCGGCTTCTTCGACAATCCGGCCTATCCGCGCCTGCACTTCATCGAACGGAAATTCGCGCATGACTGGACCAACTGGTGGGCCCCGAACAAGGCCGGCGCGCAGGCGCTGCTGCGCGCCGCCGGCTTCACCATAGAGGCCGAGCCGGAGGAGGAAGTCTATCTCTGCCGCGCCGCCTCGATCCCCTTCGGGGAGCTGATGGGCAGGCCGGCCGTCTATCCAGCCCAAGGGCCAGAGGAGGGAACCGACGCATGATCGAAGCCGCGATGATCTGGAACGAACCCAATAACAAGTCGCATTGGGACCCGGAGGTCGACCCCGACTGGTCGCTCTATGCCGACATGGTGATCCGCGCGGGCGCCGCCATCGCCGACGCCAATCCCGCCGTGACCCGCGTGCTGGGCGGCATGTCGCCCATCGATCCGCATTGGGTGAACCGGATGCGCGACCATGGCGCGCTGGACGCGGTGGATGTCGTGGCGGTGCACGGCTTCCCTCTCGACTGGAACCTCTGGCCGCTCAATGACTGGCCCGCCCGGATCGCGGAGATCGAGGCGGTGGTGCCCGACAAGCCGGTCTGGGTGACGGAAGTCGGCGTCGGCTCCTTCGGCGCGGAGGAAGTGCAGGTCTTCGGCCTCAACCGCACCGCCGAACTGCTGATCGGGCGGGTGCCGCGCATCTATTGGTACAGCCTTTACGACCTGCCGCAGGAATGGGGCGCAACCACGCGCCATCGGGAAGCGGAAGGATCGAGCTATTACCGCCATTTCTACATGGGGCTGATCCGCGCCGACGGCACGCCCAAGCCCGCACTGGACGACTATGCCAGGGTCGCTGGCGAGATGGGGCTGATGCAATGGTTCCATTTCGAGGACCCGCGCCTGAACGATGCCGTCGACTGGATGAAGCGGCTGGGCGTCAGGAAATTGCGCACCGGCCTGAGCTGGGCCGACAGCTTCCGTCCCAATGCGGTCGACTGGTTCGACCGGCAGATGGAGGCGCTCGGCGATTTCGACGTCACCGTCACCTTCTGCTTCACGCCCGAACATCTAGGCATCGCCCCCCATCACAGCAGCGCGGCCCACGATCCGCAGGCCTTCGCGGATTTCTGCGCCTGGATGATCGACCGCTACGCGCCGGCATCGGCCGCCCTGCCGGTCGCCCGCACCGCCTGACGGAGACGCATCATGCAACCTATCAACATCGGCATCGTCGGCGTCGGCAATTGCGCCAGTTCGCTGGTGCAGGGCCTGTCCCACTATCGCGCCGAGAGCAACGACCATAGCGGCCTGATGCATTGGGAACTGGGCGGCTATCGCCCCTGCGACATCCGACTGGCGGCGGCCTGGGACATCGACCGGCGGAAGGTCGGCCGCGACATTGCCGAAGCGATCTTCGCCCGGCCCAACTGCACCCAGACCTTCTGCGGCGACGTCCGCCCAAGCGGGGTGAAGGTGGAGATGGGCCGCCTGCTCGACGGCTGCGCCGATCATATGGCGGACCATCCCGACGATCGCACCTTCCTGCCTGCCGACGCCGCCGAACCCGACCGCGCGCAGGTGGTCGAACGGCTGCGCGAGGCGAAGGTGGACGTGCTGCTCAACTATCTGCCCGTGGGATCGCAGCAGGCGACGGAATTCTACGCGCAATGCGCGCTGGAGGCGGGCGTCGCCTTCGTCAACAACATTCCGGTCTTCATCGCCAGCGACCCCGCATGGGCGGACCGGTTCGAGCGGGCCGGCGTGCCGATCATCGGGGACGACATCAAGGCGCAACTGGGCGCGACCATCGTCCATCGGGTTCTCACCGACCTGTTCGCCAAGCGGGGCGTGAAGTTGGACCGCACCTACCAGCTCAACACCGGCGGCAATACCGATTTCCTCAATATGTCGAACCGTTCGCGGCTGAAGTCGAAGAAGATTTCGAAGACCGAAGCCGTGCAGTCGGTCGCGGAAACCCGGCTGGAGGATGAGAATATCCATATCGGCCCGTCCGATTATGTCGCCTGGCAGAATGACAACAAGGTCTGTTTCCTGCGCATGGAGGGCCAACTCTTCGGCGGCGTGCCGATGAACCTCGAACTGCGCCTGTCGGTGGAGGACAGCCCCAATTCGGCGGGCGTCGCCATCGACATGATCCGTTGCGCCAAGATCGCGCTGGATCGCGGTCTGGGGGGCCCCATCCATCCGGCGGCCGCCTATTTCTGCAAGCATCCGCCGATGCAGATGACAGACGACCGGGCGCATGAAGCGCTGGAGGCCTTTATCCGTGGGGAGGGCGCGATCGCGCTGGCGGCGGAATGAGCGCATTGCTGATGGCGGAGCGCGAACCGGCCGAAAAGGCGGCGACCATGCGCGCGGCGGTTGTCACCGGCCCCGGCGCGGTGCGGATCGACCGGGTTCCGATGCCGCGGCCCGGCCCCGGTCAGGTCCGCATAAGGCTGGAGGGATGCGGCGTCTGCGCCTCCAACCTCACCCCCTGGGCGGGACCGGAATGGCAAAGCTTCCCGCTGGAGCCGGGCGCGCTCGGCCATGAGGGCTGGGGCATTGTCGATGCCATCGGGAAGGACGTGACCTCCGTAACGGTGGGGGACCGCGTGGCGGCGCTTTCCTATGCCAGCTATGCCGACCATGACCTCGCGGACGAAAGCGCCATCGTGCGGCTGCCGTCCGAACTGGACGGGCTGCCCTTCCCCGGCGAGCCCCTGGGGTGCGCATTCAACATCTTCCGCCGCGCCGACATCCAGCCCGGCCAGACCATCGCGATCATCGGCATCGGCTTTCTGGGGGCGCTGCTCACCCGGCTGGCGACGGAGGCGGGAGCCCGCGTCGTCGCCATTTCGCGGCGCCCCTCCTCGCTCGCCCTCGCCCGCGATCACGGCGCGGCGGAGACGATCGCGATGGACGATCATCAGGCGATCATCGACCGGGTCGGCGCGCTCACCCAAGGACGCTTCTGCGAACGGACGATAGAGGCGGTGGGCAAGCAATGGCCGCTCGACCTGGCGGGCGAACTCACCGCCGAGCGCGGCAAGCTGATCGTCGCGGGCTATCATCAGGACGGGCCGCGCCAGGTGAACATGTGGCTGTGGAACTGGCGCGGCATCGACGTCATCAACGCCCATGAGCGCGATCCCGCGGCCTATGCAGAGGGAATGAGGGAAGCGGTGGCGGCCGTCGCCTCCGGCCGCATCGATCCCGCGCCGCTCATCACCCACCGCTATCCGCTCGACCGGCTGGGCGAGGCGCTGGACGCCACGCGCGACAAGCCGGACGGTTTCGTAAAGGCGATCATCGTCCCATGAGTGCCGCTATCGCCCCTGCCCCCGCCCTCCTCACCCGCCCGCGCATCGGCTTTCTGGGCGTGGGCTGGATCGGTCGCAACCGGATGGAGGCCATGCTGGCGACCGGCAGGATCGAGGCGGCCGCCATTGCCGACGCTCTGCCCGGCAACGGCGCGGAGGCGGCCCTGCTCGCTCCCGACGCGGTGCGGCTGGAGTCGCTCGATGCGCTGCTGGAACAGCCGCTCGACGGCATGGTCATCGCCACCCCCAGCGCACTCCACGCAGAACAGTCGATCCGCGCGCTGGAGCGGGGCGTCCCGGTCTTCTGCCAGAAGCCGCTGGGCCGCACCGGGGCGGAGGTCCGGGCCGTGATCGACGCCGCCCGCGCGGCCGACCGGCTGCTGGGCGTCGACCTGTCCTATCGCGGCACCGCAGGCATGCGCGCCCTGCGGGAGCATGTCCGCGCCGGCCAACTGGGCCATGTCCATGCCGTCGACCTCATCTTCCACAATGCCTATGGCCCGGACAAGCCGTGGTTCCACGATCCCGCACTGTCGGGCGGCGGCTGCATGATGGACCTTGGCGTGCATCTGATCGACCTGGCGCTCTGGGTGCTCGACTTCCCCGAGGTGGATCGGATCGAAGCCGCCCTCTTCGCGAAAGGACGCCCGCTGGAGGATCGCGGCCGGCAGGTCGAGGATCTGGGCATGGCGACGCTGCATCTGGCGGACGGGCGCATGGTCCGGATCGCCTGCTCCTGGAACCTCCACGCCGGGCAGGATGCGGTGATCGCCGCCGATTTTTACGGCGACAGGGCGGGAGCCGCATTCCGCAACATCGGCGGCTCCTTCTACGACTTCCGGGCAGAGCTGTTCCGCGGCACGGCGCGGGAAACGCTGTCGGAGCCCGGCGATCCATGGGGCGGCCGAATGGCGGCGGAATGGGCCGAAAAGCTGGCGCGCTCCCCTCGCTTCGATCCGGAATGCGAAGAACTGGCGCATGTGGCCGACATCATGGACGGCATCTACGCCGCGGCGACAGGATAAGGAAAGGAATTCATCATGAGCACATCGGACACGACCACCGACCATGACACCATCCGCAAATGGGTGGAGGATCGCGGCGGCCGCCCCGCAGTCGTCAAGGCGACCGAAGACAATGGCAAGGGCGGCGGCCTGCTGCGCATCGACTTTCGCGAAAAGGATGAGGCGCTGGACGAAATCGAGTGGGATGAATTCTTCCGCATCTTCGATGAGAACAATCTCGCCTTCCTCTATCAGGACAAGAGGAAGGACGGGAAGGAAAGCCGGTTCAGCAAATTCGTGGAACGCGACAAGGGGTAAGCCCGCAGCAGGCGCCCGCCGACCATTGCGGCCAAGGGTCACGCAAAACGGTCGAACAGCTTCCCCAGCCAGCCGCGCGAATAAGCGAGGCCATGGTAGAGCTTCAGCATGGCCCGCGCCCAGAGCAGGAACAGGCCGGGCCTGCCCAGAGCCTCGGCCAGCCGGAACACCCTGCCGCTGCCCCTGCTGATCGCGTGGCGCAGCCGATAGATCATCCTGCGCCGCCACGACAGGCCCGCGCTGCCCGGCCGCACGCGCTTGCGCGGCCGGACGCCCGCCTTCCTCCAGCAAAGCCGATAGGCCAGTCCTTCCCGCCGCTGGCGAAAGCCCGCCGCCTGCGTTTCCCGCACGAAACCGGCATCGACGGGTTGCAAGGCCAGCCTTCCCGCATCGATGCCTTCGCGCAGCATCGCGTGCAGCGCGGGCGACCGCACCACCACGACATTGGTGCCGCGCCCGTCGGAGGAATAGGGTTCCACCCAGGCATCGCCAAAGGCGATGTCGGCGGTCTCGGCCACCACATCGTCGCAAAAGTCGCAGGCGCTGTTCTGGAAGAATCCCGACCCCCAGTCACCATCCACCAGATGCCACCAATCCCGCATCCGCTGTTCGCCGGCGCGATCGGTCAGCCGCGCCCTGTACCAGTTGGCCGGCCGCTCCGGGTCCTTGACGCGATAGTCGATCTGCCGGACAGCGGCGGGGTCGAAACCCATCTGCCGGGCGAAGCTGGACGCCATATGGCGGCTTTTCATATGCCCGCACACCAGGCCCAGCGTAAAGACAATACGCTCCCGCAGCAGCGGATCGGCGGCGCGGGCGAGATGCACCGCCTTGATGAAGCAGGGAATGCCGACGACGGCATAGCGGCCCGGCACCTCCCGGATCTCGCGCAGCACCTCGGCCATGTCGACGGGATAATAGCGCGACTGCGCGCCCTCCCACAAAGCAGGAAGATCGCGCGCTATGCGATAGCGGAACAGACGCCCCTCGGTCGCGGGATCGGCCCGCGTCACATGCGCCACGCCATCCACCATCCCCTGGCGCAGCAGTTCGCCCGCGACCCAGCTTACCATGCCGCCCGAACTGCCCCTTTCGCGATAGCCGGCTTCGGCGGCGTGGCCGACATAGGCGGCGTCGAACCGGCCGATATAATCGTCCTGCGCCGCCGCTGCCGGAAAGCGCTGTCCGGCGATCTCATCCTCATTCATGGCGTGCGGGGAAAAAGGACAGCATGCCGAAAAGCCCTCGCTCCGCCGCCGGTACCAATCCGGATCGCCGGCCGGGTTGCGCTGGCCGTCCCTGTTCCACTCCAGCCGGGCCTGCTCGGGCCGGGCCTGCGCGACGCAGCCGCCGCAGCCGATGCAGAGGCCCGACGAAACCATGTCGCGGGGGCTGACCGCCGCCGCGCTCATGACGGCATCGCCAGCGCCCGCCGCAGAAAATCGCCCGACTGCGCCCGCAATCGATCGATGCGCTGCTGCACGGCCGATGCCGGCGGTTCGTCGAGGCTCCGGGCGACGACCCGATCATCATCCTCCGGCAGGATCATATGCCCTTCCGCGCCCAGCTCCCAGAGGAGGTCGCGCACCTTGTTCATGCGGTAGGCGGAGGGCGCCGTGACGAAAGGACGCCCATTCAGCAGGGCGAAGACGCAGCCATGGAAGAAATTGGTGACGACGGCGTCGGCGCCCGCCATCAGCTCGGCGAATTCCAGCGGTCCGGCCTCCAGCCATTGCTCGTCCGCCCAGTCGTTGCGATAGCCTATGCTGCGGATCGGGAGCCCGCGCGTCCTTGCCCAGTTGCGGACGGAAAGACAGAACCACTCCGGGAAATTATGACCGTAAAGCGCCACATAGCCTTCGCCCGACCCGCCCCTGCGCGCCGCCGGTCCGGGAAATTGCAGGCAAGGGTCCAGCACGATGTCGGGGTCATGACCCAGCGCGGTTCTGATCATCCGGCGGCTGTTCTGGTCGCGCACGGAAATGGACGCGAAGTTGCCGATCTGGCTTGCCCAATGGTCGGACAGTCCCTCCGACGCATTCTGATTGCCGAAACTGGCCGCGTAGGAGATCAGCGTCCCGCGAACCCCTTTTCCGTAAAAGGCCGAACATCCACCATACCAGGGGTGGCGCAGGTTCCACACCTCGTCGCTGCCGACGATGACGGCGTCATAATCGCCCATCTCTTCCGGCCGGTCGATGGGAAAGCGGCGCGACAGGGGCAACCGCTCGAACGCCTCGCGAAATTTCCGGGTCTTGCGGGCATAGGCCGGAAAATCGCTGCGCGGCGTCCGCTGCGGCAGGGTGGGGCTGAGCGCGCAGCGAAGCTCCGCCCAGGTGACGCGCGGCGACTCATGGTCCAGCAATTCGGCCTCGACGCCCATGCGCCGCAACCCTTCGACCAGACAGCGCGCCTGCCAATAGGAACCGTAGTTGATGCAACGGTGGAATGTCAGGACGCCCAGCCGCCGCATCTCAGTCCGCTGCGCAGGCGGCATAGCTTTTTTCCTCCACCAGTTCGGAATCCAGCAGGCGGTTGATCTCCCGCTTGATCGCGGCGCGCCGGTCGTTCATCCGGTAGACCGACCGGGCAAGGTCGATGAAGGACGCGCCGAACCGCGCTGCCGCCTCTTCCCCCCGGATCGCGTCCTCGATTTCCCAAAGCGCCTCGTTCACCCGCTTCAGGCTTTCGACCAAACCGCCCACGGCCCCGTCGCGCAGGGCCTGTTCGCCAATGGCGCTCAGCAACCGATATTCCCTGCCCACATTGTCCCGCGCGGCGGGCGTGGCGATCCGCTCCTGCTTGATCTGCAGGATCGTCATCTTGTCCAGCAGCTCCCCCCAGGACACCGGCACGGAAGGGGTCGGCATATATCCCATGTTCAGCTACCTTTCCGCTGCGAGCGCCGGACAGGCGGCAAGGTCGCGCGCCAGTTCGGCCAATGGCGTTTCCCAGTCCCCGGCGCTGGGCTGGGCATAGATCCGCATCGACGGATACCAGGGCGTGCCGCGCGCGCCGACCGGCCAGCGCAAGTCGGGATCGGACTTCAGCAACAGCCAGGTCGGCTTGCCCATGGCGCCGGCCAGATGGGCGATCATCGTGTCGACGGTGATGACCAGATCCGTCGCGGCGACCAGGGCCGCCGTCGCCTTCATGTCGAAGGGGCAGCCGTCCGGATTGAGCACGGGCAGCGTCGTCGCCTCCGGCATTAGGCTGATGCAGGGCGCCATGGCGCAGATCGGCGCCAGCAGGTGCGGCGGAATGGACCGCGCGGGGTCCCACGGTCCCGCGCCATGGCAAAGCCCGACGCAACCATGCGGCAGCACGCCGCTTTCCGCCGCGAGATAGGGCATCGCCGCATCGGCGGGCGTCAGCCGAAGCGCGAAGTCCAGTTCCGTGATCTCCAGATCGCATTCCGACTGCGGCAGCGGATGGGCGTCGATAAAGGGGACGAAGCGGATGCCGCCGCCCGGTCCGGCGATGAGGTCGATCAGCCGCGGCTGCATCTCCACCGTCAGCGAGGCCGTGCGCGCCGCCAGCATCGGCAGGAAGCGCGCGAACTGGATGCTGTCGCCCAGGCCATGATAGCAGCGCACCAGACAATGCCTGCCTTCATAAGGCCGCCCGTCCCATACCCAGCGCTGATGATAGGGCAGCGTCGGATCGTCCCGGCGGGCGGGATCGCGCCGCTGGAGTTCCCGTTCCGAAATCGCCCAGGCGGCGGCATGGTCCCCCGCGCGCATCGCAGCCGCCCAATCTGCCATGTGATCCGCCATGCCTGCCCCAATTCCCGCCCGGTGGAGCGCGTTCCGGACCGCCGGCGCGACCCGGACGATCCGCTAACCTATGTGATCGAAATTCCGCCATCGGCGCGCCGTGGAAACCGGCCCGCTATCATGGGTTAACGGCCATGCACCTCCCGCCGTGCCTACCGTGTTGAACCACGGCTTTGCCCATTCGAGGTGGAAATTGACTGCCCAATCCCGTGAACCGCTGAAAACCCGCAGGCCGGTGGACAGGCCGCGCCGGGGCGTCATGAAGATGCTCGCCGCCGGCATCGTGACCGGCGCCGCAGACGACGATCCTTCCGCGATCGGCACCTATGCCAGCGCGGGCGCGCGCTACGGCCTTGCCTTCCTGTGGATCGCGCCGGTCCTGCTGCCGATGATGTATGTCGTCGTCTATCTGTCCGCGAAGATCGGGCAGGTCTATGGCAAGGGCCTGTTCGCCTGCATCCGCGATCAGTTCCCGCGCTGGCTGCTGCTGCCGCTGGTGACGCTCGCCTTCGCCGGCAACATCATAGAGGCGGCGGCGGACCTGGGCGGCATCGGCGCGGCGCTCAACCTGCTGGTGCCGATCCCGGTGCCGCTGATCGTGGTGGGCGCGGCGGCGATCATCTTCGCCCTGCAATATTTCGGTTCCTACATGCTCATCCGGCGCGTGTTCCGCTGGCTGGCGCTCATCCTCTTCGCCTATGTGGCGGCGGCGGTCATGGCCCGCCCCGATCCCATCGCGGTGCTGCGCGCCACCTTCATCCCGGCACTCGGGATCGATGCGCAATCGCTGTCGCTGATCGTCGCCTGCATAGGCACCTCGCTTTCCGCCTATATCTATACCTGGCAATCCAATCAGGAGGTGGAGGAGCAGATCGCCCTGGGCCGCCGCCGGCTCTGGCAGCGCAAGGGCGCGACCGCGTCGGAGATGAAGCGGACGAGCCGCGACGTGCTGACCGGCATGATCTTTTCCAACCTCATCCTCTATTTCATCCTGCTCGCGACCGGGATCACCCTGCACGCCGCCGGACGGACGGAGATCGAGACCGCCGCCGACGCCGCCGCCGCGCTGGAACCCATCGCCGGTCAGGCCGCGAAATTCCTGTTCGCGGCCGGCGTGGTCGGGGTGGGCTTCCTGGCGGTGCCGGTGATGACCACGGGCGCGGCCTATGACGTGGTGCAGGGGCTGGGCCGCGCGGGCAGCCTGCATGACGCGCCGCAGGACAACAGGCTGTTCTATGCCATCATCGCGGCGGTGACGGTGCTGGCGGTGGCGATGAACTTCCTGGGCTTCAACCCGATGAAGGCGCTGGTCTGGTCGGGCATCGTCCAGGGCTTTTCCGTGCCGCCGCTGCTGCTGCTCATGATGCTGCTCACCAACCGCCCGGCCGTGGTCGGCGCGCGCACCAATGGCCGCTGGACCAACCTGCTGGGCTGGACGACGACCGGCGTCACCTTCCTCTGCGCCCTGTCGCTGGCGGCGAGCTGGCTGCTATGAGCCTATTCCCGACGCATTTCCAGATAGCCGCTGTCGAAGCTCGCGATGCGGACGAGGCCGTCCCAGTCCAGCACGCGGATGGTCCGCCCGGTCCAGGACAGGACACCCTGCTGCCTCAGCCAGCGCACGACGCGGTTCATGTGCACCGGCGTGATGCCGAGCGCGTCGGCAATATGCGCCTGCGTCGCCTTGAATTCGAAGGCCGTGCGCGAACCCTGGCCCGCACATTCCAGCCGCAACGCCATTTCGCACAGCAGATGCGCGGTGCGCGCCGCCGCATCCCGCCTGCCAAGGCTGACCACCCATTGGGCGATGATCGAAGCGTCGACCACGCAGTCGCGCCAGAAGGCCTCCGCCACGCGCGGATGGGCGCGCGAGACCCGCAGCAGTTCCTCATGCGGGATCTTCAGGTAGGTCAGCGGCGCGGAAAGGGCCTGAACCGCCCATTCCACGCGCGGCAGCATGGCGGAATGCAGGTCGCACATGTCGCCGGGAATATACATCGCCGTGATCTGCCGCATGCCGTTGGGCAACTGCCCGAACCGCCCCGCCAGGCCTTCCGCCACCAGGCAGGAATAGGTCACCCGATGACCGGGAGGGACGATGTCGACATTGGGCGACACCTGCGCCAAATGGAAGCGCATGGACAGGATCGCCTGCCGTTCCTCCTCCGTCAGCGGGGAACGGATCAGAAGCCGGTTCAGGAAATATTGCAGGGCTGGATGCGGCATCAGCCGACGCTCCCCACAAGAGGGCGCAACCGCCGCAGGGCGATGATGCGCGAGGGGGGCGGCCTGCAGAATCGCCGCAGGTCAGCCACCGAACGTCACGACATCGCGAAAATAGATCGTTTCCAGCTTGCGGCCCTGATCGTCCTGCAAGACCAGATGATGATCGAGATTGACAGGCCGGCCGTGGATGACATGTTCCGCGATGATTTCGCGCCCGCTGCGGATCGCTTCGGCCCGCGCCTCCGCCACGTCAGCAAATTGCTGACCGGCTTCGTCGATCACATTGTCGTCGTTGAACAGGTGAATGTGGAATATCGGCATGGGTGATAAAATCCGTGTTCGAAACATTGTTCCGGCGTCAGGCCGCGTGATCCCACGACGACTTCGGCGGAGGTCAGCCCCCGTTGTCGTCGCCATCCAGGCCACGCGCCAATTCGTCGAGCCACACCGTCGCGGTCCCGTCCGACGGCGCCCGCCAGTCGCCTCTGGGCGACAGCGCGCCGCCGGAGGAGATTTTCGGGCCATTGGGTAGCGCGGACCGCTTGAACTGGCTGATCGTGAAGAAGCGGTAGAGGAAATTTTCCAGCCAGTGCCGGATCGTCGGCAGATCATAGGCGCGTTTGGCGCTCTCCGGATAATCCATCGGCCATGCGCCGCTTCCGGCGTCGCGCCAGGCGTGCCATGCCAGAAAGGCGACTTTCGACGGCGGCAGGCCCAGGCGCACAATATGATGCAGGAAGAAATCGTTGAGCGCATAGGGGCCGACCCGATCCTCTGTGCTCTGCAAGGCGCCGTCCTCCCCCGCCGGCACCAGTTCGGGGGAGATTTCGGTATGCAATATCGCGTCCAATATCCGCGCAGTCGCCGCATCGAACTGGCCGGTCGCGATGCACCAGCGGATCAGGAACTGGATCAATGTCTTGGGAATGGCGCTGTTGACCGCATAATGGCTCATCTGGTCGCCTACGCCATAGGTGCACCAGCCCAGCGCCAGTTCGCTGAGGTCGCCCGTCCCTACGACGAAGCCGCCATGCCTGTTGGCCAGCCGGAACAGATAGTCGGTGCGCAAACCCGCCTGCACATTTTCGAAGGTCACGTCATAGACCGGCTCCCCCCGCGCGAAGGGATGCCCCATGTCGCCCAGCATCTGGCGGGCCGCGGGGCGGATGTCGATCTCCTCCCCCTTCACCCCCAATGCGTTCATCAGCGCCCAGGCATGGCCCTTGGTCAACTCGCCCGTGGCGAAGCCCGGCATGGTGTAGCCCAATATGGCCGAGCGCGGCAGGCCCAGCCGGTCGCAGGCCTTGGCGGCGACGATCAGGGCATGGGTGGAATCGAGGCCGCCCGACACGCCGATGACGAAATGCCGGCCCGCGGTCGCCCGAAAGCGCGTGACCAGCCCCTCGACCTGGATATTGAAAGCCTCGTAGCAATCCGCCGCAAGCTGCCCCGGATCGGCGGGGACGAAGGGAAAGCGCCGGGGCGACCGGTGTAGGCCGACATCCTTGCCGCCGCGCAGAAAGGGAAAACGCACGGTATGGAAGCGGGTTTCCGGATGCCCGGCCGCGGCCGCATTGTCGTTGAAGGTGCCGTTGCGCATCCGCTCCAGCCGCAGCCTCTGCACATCGACATCCGCGTAGAGCAGTTCCGCCGCATCCCCGAACCGCTCCGATTCCGCCAGCAGTTCGCCCAGTTCATGCACCATGGCCTGCCCATCCCAGGCCATGTCCGTGGTGCTCTCGCCCGTGCCCGCCGCCGAATAGGCATAGGCCGCCTGACAGCGCACCGACTGGGAGGCGGATAGCAGATGCCGGTCGCGCGCCTTGCCGATGGTGATGTTGGAGGCCGAAAGATTGCACAGGATCAGCGCGCCCGCCATCGCCCCCATGGTGGAGGGCGGCAGCGGCGCCCAGAAATCTTCGCAGATCTCGACATGGAAGATGAAGTCGGGACAGGTGTCGGCCGCGAACAGCAGGTCCGTGCCGAACGGCGCGACATGGCCGCTGACGTCGATTTCCAGCCCGGAAAGACCGGCTCCGGACGCGAACCAGCGCTTTTCATAATATTCGCGGTAATTGGGCAGATAGCTTTTCGGCACCACCCCCAGCAGCCGCCCGTCCGCAATGACCAGCGCGCAATTGTAGAGCCGCCCCCCGCGCCGAAGCGGCGCACCGATCAGCAACACCGGCCAGCCGGCGCTCGCCTCGATCAGCGCCGCCGCCTCCCGTTCCACCCGGTCGAGCAGCGCTTCCTGCAGGTGCAGGTCGTCGATCGCATAGGATGACAGGCATAGCTCGGGAAACAGCAGGAGGTCGGCCGCGCCGCCCGCCGCCTGCCGCGCAAGCGTCCGGATCGCCTGTGCATTGGCTCCGACATCGCCAACGCTGCCCTTGGGCGTCGCCGCGGCGACACGGACAAGGCCGTGGCTATGGATCGACGCGAACCTTTCAACCTCGCTCAAGGGCATGCCTCATCATCTCGAGCGCGACCCGGATGGACCTGATCCGCACGGGTCCTCGCCCTATGTCCCCGAAATGCTCTTCCCGATGCTCGGTCGGCCCGCCTCGTGCGGCGCAGGCGAAATGGACCAGGCCCGCTTCTTCCCCGGGCGGGGCCGCGCCGGCATAGCCCGTTATGGCAAGCGCGATGTCCGCATGGGACCGTTCGATCGCGCCATCGGCCATCGCCATGGCGACCTCCCGGCTGACCGCGCCACAGGCCGCGATCCGCTCGCTGCGGATGCCCAGCAATTCGCATTTGGCATCCTCGCTATAGACGACGAAGCCGCGCTCGAAGGCGTGACTCGCGCCCTCCACATCGGTCAGCAGCGACGCCAGCAGCCCGCCCGTGCAGCTTTCCGCCGTCGCCAGCGTCAGTTCGGCGGAACAACAGTCCTTCAGCAACGCGGCGGCGGCGTTCTCAATATCTTCGGGAATGATGGGCGACAGGGTTTCCGCCGTATCGCCCTTCCCATCCGATGCGCTCATGGCGGGCCATCCTCATTCTAATGCACGATCCGGCGCAGGGCATCGATCAACTGGCGGGACAAGGCCCATTTGGGCACGAGCGGAGCGCCGGGATGAGCGTTGACGGCAGGATGCGCAAAGGCGCCGGTGCAGAACAGATAAGGGATGTCATATCGGTCCAGATCGTCGGCGAGCAGACCGACATCCCCATCCCTCACCCGCACGTCGAGCACCGCGCCCGCTGGGAAGTCCGCCGCGACCGCCGCCATGCCGTCCGCCAGGCTGGCATATGGACCGTCCACCTCATAATCCGCGTCTTCCAGCAGGTCCGCGATGATGCCCGCTATCGCCGGATCGTCCTCCACCAGCAGGATTTTGGGATTTGCCGCCATGGCGCCTCATCCCAATCCGAAATGCGCGCGATAGCGCTCGAAACAACGCTCCCCGCACCGCAGGCGGATCAGCGCGCCTTCCGCCATCGCCGTCGCCCGCCGTGGGTCTTCGGCGACGAGCGGCACTATGGCTTCGTCGTTCCAGTCGCGGCTATGCTTGACGTCCAGCACGGCATGCAGATCGAAATAGCGCCTTTCGCTGCCGCTGAGCCCGATGCGGCGCAGGCCCTGGGCGGTATGGGCGGAACGGCCGGGCGCGGTCAGTTCGATCACGCCCAGCGCGCCGACGCTGTGCCAGGCATAACAGCGCGACGTCGCCATCGCCGTCATCGCATTGGCGAGCGCCAGGCTCTGCCAGACCGTGCTCTCGACCTCGATGTCGAGGTGGAGTATGTCGACCAGCTGGCCCAGCATCGGGCCGTGCATGCCCTTGGCGTTGCCGCGGCCCATCTCGTCCCAATAGTTGCGCGCCAGTTCCAGCTTGGCGCGCGGCGGCAGCTTCACCTGCGTCAGGGCGACCAGATCGTCGAAACCCGCCTCTCCCGCCGCTTCCTGCGAAAGGAACCATCGAATCTCGTCCCGGCTCGCCTCCTGCGCCAGCCAAGGGAAAAGCGCGTCCTTCTGGCCGGGCCCGCTTTCCTTCAGCCCTTCGAACCAGGCGATGAACCCGTCCGGGTCGGTCGGCGCCTGCGCCGCTTCCTCGCGAACCTCCGCGCGCAGCTCCTCGATAAAGCCATGCTCCAGACGAAGCATCCGCCGATCGCGGTCGAATCTCTCCGCCGTCATGTCCGAAGGAAATGCTGGCGAAAGCCGTTCACGATTCCAGTAGGTAAGTTCCTCCTGAAACGGCTGCTGCAGAAATTGTGACCCGTGATATTCCCATTGTGTCGCCACGATAAAACCTCTCATTCATCATGGCTAAAAATCCCGGGGCAGGCGAGCGTTCCTGAAAATCTTACTGATCCGGATCAACTCTGCAGGAAACGGCCATGATGACTGCCGGACGGGTGCCGACAATCATCCTGGTGAAACGATCAGGGAACCCGTCGGCCCGCCACAAGCTGATAGACGAGGACGACCAACGCCAATACCAGCAGCAGGTGGATCAGTCCCCCGCCCACCGGCACGATGAATGCGCCCAATGCCCAGAGGATGAGGAGGATGATAAGGATGGTCCACAACATGATCGGCCTCGCTGTCGCTAAGTCAGGCTGGATAAGTCGCGCCGCCTGCGATTGTTCCGACGCGATCCATTCCCGTGCATGAAACATGGCGGCTCCGCTCAGGAAGCCGCCATGTCCGGGGTCCGGCGTCGGCCGTCAGCGCTGGGTGACGGTCGTGGTCGTCTTCTCCACCACGGAAGCGCGGGCCGGGCTCGTCGTGCGCTGCACCACCTTGCGCTTGACCGGAGCGGCCTTGCGCGTCGCAGTAGGGGTGGTCTTCACGGTTTCCGTGGTCACCGTGGTGGTCGCGGGCGCGGGCACCGCTGCGGCGGCGCGGGCGGCGCGGGCGTCTGCTGCCGCGGAAGCCG